>CAZYGK010000275.1:0-3094 GCA_964647355.1 uncultured Flavobacteriaceae bacterium | reverse complement strand
AACCCTCGTCGTAAGCTTGGGAAGCTTCTGCTCTACCATTGAGCTACACCCGCGAAGGCCACCGAACTGATACCATTGAGCCCGGGGCCTGTGAAGCCCATGAGGTCGCTGGACACACCCAGAACCGCCCACAATGCCAACGACCGGCTCAAGACCGGAGAGACGATGACCCGAATTCTACGCGCAGCGCTTGCCGCCTTGAGCCTAGCTTACCTGGTGAACGAAACGGCGGCGCGTCCAACCCCCACACCCGCTCCACCCGCCGAAAAATCCATCGCGGAACTTGCTCGCGATCTGGCCGAGCGCAAGACCACATCGGTGAAGCTCGTCACGGGCTTTCTCGTCCGTATCGAGAAAGTTGACAAGGCGGGTCCCGCGCTGAACAGCGTCTTGTCGCTCAATCCGAACGCGCTCGCGGATGCGCGTAGCCTTGATGCGGAGCGCAAAGCAGGTCGCATCCGCGGACCTTTGCACGGCATTCCGATCCTCTTCAAAGACAACATCGAAACGGCGGACCCGATCGCGACGACCGCTGGCTCGCTGGCGCTCAAGGACAATCTCACCGGCCGAGATGCGCCGCTCGTCGCCCGCCTCCGGGCGGCCGGCGCAATCGTCCTCGGCAAGACGAACTTGTCGGAGTGGGCGAACATCCGCTCGTCGCGCTCGATCAGCGGTTGGAGCGCGGCCGGCGGCTTCACCAAGAACCCATACATCCTCGACCGCAACCCATGCGGCTCAAGCTCGGGCTCCGGAACAGCCGCCGCAGCCTACCTAGCCGCTGCCGCGATCGGCACCGAGACCGACGGCTCAGTAATTTGCCCCGCATCCGTTGCGGGTCTCGTCGGCATGAAGCCGACCGTGGGCTTGATCTCGCGCACGAACGTCGTACCGATCAGCCACAACCAGGACACGGTCGGCCCGATGACGCGCTCCGTCGCCGACGCGGCGCTCCTGCTATCGGTCATGGCGGGCTCAGACCCGGCCGACCCGGACACCAAAGACGCCGACACGCGCAAGAGCGACTACACGAAGGCGCTGGAGACAGGAGCACTTGCGGGCAAACGAATTGGCGTTTTGAACTTCCTGAAAGGCTACCACGAGAGCACCGATGCGGCATTTGCACGGGCGATCGACACGATGAAGCAAGCCGGCGCCACAATCGTCGAGATAGACAAGTTCGAACCGCTCGACCAAATCGGCAAGGACGAATTCACGATCCTGCTTCATGACCTGAAGGTGGACCTGAACGCCTATTTGGCCACGCTCCCCGCGGCCGTGAAAACGCGAACGCTGGCCGACGTTATCGCTTTCAACGCCAACACCCCGGCTGAGCGCGCGTATTTCGGTCAGGACCTGTTCGAGGCAGCGGAAAAGACATCGGGCACCAACGAAGCAAGCGACCTTGATCTCGCCGCCAAGACGAAGCGCGCGGCCGCAGAGGGCATCGACAAGATGCTCGCCGATGCCAACCTCGATGCGCTGGTGGCGCCAACCGGTGGCCCCGCTTGGACAACGGACGTTGTGAACGGCGATCACTTTCTGGGCAGTTCGACCACACTACCCGCGGTCGCCGGTTACCCGCACATCACCGTGCCGATGGGCGAGACGATGGGCTTGCCCGTCGGCCTGTCGTTCATCGGCACCGCCTGGTCCGAGGCAAAGCTGCTCGCGCTCGCCTACGCGTTCGAGCAGCGCACCAAGGTCCGCAAGCCGCCCCGCTACCGGCGCACGATCGAACTGAAGTAACGCGGCCTAGTTCTTTGTCGCCGTAAGCTCGGTCCGCCGGTTCTGCGCCCGGCCTTCTTCGGTCGCGTTATCGGCAACCGGACTGTCGTCGGCGTGGCCGGCCGCCGCCATGCGCGACGCATCGATCCCCGCTGCGGCAAGCGCCGCCATCACCTGCTGCGCCCGCGCCGCGGAAAGCCGCAGATTGGCCTCGCGCGATCCGGTGTTGTCCGTGTAGCCGTCGACCGACACGGTCACCGTACCGAACGCCTTCAAGATCTCGGCGATAGCCGCGATCGTCTCTTGCGAACGCGCATCGAGCGTCGCGCGGCCGGACTCGAACGTCAGCCCGTCGAACAGAAATGTCTTCGACCCGGCCTCCTCGCCGGCCAAGAAGTTGTAGAGATTGTCCCCGACCGAGCCGGGCGGCACCGCGAGCACGCTCCCGCTCGGCAGCGTAATTTGCGTGGGCTCCGCAGCCGGTTCCGCCGCAACAGGTTCCGGTTCGGAAACAACAGGCGCCTCGCCAACCGGCGGCTGCGCCTCACCCGACAGGCATGAACGAAGCCCGAAGAGCGCCAACAACAGAAGCGCCGTAAGCAAAACCCAAGGCCAAGCCAGCTGCAAGAAACTCGGCGTCATGACGGCGCCAACCGTCTCGCGCGCTGCAGTGCCGCCGGCCATCGGACGCACCTTGACGACCGTCGGCGGCTCGGTCTCCCCAAGCACACCGAGTTCCAACGTGTCGGCGAGACCCGCAGGTGCAAACGGGCCGAGGTAGTTCTTCTGCTGTGCGAGAAACGCCGCAAGCGATGCCGGCGAATATCCCTCGTCGGGCGCGGCCGTAGCAACGCCACCGAGCACGACCGGCAGGACCAAAGCGAGTAGCTTGCCGGCGCTCGCGCCCGGCATCTCCGACGTCGCGCCGACAAGGCGCATCAGACCAAGCACCTTGTCGCCCGCGATCGCGTTGAGTATCGAATTGCCGATGTCGAGCTGTGCCGCCTGCCCGCGCCCGCCGAACAACAGCGCAAGTTCATCGAGCATGCTGCCGTCGATCTTATGCTCATGCATTAAGCGGATGAGCGAGGCCGCTCCGTTCTCGGTCGCGCCTCTGGCGATCAGGGCGCCCAAGACGCAGGGTACCGCCGCCGCGACGCCCTTACGCGTCGAAGCTTCGCTCTCGCCGACCATGCGGGCAAACGCTCCGATCAGTTCGGAGGTATTCAACAACGCAAGCAGCCTAGGAACGATATTCACCGCGCCGCCTCCTCCGTTAGCCGTTAGGCCCTACCCACATTCCCGAAAATCGCTGCGCAATGTCCATTGCCTCGGCTGGCAAAACAGCCTCCCGGTCAGCGATTTGCAC
>CAZYGK010000274.1:0-3105 GCA_964647355.1 uncultured Flavobacteriaceae bacterium | reverse complement strand
GAGAAGAAGCGCGCGGCATGAGCTGGGAGAAGGACGTCGAAGAACTGCGCCGGCGCCAAGCGCTCGCGCGGGAGATGGGCGGGTCCGAGCGGGTGGCGAAGCATCGCTCGCTCGGCAAGCTTACCGTGCGCGAGCGGGTCGATGCGCTGCTCGATCCCGGTTCGTTTCATGAGGTCGGGTCGGTGACGGGTGCGGCCGAGTACGGGGCGAACGGCGAGATGACCGGCTTTACGCCTGTGCCGTTTATCTTCGGGCGCGGGTTGATCGACGGGCGGCCGGTGGTCGTGGCCGGCGACGACTTCACGGTGCGGGGCGGGTCGGCCGACTTTTCCGGCAAGCGGAAGTTGGAAGTTGCCGAGCAAATGGCGCTGGAACTGCGGCTGCCGATGATCCGGCTCGTCGATGGGTCCGGTGGCGGCGGCTCGGTGAAAACCTACGAGCAAACGGGATACACCTATGTCCCGGCCAATCCGGCGTGGGAAACGGTGGTCGCGAACTTGGCGACGGTGCCGGTCGTGGCGCTCGCGCTCGGTTCGGTGGCAGGGCTTGGCGCCGCGAAGGTGGTGACGAGCCATTATTCGATGATCGTCAAAGGCACGGCGCAGATGTTCATCGCGGGGCCGCCCGTGGTGAAGCAGGCGGGGGAGGACCTCACGAAGGAGGAACTCGGCGGCTCGGGCATTCACACGAAGAACGGCGCGATCGACGATGAGGTCGAGAGTGAGGCCGAAGGTTTTGCGCGGGCGCGGCGTTTCCTGTCCTACCTGCCGCCGTCGGTGTTCGAGTTGCCGCCGCGCGGGCCGCAGACGGACGATCCGGCGCGGCGTGAAGAGGCGCTGATCAAGATCGTGCCGCAGTCGCGGCGGCAGGTCTACAAGATGCGTACGATCGTCGAGGCGGTCGTCGACAAAGGTTCGTTCTTCGAGATCGGGCGCGGGCATGGGCGTTCGTCGATTACGGGCCTCGCGCGGCTCGACGGATGGCCGGTCGCAATCGTCGCCAGCGATCCGTACGTCTACGGCGGCGCGTGGACGGCGGAGTCGAGTTTGAAGGTCACGCGCTTTCTCGATTTCGCGGAGACGTTCCATCTACCGGTCGTGCACTTCGTTGACATTCCGGGGTTTCGCATCGGGCTTGAAGCAGAGCAGGCGGCGACGATCCGGCATGGCGCACGCGCACTCGCTGCGATCTATCAAGCGACCGGGCCGTGGTGCACGATCCTCGTGCGCAAAGCGTTCGGCGTTGCGGGCGCTGCGATGAGCAATGCATCGCGTTTGCCGTTTCGCTATGCGTGGCCGTCGGGCGATTGGGGTTCGCTGCCGCTCGAAGGCGGTATCGAAGCGGCCTACCGGCGCGATCTCGAAGCGGCGGAAGATCCGGTGAAGTTGCGCGCGGAGATCGACGAGCGCTTGAACCGCGTGCGTTCGCCGTTTCGCACGGCGGAGAAGTTCGGCATCGAAGAGATCATCGACCCGCGGGATACGCGAAAAGTGCTGTGCCAGTTTGCCAATCTGGCGGCGCCGTTGCGCGCTCCGGGGGTGCGCGGTGCAGCCTACCGTCCATAGTGGCACCGTATTTAGGCTGCCATGGCTGGCAAAATCGTTTACGTGGCAGCGCGTTTTTTTGGTGATTTGCGCCGTTCGTTAGGAATTCTCTCTTAACGTCTCGGATATAATTCTTCTTAAATTGTGCGGATATAGATTCCCGGCATGTGATTGGCGCCGAAGGAAAATTCGACCGCGAGAGCACGCTCACCCTTTCTGCAGTGGCTCACCAACTGCAGATGCTCACAAGGTTGCTCGTGCGGTTGAACCCCCGGCTCGTCACAGAGAACGGGTGTTCAAATGTCCACTGGATTTTCGGCGCGCGCTCGCGCGCTGATGCTGTCCCTCATTGTACTGCTTCTCTCGGCGGCTCCCGCGTTCGCGGCGGACAAGACCGTCAATGGCATCACGGTCGATGTGAACTTGCCGCAAGCTCAGCGCGGCGTCTCGTACTCGCATACAATCGTGCCTTCGGGCGGTGGCGGTGCTCCCTACACGTTCTCGCTGCTGAACGGCACGACGTTGCCGTTGGGTCTATCCTTGTCGAGCAGCGGCGTCGTCAGCGGTACGGTGGATTGCGGCGTGTCAAACGGCAATCATTCGTTCGACGTCCGGATTGTGTCGAACACCGGAACCATCGCCGATTTCGTTCCGAACAAAGATTTCGCCCTGAATGTGACCGCGAGTCCGGGCAACGAGTGCTCGGTTACGCTGAGCGCGATTACGACGGCGGCGTCCACCGCCGCAAATTACAGCAGCACGATCACGTCGTCCGGCGGCACAAGCCCGTACACATATTCTCTCGTCAGCGGTTCGTTGCCGCCGGGATTGTCGCTTAGCTCGGGCGGTGCGATCAGCGGTCTGCCGACGACGGCCGGCACCTACACGTTCATGGTGAGGTCGACCAGCAGTTCCGGAGCGGCCGGCAACGCGACTTATACGATTACCGTCACGCAAGCGACTCTGACGTTGAGCCCAACGTCGCTACCTAGCGGGACCACCGGGACCGCCTACTCGCAAGCGATCACCGCCACGGGCGGCATTGGTGCGAACACGTTCGCCGTGACGGCGGGTGCGTTGCCGACAGGCATGACGCTCGCGAGTGGGGGTGCGCTCAGCGGTACGCCAACGGTTGCCGGCACCTACAACTTTACCGTCGCGGGCACGGACACGAACAACAATACGGGAACGCGCGCCTATACGGTCGTGATCTACACGCCGATCACGGTGAGTCCATCGTCGCTGCCGAACGGCACAACGGGGACGTCTTATTCGCAGACGATCACAGCATCGGGCGGTTCGGGTACGTACACGAATTTTGCGGTCACTGCGGGCAGCTTGCCGACGGGCTTGTCGCTGGCAGCAGGCACCGGCGCGATCACGGGCACGACATCGGTTGCCGGCACTTATAACTTCACGGTTCAGGTGACCGACAATGCGAGCAACACCGGCTCGCGCGCCTATACGGTGACGGTGTACGATGCGATTGTGGTCAATCCGGTCTCCTTGCCGAACGGCACGAACGGGACCTCGTATGGGACGCAAACGATTACGGCGACGG
>CAZYGK010000273.1:0-3141 GCA_964647355.1 uncultured Flavobacteriaceae bacterium | reverse complement strand
AGCATCTCGACCGCGAGCAACAGCAGCGACGAGAAGATGATGAGCAGCGTTGCGACCGCAAGGATCGTCGGGCTGATCTGTTCGCGGATGCCGGACCACATCTGACGCGGGATCGTGCGCTGCTCCGGTCCGCCCAGGAACAGCACCGTCACCACCTCGTCGAACGAGGCTGCGAATGCGAACAGCGCGCCTGAGATCATGCCCGGCGCGACCAACGGCAGCGTCACGCGGAAGAACGCCGTGATCGGGTCCGCGCCGAGGCTGCCGGCCGCCTTGATCAGGTTGCGGTCGAATCCCGACAGCGTCGCCGTCATCGTGATCACCACGAACGGCACGCCCAAAGTCGTGTGCGCCAAGATGATGCCGAGATGCGACTGCGTCAGCCCCACGCTCGAATAGAAGAAGTACATCCCCGCCGCCGCGATCACGATCGGCACGACGAGCGGCGAGATAAGCAGTGCCATGAAGAAGTCGCGGAACGGCATGTTCGAACGCGCGAGACCCACCGCCGCTAACGTGCCCAGCACGGTGGCCAAGAACGTCGACGCAAGCGCGATGATGAGGCTGTTCCCGATCGCCTCAAGCCACTGCGGATTCTCGACGATGTCGCGATACCAGCGGAGCGAGAAGCCTTCCGGGTTCAGCGTCAGCATCTTCGACGTGAACGTGAAATAGGGCTCCGCATTGAACGACAACGGCACGATCACAGCGAGCGGCGCGATCAAAAACACAAGCACCAGATAGGCGTAGCCGCGCGAAAGGAAACGTTCGATCGTGTCTTGCGTGGACTGTTTCGTCGGTTCGGCCATGGCGCTCACCCGAGCCTCAACCGGTTGAGCCCGATCGTCCGCGCATAGACGATGTAGAGCACGAGCACACAGCTGAGCAGCACGCCGCCGAGCGCTGCCGCCAAGCCCCAGTTCAGCGACGTCTGCATATGGAACTGGATCATGTTCGAGATCAGTTGCCCCGAGCTCCCGCCGACGAGCGCCGGCGTGATATAGTACCCAAGCGCTAGAATGAACACGAGCAAGCCGCCCGCAGCCGCCCCCGGCAACGTCATCGGGAAGTACACGCGCCAGAATGCGGTCCAGGGTGTCGCGCCGAGCGACATCGCCGCGCGCGTCAAGGCCGGCGGCACGGAGAGCATCACACTATAGGTCGGCAGGATCATGAACGGCAGCAAGATATGCGTCATCGCGATGAGCGTGCCGGTCATATTGTGTACGAGCTCAAGCCTGGCGCCGTCGCCGCCGACCAGCGCAATCGCGTCGTTCACGATCCCGTTCGTCTGCAGCAGTGCGATCCACGACGTCGTGCGCACGAGAAGCGACGTCCAAAACGGCAGCAGCACAAGAATAAGCAGCAGGTTTCGCGTTTTCTCCTCTTGCTGCGCAATGAAATAAGCAAGCGGATAGCCAAGCACGAAGCAAAGCACCGTTACGGCGAGCGCGACCCACAGCGTCCGCTCGAACAGCATAAGATAGACCTGCTCCTCCTCGGGCCGGGGCAGGCGCGTGCCGTCGGCTTTGCGCGTCTGATCGAACGCCGCGATATAGTAGCCGGACGTGTGCACGGCGCTCGCATGGCGGATCGCGCCCCAAACCTCCGGGTCGCTCCACTGCAGGTCGACCGCGTTGAACGCCTGCGCGTAGGGCGGCTCGAACGTCCCGGCTTCGCGCGCCGTCTTCATCAACAGCGAACGCATCCCCGGCCGCTCGAAGTTGAGCCGTGTCGCGATCTTGCCGATCGTCCCCTTTTTCTGTGCCCGAGCCAGGTCGTCAGCCAGCGCCGCGATGGCGCTGAACGGCGGTCGTCCCTTGCCGTTCCACGAACGCAACGCCACGGCGGCGCGGGGCAGGTTGTCCGCGATCGTCGTGTCCTCGACGCTGCGGTTCAGCATGTTGAAGATTGGCAGGAAGAAAGTCACGGTTAGAAACGCAAGCAGCGGCAGCACGAGCAGAAACGTCCCGCGCCGGGCACTTTTGCCCGAGCGCTTGAACTGCTCCGCAAGGCTCAACTTCTCGACCGCCGCCACGTTCCCCGTCCCCGCCGTTTTGGCGCGCCTACTTGGCGAGCCAAGCGGTCCAGCGTTGATTCAACTCCTCTTGATGGTCGGCCCACCAGAGGAAGTCGATCTGAAGCGCGTTCGCCGCGTTCTCCGCCGAGTTCGGCATATGCACCTTCATGTCGACCTCAGGCTTCGAATAGTAGGTGCCGACAAGCGGTAGCGACGAACGGCGCGCCGGACCATAGGCAATCCATTGGGCTTGATCGGCAAGGCGTTGGGTGTCCGTCGCAAACGCGACGAACTGCAACGCCGCATCGAGGTTCTTCGTGCCCTTCACGACGCCCAGGACGTCGAGTTCCTGCAGTTGACCGTCCCAGATGATCTTGAACGGCTTCCCTTCGCCGATCTGCGCGTCAAAAATGCGCCCGTTATAGGCCGTCGTCATCGTCACTTGCCCGTCGGCCAGAAGTTGCGGCGGCTGAGCGCCCGCTTCCCACCAGATGACGCTGTTCTTGATCGTGTCGAGCTTGCGGAACGCACGGTCGACGCCCTCTTTCGTCGCGAGCGTTTCGTAGACCTTTTCTCCCGGCACGCCGTCGGCCCGAAGCGCCATCTCGAGATTGATCTTGGGGCTAGTCTTGCGCAGACCTCGCTTGCCCGGGAACGTCTTCACGTCGAAGAAATCCGCAAGCTTCGTCGGCTTCTTGGCCTCGAACTTCGTGTCGTCGTAGGCCACGATATGGCTGAACACGATCGTCGTGACGGCACACGGCGTGATCCCGTTCGCCATGAAGTCCTGCACGGCGGGCGTCCCGTCGGGTGCGGCCGGCAGAACGCCGGCGTCGATCTTCTCAAGCAGCCCTTCGTCGCACGCGCGCTGCGCGTCGGCGAGCTCCATGTCGACGACGTCCCACGTTACGTTCTTCGCTTCGACCTGCGTTTTGATCTCGGCGATCCCGCCGTTGTAGTCGATCGAGTTGATCTTCGCGCCGGTCTTGGCCGTGAACGGCTTGTGATAGGCTTCGATCTGGCTCTTCGTGTAGGCGCCGCCCCACGACACGACGACGAGCGACTTGCCGTTGAGCGCACCGGCCGCCACTCCTGCCGAAGGCGTCGAACCGTCGGGGCCG
>CAZYGK010000272.1:0-3146 GCA_964647355.1 uncultured Flavobacteriaceae bacterium | reverse complement strand
TGCAGCAGGGGAAGTTCAGCGCGTGCCGAACAAAAGCCCGAAGAACCAGCTGAAAATCCCACGGTTCGATGAGTGACGCTCATCACGCGGAGCCAGATACAGGGGATATGCCTTATACATTGGAAGCCTCGCTTTTCTCGTTGAATGACTTATCTGAGCCAAAATATGGCGACAGGCCCCCGTTAATTCAAACGAGGACTTTTCATCGACATCATGAGAAAAAGTCATAGAATGCGCCAATGCAGCGCAGACTTCCGCCCCTAAACTCCCTCCGTGCCTTCGAATCCGCGGCCCGATTGCTTAGTTTCACAAAGGCCGCCGATGAATTGGCCGTCACCCAGAGCGCCGTCAGCCATCAGGTCAAAGCTCTGGAGGATTGGGCTGGTCTGCCCCTGTTCCGCCGCGAAGGCCGCGCTGTGGCCCTTACAGAGGCCGCCCAGAAGTTCCTGCCCGCCGTCACCCAGGCCCTGGACCAGCTCGCCCTGGCCGGCCGCAAGCTCCAAGCCGTCGACCCCGGACAAGGGTGGCTGACCGTTGCGGTCATGCCCTCGTTCGCCGGCAAGTGGCTTGTCCCCCGCCTGGCCGCCTTCCGCGCCAAGCACCCGAACATCGACGTCTGGCTCGCCACCTTTGAAGCGCAGTCCGGCGCGCTGGGGCCCGATGTCGACATGGCGATCCGCTATGGCCGCGAAGAATGGCCCGGCCTCACCACGATCAAGTTCTTGGCCGAGGAGTTGTTTCCCGTCTGCGCCCCCTCGCTCGCCGCTCAGGTCAAAGACCCGGCCGACCTCGCCCGCACCACGCTGCTGCACGACGAACTCCGCGAAGACTGGACGATGTGGCTGCGCGCGGCAGGCGTCACGACGGTGGACGCAACACGTGGCCCCGGCTTCGACGATTCCGGCCTCCTTATCCAAGCCGCAATCGAAGGCCTAGGCGTCGCCCTCGGCCGCAGCGTCCTCGTCAAAGGCGACCTCGACGCAGGAAGGCTCGTCCGCCCGTTCGCAACCGCCCTCCCGGGCGGCAGTGCCTACTCGCTCGTCTACCCACCCGAACTCGAGAACGCCCCCAAGATCAAAGCCTTCCGCGAGTGGTTGCTCGCAGCAGCCCGAAGCAACGCACCGTGACCCGCGTCCTCTTCATCTGCAGCATGAACCGCCTGCGCAGCCCGACCGCCGAGCAAGCCTTCGCCGATCATCCTGGCATCGAATGCGACTCCGCCGGCCTGAACAACGACGCGAACAACCTCCTCACCGGCGAACTCGTCGAATGGGCAGAGCTGATCTTCGTCATGGAAAAATCCCACCGCACCAAACTCGCCAAACGCTTCCGCAAGAGCATCGGCTCCCGCCGCGTCATCTGCCTGGACATCCCCGACGACTACGAATTCATGGACCCGGAGCTGGTGGCGCTGCTGAAACGCAAGGTGATCCCGCTACTATGAAGCGGCGCAGCGCTCCCGGGACCGCGGGCGGCCTCGCCCGCTCTTATTAGCATCAGCGACGCACAGCCCGCCGAGAGTCAGAACGTGCGGGCGAGGCCGCCCGCGGTTCCAGGGCTCACCGCTTCTTCAGCGCCCGAAGCGCATCCTTCCCGGCCCAGCGGGCGCCGGAGTCCGTCGATGCCGCCAAACGCTCCGCAACGTTCAGCGCCGCTGCCTTCAGCTTCGCGCTCTTCTTCTGCCCGATCGCGCGCAGCGCCCAACTGACGCCCTTCTTGATGAAGTTGCGTTCGTCCGCCGCCTCGCGCTCGATCAACGTCAGCGCCTCCAAGAACGGCGCATCCGCGCCAGTCTTCGTGTGCAATGCGAGGCTCGCAATCAACGCGAACCCCGCCCGCTTCACGAACTCTTGCGGTCGCGTGACCCACGCGCGCGCCATAGCCCACGCATGCGGCGACTGATCGAACAGCTTGAAGCACGCTGTGTCCGTGACCGCCCAATTGTCGAACGCGCGCGCCCATGCCTCCATCTCTTTGGTGGTCAAGAGGGAAGGCTCCGCGACATAGATCGCAAGCATCCGCCCCTCATAGACCCGGCTCCGCCACAGCGCGGCGGCAAGCTTGTGATCAGGCCCCAGCGATTTCGCGATCTTCTGAATCTGCGGCATCGATACGCCCAACGTGCGGTCGGCGGTAACGATGCCGTACCGCTTCGCCATATCCTCCCGGAACTTTGCAGACGCGTAGGTCGCCAGCGAAGCAAGCGCGGCTTTGGCCTTCGAACCGGTCGTTGCCAACGCTCTCGTCCGATCTAGCGCCGCTCGATCAGCAGCACCCGCCGCGCCGCCTCGCGATGCTCGACTTGGATATGCGTGCCCGCGATCGCAATGGCCGTCGCAAGCACCGTCGCATCGTCTGTGAAACCCAGCCCCAGGATGAAGTCGGGGATCAGGTCGAGCGGGGTCACGAAATAGGCAACAGCGCCGAGCAGCACGGCGCGTGCCGCAAGAGGCGTGCGGCTGTCGAACGCGCAATAGTAGGTCGCAACCACATCCTCCGCGAACGGGATGCGCCCCGCGAACCGGCGCAGCTTGCGCCAAAATCCCTCCTGCACGATGCGCTCGTCGCGCGCCATGCGGTCGGGAAGAATGATCTCGCCTTCCAGTGGGGGCATCTGTGTCTTCATTTGCGGAACAGCCAAAACCCTAGCGTCACGACGGCGCTGACCAGGAGACATGTGGTGATTGGAATATAGAGCGAAAAGCCCTCGCGTTCGATCACGATGTCGCCGGGCAGCCGCCCAAGGCCCAGCCGGCCGAGGTAAGGCCACAAGAACCCAACCACGACGAGCGCGACCCCGATGACAACCAACCACCGCCCGAAATCCATCGCGTCCAGCCTCAAGCCTCGCTAAGAAAGCGCCACACGCATTCTAGCAAAGGAAACGCTCCCATGCAGCTCAATCGCTCCGTCACCGCCGTCATCACCGGCGGCGCCTCTGGTCTCGGCGAAGCCACCGCCCGCGAACTTGCCGCAACCGGCGTCCGCGTCGCCATCTTCGACCGCGATAAGGCGCGCGGCGAAAAAGTCGCCGCCGAAATCGACGGCGTCTTCTGCGAAGTCGACGTCACAAACGAGCAAAGCGTAATCGACGGCTTCAAGAAGTCGCGCGCGGCGCTCGGCCAGGAGCGCATCATGATCAACTG
>CAZYGK010000271.1:0-3153 GCA_964647355.1 uncultured Flavobacteriaceae bacterium | reverse complement strand
CGATCTACGGCATCAAGAACTGCGACACGATGAAGAAGGCGCGCGCCTGGCTCGACGCGCACAAAGTGGCCCATGCGTTTCACGACTACAAAGCCGCCGGGATCGAGCGGGCGCTGCTGGAGCGGTGGGCCGGGCATGTGGGGTGGGAGGTGCTGCTGAACCGCGCCGGCACGACGTTTCGCACGCTGCCTGACGCGAAGAAGGAAGGCCTCACCGAGAAGAGGGCGATCGCGCTGATGCTGGAGCAGCCGTCGATGATCAAGCGGCCGGTGCTTGAGGCCCACGGCAAGCTCCTCGTCGGGTTCAAGCCCGAAGCTTACGAGGCGCTGTTTACGGGGAGCGGGCGATGATCTCGATGACGCATTTGATGCTTGGTGCGGCGGCGGTGCTTGTGCTGCTGTTTGGCGTGCGGGTCGCGCGCATGCCGCGATCGCTGCCTTTCGTGGTCGCCTATCTCGTCTTCGTGGTGGTGCTGGTCGGCGGCGGGGTTGCGGTGTTCGTGGGCTCCAGCTGGGCCGCCGTGTGGCTTGGGCTCGGCAAGGAGGCTGCGTTGGGCGCGACGTTCAGCGCGACCGTGGTCAGCCTGTTCTTCCTGTGGTGGGTTGCTCGCCGTGCGATCCGTTGAGGCCTACAGCTATCGGCGGGACACGAGCGTGCCGGCGTTCGCGGACGACAAGCCTGTCATCGTCTTCGACGGCATGTGCGTGATGTGCTCGCGGTTTGCGCAGATCGTGATGCGGCGGGACGTTGGGAAACGGTTCCGGCTGCTGGCGGCGCAAAGCGCGCTCGGTGCGGCGCTCTATCGGCACTATGGCCTCGATACCCGCGACTACGAGACGAACGTGCTCATTGCGGAGGGGCAGGCATACTTCAAGTCGGAAGCCTCAATTCGCATTCTGGAGCAACTGGGGCTGCCGTGGTCGTTCGCGCGGTTCGGTCGCGCGCTGCCGCTTGGTGTCCGCGATTGGATCTACGGCATCGTGGCGCGCAACCGGCTCGCTTGGTTCGGCGTGCGGGATCGGTGCTTCATCCCAGCGCCCGAGGAACGCGATCGCTTCTTGTGAGGTGTGCAAATAAAAAGGGCCGCGAAGTTGCGGCCCATGTCGTGGAAGGAGGAACCCTGTTAGTTCAGCAGGAAGTCGAAGCGCAGCGTCACGCTTTGGTCGCGCTGGTCGTCGCGCGGCAGCGTGTTCTGCTGCAGCATCGGGTTGTTCAGCTGTTCCGAGTAGCGGTACTCGAGACCCAGCGTCATCGACGGCGTGAACGAGTAGGTCACGCCAGCCATACCCTGGTACGCGAACGTTCCGCGCGGGAACGCCTCGTTCAGCAGCAGCGGCTCGTCGCCCAGGTTCGTCTTGCCGAAGCCGCCGCCGACATACGTGTCGAGCGACCAACCCGGCGAGTAGACGTAGTAGCCGTTCGCGGTGATCGATTCGGCGCCTTCGTCGAGCAACGGCAACGGAAGACCTGCTGCGATCGGTGCGATGCCGGTGTCGGCGCCAAGACCGGAGTGCAAGCCGACAAAGAAGCCGCCGCGCTTTTCAGGCTCGTTCGTTCTCGCGGTCATGCCGAGATCGGCGTAGACGGACGCGATGATACGGTCGGCCGCAGACGACTCATCGGCGAATGCGGGCGTCGATGCCGTGAAGGCACCCGCCGCTGCAACCGCCAGTATGGTCATCGCACGCTTCATCGTGCTTTAGCCCCGTTGTTTGGCTCTGAGCCCCAAGGACCTTCCGGTCCAACCGCTTTCGAGCCTTCGTCAACTGCAATGTCGAATGACTCGACGTTAATCGCAATTGTCGGCGGGAAAGATTGTCGGACCCTTGCAGCGAAGACACATGTTCTTGCGCCGTGACCTGGGGGACACACCTATAAGTAGCGACCCGTCTCGAAACGCCTGCCGCGCCCGGGTTGCGGAACCTGTGGAGAGACTAGTGTTTTGGCGAAAAAAATGGTTACCGCGCTGGGTCTCAAGCCAGGCGTTTCGGGTGGCAGCAGATCAACAGTTCAAGCCCGGTCTCCTTTCGAAAACGGATGCCGGCCCACACGGAATCGGCGGGGCGCGCCGTCTCGTTAAGAAGTTGGTAACCTTTGGAGCGCTTGGCGGCGGTCAAATCAAGCGGGTTCGGGACGGATCTTCGAATCGCACCTCGGGCGATTGCGCCAAGTTGCGACCCCACACCAACATGGCTAATGTCCCGCGCTCAATTCCAGCCATTGGCGGCAGTTTCCGCCCCGTTTTGAAGGCCGCGCGTGAGCGACATTTTCCAAGAAGTCCAGGAAGAATACCGCCAACAGCAATTGACGGATTTCTGGAAAAATTACCGCCTGCCGATCATTGGAGGCGTTGCGGCCCTGGTTCTTGGCGTGGCCGGGTATCAGGCTTGGTCCTACTGGCACGGCCTGCAGGTCGAGAAGTCGTCGCGCGAGCTAGAGATAGCCGGCGAGCTGTTGCGCAAATCCGGCAACGAAAAAGAGGCGGGCGACCGGCTCGCGAAGCTCGCGGTTGAGGGAAGCGGCGCCTATCCGGTGCTGGCGAAGCTTCAGGAGGCCGGGTTGCGCGCGCAAGGCGGCGACGTCAAGGCGGCGATCGTGATTTACGACTCTGTCGCCAAAACCGAAAGCTCGGCGTTGTTTCGCGACTTCGCGATCGTGCGCGCCAGCGTGTTCTTGGTGGAACTCGAGTCGTACGACAACGTGAAGAAAAAACTCGATCCGGTCGCAAACGGCAGCGGCCCGTGGGCGCTCCAGGCCAAGGAATTGCTTGCCTACGCCGCGTGGCGGTCGGGCAAGGCGGAGGAAGCGACGAAGCTCTACGACGAGATTCAAAAGGCGCCGGGCGTTGCCGACGGCACCAAGCGGCGCTCTTACGAGATGCTCGCGCTCATTCGAACCGGCCTGAAGTACTCCGACATGAAGTCGCCGGCTGCGTCGCTGTTGCTGCCGCAGCCGGGCACCGAAAGCGGACCTCTGTTGTTGCAACCGCCGGCACCTGCGCCGGGGACCGGTTCGCTGCTTGGTCCCGATCCCATTATTCCGGCGCCGGCACCGCCGTCGCCGCCCACTCCCACCCCAACGCCCCAGTAAACGAGACCCCGAGATGACGCTCCGCCTTTCCCCCTCTTCGCTGGCGGCCGTGAGCCTCCTTGC
>CAZYGK010000270.1:0-3181 GCA_964647355.1 uncultured Flavobacteriaceae bacterium | reverse complement strand
GTCATCATCAACATCAAGACCTTCGCCGACGGCCACAAGCCGCCGGACCGCGTCCTCGCGGCGATGCTGTGACGGCACGCCCCAAAGTCCGCCTTCAACCCAAACACGACGCGCGCTTAAGATCGGGCGCGCCATGGGCGTACTCGAACGAAATTGCCGCCATGAGCGCCGCGGTAAAGGCGCTAAAGCCCGGCACGCTGGTGGACCTCGTCGACGCAAAGGACGCGAACCTCGGCACCGCCTACTTCAATCCGCACAGCCTCATTGCCGCCCGCGTCCTCTCCCGCGAAACCGGCGCCAAGATCGACGCGGCGTTCTTCCGCGACCGCTTCGACCGCGCAAAGGCGCTGCGCGAAAAGCTGTTCGCAAGACCCTACTACCGCCTAATTCACGCCGAAGCCGATGGCTGCCCCGGCCTCGTCATCGACCGCTTCGACGACGTGTTTGTCGTGCAGTCGGGCACGGCCGGCATGGACGCGCTGGAACCGCACTGGATCGAGGCCCTCAAGGCCGAATTCAAACCGCGCGCCATCGTCGTCAAAAGCGACGCACCCTCCCGCGCCCATGAAGGCCTGAAAGACGACGTCCGCGTCGCGCACGGCGATCTCACCGGCGGCGTGTACGTCGAAGAGGCCGGCATCCGCCACATCATCGACCCGATCAACGGCCAGAAGACCGGCTGGTTCTTCGATCAGCACGACAACCGCGCCTTCCTCATCGCGCTCAGCAAAGGCGCAACCGTCCTCGACGCGTTCAGCTATCTGGGCGCGCTGGGCTTGGGCGCCGCCAAAGCCGGTGCGAAATCTGTCGTTCTTATGGACTCCTCACAATCAGCGCTCGACGCCGCTGCTACCACCGCCAAAGCGAACACTCTCGACGCCGAGTGCCGCCGCTGCGACGTGATGGAAGAACTCGAAGAAATCCGCCCCACCGGCGAACGCTTCGACATCGTCTCTTGCGATCCGCCGCCGTTCGCCCGTTCGAAGAAAGACCTGGAATCCGGCGCGCGCGGCTACCGCAAACTCGCGCGCCTTGCAGCGCCGCTCGTCGCCCCCGGCGGATTCCTAACGCTCGCCTCCTGCAGCCACGCAATCGACGCCGCTCGCTTCCAAACCGAATGCGCGCTGGGCATTTCGCGCGCAGATCGCACGGCCCGCCTGATCCGAGCGGCAGGTGCGGCGCCCGACCATCCGGTGCACCCTATGCTCCCCGAAACCGCCTACCTCAAGTCGTTGACCTACCAACTCGATTGAGCCGCCTGATGACGCGTTCAAGATTGCTCCTGTTGCTCGCCGCGCTTGCCCTCGCAGCCTGCGCCGGCGATCCCGCGCGCGAACCGCCGATCACGAAGGCCCCGACGACAGCCAGCGTCACCGGCAACCTCGTGAAATACATGTCCGATCGCGCCCGCGTCGAACGCGTGGGTTTCCGCTTGCGTAAGGCAGCGGCCGCGGACTGCGCCGAACGCAAACAAACGAAGCCCGACATCGGCCTCGTCGTGTGGTCGCTTGCGAACTTCCCGAACGCCGATGATCGCGCTCGCCTGACCGGCGATTTCAGCCTCACGAACGCCGTCACCGTCGCGCTCGCCGTCGAAGGCGCACCCGCCGCAACAGCGGGCATCGACAACGGCGCGATCGTCACTCACGTGAACGGCGAGACCATCGGCGAAGGCAAGGGCGCCACTGAGCGCTACATCGCGCGCACCGCAAGCGCGGCCGGTCGAGGCCCCGTCCGCCTCACCTTCAAGGGCGGCAGCGACGTCGCGGTCGCGCCCGAAACCGTCTGCGAGTTCCCGACTCTGCTAGTGCGCAGCGACGACGAAAACGCCGCCGCCGACGGCACCGTCCTCGCCATCACATCGGGGTTGCTGAAACACACGACGTCCGACGACGAGATCGCGCTAATCCTAGGCCACGAACTCGCGCACAATGTGATGCGCCATCTGGAACTCGTGAAGACCGCCAAGCCTGCCCCCGGCAGCCTGCTCGACGCCTTCGCGAAGTCGGCGATCGGCACGGCGGTCGCCGCCACCGTCAACCGCCCGTTCTCGGTACAGTACGAGAAGGAAGCCGACCGCGCCGGCCTCATATTCATGGCCCGCGCCGGCTACGACATCGAAAAAGCCAGCGCCTTCTGGAAGCGCCTCAACGATGCGATGAAGGGAAAGTCGGTCGCCGCGACCCATCCGACCGGCCCCGAACGCCTGAAAGCGATCGAAACGACGATCGCCGAAATCAAAGCGAAGCAGAAGAAGGGCGAACCGTTGACGCTCACGCCGCGTCGATGAACCCGCCGACCTGCCGGTTCCACAGCTGCGCATAAGGCCCGCCGCGCGCCAGAAGCTCGCCGTGATTGCCCTGCTCGATGATACGCCCGTTCTCGAGATAGACGATCCGGTCCATCCCCACGATCGTCGAAAGCCGGTGCGCGATAGCGATAACCGTACGCCCCTTCATTAGCTCGAACAGCGCCTCTTGGATCAGATGCTCGCTTTCGGAATCGAGTGAGGACGTCGCCTCGTCGAGCACCAGAATCCGCGCGTCCTTCACAAGCGCCCGCGCGATCGCAACCCTCTGCCTCTCGCCCCCCGAAAGCTTGATCCCCTGCTCGCCCACGATCGTGTCGTAACCCGCCTCGCGGTTCGTGATGAAATCGTGCGCATGCGCATCCTTCGCGGCGGAGACGACGAGCCGCTCGTCCGCATCTGGCTTCGAGTAGCGGATATTATCGCGCACCGGGCGGTGGAACACGCCGGGCATCTGTTGCACTTCGGCGATCGCCTCATTAACGGAGTCCCACGTCACGTCGGCGACGTCCTGCCCGTCGATCAGAATGCGCCCGCCTTGCGGTTCGAATTGGCGGCGCAGCAGCTTCACCAGCGTCGATTTCCCGGCGCCCGACTTGCCGACAAGCCCGACCTTCTCGCCGGCCTTGATGCGCAAGTTCAGGCCCTGAAACACCGGATGCCCGTCCGCATGCGAAAAGGCGATGTTCTCGAACACGATCTCGCCCTTAGCCACGGCAAGCGGCTTCGCGCCGGGCTTATCGACGATCTCGTGCTTCTGGGTGACGAGCTCGAGCGCCTCGGCAAGCGTCCCCAACTGCTCGAAAAAGTCGAGCATCCGGTACGACAACTCCTGCACCGCCCGCGCGATCGACGTGGTGAGGAAAAACACCA
>CAZYGK010000269.1:0-3211 GCA_964647355.1 uncultured Flavobacteriaceae bacterium | reverse complement strand
AAGCCCGCCTACGACATGGTCGTCCAAGGCATGGGCGGCGTGATGAGCCTGACCGGCCACCCGGGCGGCCCACCCACGCGCGTCGGCACATCGATCGGCGACATCGCAGCGGGTCTCTTCGCACTCTCGAGCATCGGCGCCGCGCTCTACCACCGCGGACGAACGGGCGAGGCGCAAAAGATCGACATCGCCATGCTCGACTGCCAAGTGGCTCTGCTCGAAAACGCGATCGCCCGCTACGTCGCAACGGGGACGCCACCCGGCCCGCTCGGCTCAAGGCACCCATCAATCACGCCGTTCGCAGCGTTCCAAACCGCCGACCAGCCAATCATCGTCGCCGCCGGCAACAACGGCCTCTTCGCCAAACTCTGCGAAGCCATCGACGCGCCCGCGCTCGCCACCGATCCGCGCTTCGCGACGAACGATTTGCGCAACACAAATCACGCGGCCCTCGCGCAGGAACTCGAACGCGCGCTCAAGCCCGACACCGCCGCCCACTGGCTTGCCCGAATCGAAGCTGCTGGCGTTCCCTGCGGTCCGATCAACAACGTCGCCCAAGTCCTCGCCGATCCGCACGTGCGTTCGCGCAACATGGTCGTGACGTTGCAAGATCCCGACATCGGCGAACTCAAACTCGCGGGCAACCCGATGAAACTATCCGGGTCACGTGACCCTGCAACCCGCGCCGCCGCACAAGCGCTCGACGAAAGCGGAGATCGTATCCGATCCGACGGCTTCGCCGCCATCAAATGAGCCCGTCAATCGGCCAAGCAATCTTTGCTCTTGCCACCGTTCTCGCGCAGCATTTTTACGTAATACGCGCTCATGCCGCGCGCGCTCTTCCTCTCATCCTCGCCGGCGAGCAACGCATTGACCCCTAAGGCCCAAGCGGCCGCGCACTCTTGCGGCGCCTTCGCCGACCGCACGCAATCGACGAAACCGCCGAAAGCCATGCGATAGGTGTTGAAGGACGCACGCGTCATAGGCTCGCCATGCCCCGGCACCGCTAGTTCGAACGGCGTCGCCCAAACCTGGTCAAGCGCTGCAACCCACTTCCGCGGACAAGCCGTCTCGAAGAACGGCGCCGGCAGCGTCACAAGATCGCCGATGACCGCAATGCGGCTCTTGGCATCGTAGAGCCAAACATCGGCGTCGGTCACGGCCTTGTCCGTCACGTGAACGTCAAGGGGCCGTCCCGCCAAGGTCATGGGCCCAGACCTCGCAATCACCACATCCGGCCGCAGACTGTCCGGTTGCTCCATCGTCTTGACGAAAATACCGACCTCTTCCCGTTCCGTCGCGCTCAACGTCGCATCGTTTAGGTACGGCTTCTCGCTCTCCAACGCGCGCATCAAAAAGCCGCCCGGTGCAAGCACGCGATCGACCGCATTCGTCGTGTAAACGCGAGCGCCTGGGTGCGCGAGCTTAAGCCGTCCGTTGCCGCTCGAGTGATCGAGGTGCCAATGCGTATTCACGATCACGCTGATGGGGAGCTTCCGCGCCGACGCAAATGCCAGGACCGCATCGCTATGCCAAACATGCCGGCCTGTATCCACCACAACGAGGCCCTCTGGCGCATCGAAGACAACAGTGTTGCCGTCCGGCCCGCGCTCCGGCAGAAAACTTCCGGGCATTAGATATACCCCTGCACCCAGATCGCGAGCTGGCTCGGCCGACGCCAGACCCGCCATCAACGCAAACACAAAGCCCATGCTCGCAACGCGCATCCCACCCTCCACAACATCGCAAAATCGTACCCGCGAAGGCCGAGCGCGGCTCCGCACAAAACGCTGCGACTTCTTCACAATCTGCTGAGCAAAGGGGTGGCAACGCGCCGGTGAACCCTCCTATTCTTGCGCCTGAATCATGACCCAGCCGGCCCCCGTTCACACGCCCGCGATTGGCGAGCCCCCGTATTTGCGCGGCCTTAACGAGGCTCAGCGCGAAGCCGTGGAAACGCTCGACGGTCCAGTTCTGGTTCTGGCCGGCGCAGGCACCGGCAAGACCCGCGTGCTCACCACCCGCCTCGCGCACTTGATCGCCTCGCGCAAGGCATGGCCCAGCCAAATCCTCTCGGTGACGTTCACGAACAAAGCCGCCCGCGAGATGATCCACCGCACCGGTCAGTTGATCGGCGGCATGGTCGAAGGCATGCCGTGGCTCGGCACGTTCCACTCAATCTGCGCGAAGATGCTGCGCCGTAACGCCGAGCTCGTGGGCCTGAAATCGAACTTCTCGATCCTCGACGACGACGACCAGTTGCGCCTGATGAAGCAGGTGATCGAGGCCGCCCGCATCGACGAAAAGCGCTGGCCCGCCCGGCACCTCTCCTCACTGATCGACAGCTGGAAGAACCGCGCCCTCACCCCGAGCCAAGTTCCCGCCGGCGAAAGCTTCGCCTACGGCAACGGCAAGGGCGCGGAGATGTACGAGGCCTACCAGCAACGCCTGAAGGCGCTGAACGCCGTCGACTTCGGCGACCTGCTGCTCGACGTTATCACGATCTTGAAGACGCACCCGGAAGTCCTCGAGGAATACCGCAATCGCTTCGCCTACATCCTGGTCGACGAGTACCAGGACACGAACGTCGCGCAGTACCTCTGGCTGCGCCTTCTAGCTGGCGAGCGCAGAAACATCTGCTGCGTCGGCGACGACGACCAGTCGATCTACGGCTGGCGCGGCGCGGAAGTGGACAACATCCTGCGCTTCGAGCGCGATTTTCCAGGCGCAAAGATCATCCGCCTTGAGCGCAACTACCGTTCGACGCCGCACATCTTGGCCGCCGCCTCCGGCCTTATCGCCGCCAACAAGAGCCGCCTCGGCAAGACGCTCTGGACCGACCTCGGCGAGGGCGAACGCGTCTCGGTGAAAGGCGTTTGGGACGCGGAAGAAGAAGCCCGCCAAATTGCCGACGACATCGAACTCGTCGCCCGCAACCGCGGCAAGCTTTCGGACATCGCAATCCTCGTCCGCGCCTCGTTCCAGATGCGCTCGTTCGAAGAACGCTTCGTCCAGCTCGGCATCCCGTACCGCGTCGTCGGAGGTCCGCGCTTCTATGAGCGCCAAGAAATCCGCGACGCCCTCGCCTACCTGCGCGTCGTCGTACAGCCCGACGACGACCTCGCCTTCGAACGCATCTTTAACAAACCGAAGCGAGGCTTGGGCGATGCCGCGCTGCAAGCCGTCCACAAGATGGCGCGCGCGCTCAAGA
>CAZYGK010000268.1:0-3218 GCA_964647355.1 uncultured Flavobacteriaceae bacterium | reverse complement strand
TTCGAAACCGAAATCGACGGCAAACCCTGGAAGCAGCAGACGTTCCCCTATCAGGCCAAATGCCTGCAATGGATCCGCAACGCCTACGCCGATCTGGGCGACAAGGACCGCGCGACCGTCGACAAGCTCCTGGCCGACACGGGCATTCCGGTCCTATTCCGCAAATGACCCTGGCGCAAAAAGCCACCACTCTGGCGCAAAACACGCGCAGCCGGCCCGTTAAGATCGGCAGATCCACGGAAAGGCTCTCATGACGACGAAGCTCTACGGCGTTCAGTGCTCGCTCTACACCGGCAAGGTACGCTCCTATCTGCGCAAGAACGCGATCCCGTTCGTGGAACGCACGCAGTCCCACCCGCACTACCGCGACACGGTGCTGCCCGCGGTGAAGAACCACCGCATCCCCGTGGTCGAATTCGACGACGGCAAGATGGTCCAAGATTCGACGGCGATCCTCGACGCCTGCGAGAGCCGCTTCCCGCAAGTTCCAAAGCCCACGGGCGCGTTGCGCGTCGTCGAACGCTTCATCGAAGCCTACGCCGAACGCTCGCTGCTCAAAGCCGCGATGCACTACCGCTGGAACTTCCCGGAAGAAAACCGCGCCTTCATCGTGGGCGAGTTCGGCCGCATCATCGCCTTCGCGAACGGACCCGACGCCTGGCCGCAAGTGGGCGAAGCGATCGCCGGCCGCATGTCCGCCTACCTGCCGCCGCTCGGCATCAGCGCGGACTCGATCCCCGCGATCGAAGCGAGCTACCTGAAACTGCTCGCGCTCCTGAACGCGCACTTTGCGCTCTATCCCTACATCCTCGGCGACGCGCCGAGCCGCGCCGACTACGGCCTCATGGGCCCGCTCTATGCACATCTCGGCCGCGATCCTTATCCGGTGCGCATCGTGCAGCAGAAGGCGCCGCTGGTGTTCCGCTGGGTCGAACGCATGAACGCGCCGGAAACCGAAGCACCCGAATACCCGGATCGCGCCCCCGCATTCTTCGATGCCGCGAACGCTCCGCCGACGTTCCGCGCCATCCTGAAGCAAGCCGTCACCGAATACGCGGGCGAGGTCGAGGCGACGGCGCAAGCCTTCGCGAAATGGGCCGCCGCGCACCCCGACAAATCGTCCGGCGCGCTCGTCTCCGACAAGGGCGATGACCAGCCGTCTTTCGGCCCGATCGAATATCCGCTCGAGAACGCGACCGTGCGGCAATACTCGTCCGCGCATACGCTGTGGACCATGCAGATCGCGCTCGACGCCTACGCCGCCGCGAGCGCGCCTGAGAAGACGCAAGCCCGCACCCTCTTCGCAGAAGCCGGCGGCGCGGGCCTACTCGACCTGAAGCTCGCCCGCCGCCTCACGCGCATCGACAACAAACTCGCCATCGCTTGAAGGAAACGAACGCCATGTCCCGTTGGCTCAAAATCACGCTCGCTGTCGTCGCAGTGCTTGGCATCAGCGGCTTCGTTGCGTTTCAGAACTACTGGTACTACCTACCCGGCATCCGCGCCGCGATCATGGACCCGATCCAACCGACGCGCGAGGTCGTCTGGGAAAAGGGCCCCGACGCGCCCGCGTCCGGCGAGCGTCCGCCGAACATCATCCTGATCGTCGCCGACGACCTCGGCTACAACGACATCACGCTCTCCGGCACCGGCGTCGCGAACGGCGCCGTACCGACGCCGAACATCGACAGCATCGCCGCAACCGGCGCAAACCTGACGCAATCCTACGCCGGCAACGCGACCTGCGCCCCGTCGCGCGCCGCGATGATGACGGGCCGCTACGCCACGCGCTTCGGCTTCGAGTTCACGCCTGTCCCGCTGCAGTTCGCAAAGCTCTTGAGCCACATGTCGACGAACGGCGCGCATCCGCCGATCTATCATGCGGAACTCGAAAACGACGTCCCCGTCATGGCCGAGATGACGGTACCGACGAGCGAAACCACGCTGCCGCAAATGCTGAAGACCAAGGGCTACCGCACGATGATGCTCGGCAAGTGGCACTTGGGCGAAACCGCGGCCACACGCCCCGAGGCGCGCGGCTTCGACGAGTATCTGGGCTTCCTCGGCGGCGCGGCGCTGTTCGGCGACTCCAGCGACCCGAACATCGTCGAGGCGCGCCAGGACTTCGACCCGATCGACAAGTTCCTCTGGGCGAACCTGCCGTTCGCCGTCGTGAACAACAACAAGCCCGGCCGCTTCAAGCCGTCGAAATACATGACGGATTATCTCTCCGACGAAGCGGCAAAGGCGATCGACGCCAACAAGAACCGCCCATTCTTCATGTATGTCGCCTACAACGCGCCGCATACGCCGCTGCAGGCCCTGAAGTCGGACTACGACGCGTTGAGCGGCATCGAAAACCACCGCCTGCGCGTCTACGCGGCGATGATCAAGTCGCTCGACCGCGGCGTGGGCACGGTGCTGCAAGCGGTGAAGGACGCCGGCATCGAAGACAACACGCTGATCATCTTCACCAGCGACAACGGCGGCGCGCACTACATCGGCCTGCCCGAGATCAACAAACCCTACCGCGGCTGGAAGGCGACGTTCTTTGAAGGCGGCATCCGCGTGCCGATGCTGGTCAAGTGGCCGGCCAAGATCAAACCGGGCGCAACGTTCGCGTCCGCCGCCGGCCACGTCGACATCTTTGCGACCGCCGCTGCCGCCGCGGGTGCCGCTATGCCAGAAGGCAAGCAGCTCGACGGCGTCAACCTCGTCCCCTTCATCACCGGCGAGGCGCAAGGTGCGCCCCACGAAACGATGTTCTGGCGTTCCGGCCACTACAAAGTGCTGCTCGCCGGCGACTGGAAGCTGCAGGTCGCAGCGCGGCCCGACAAGAGCTGGCTCTACAATCTGAAGGACGACCCGACCGAAAAGACGAACCTCGCCGAAACGAACGCGGAAAAACTCGCCGAGATGAAAGCACTGCTCGCCAAGGTCGACGGCGAACAAGCAAAGCCGTTATGGCCCTCCCTCCAAGAAGGCGCCATCGCCATCGACCGCCCCCTCGACACACCCGAAGTGAAGGACGAGGAGTACATCTATTGGTCGAACTAGCAGCTCTCCCCTCGCCCTCCGCCAGGAGGGAGAGGGGCCGGGGGTGAGGGAGGCCGCTCCGCCGCAGAGAGTTCGCCGCCAATCACAAACGTATGACCCAGCTTAACGCCCATCCCTCACCCCCATCCCCTCTCCCTTCCCGAAGTGGGAAGCGAGAGGGG
>CAZYGK010000267.1:0-3265 GCA_964647355.1 uncultured Flavobacteriaceae bacterium | reverse complement strand
GCATCGTTCCTCGCCTTCGGCGTGGCGAACCCGGCTTTGGCGGCGCCTCAGTTCTATGCCGGGGTCGGCATCGAATACGGCGACACGGAGATGACCGACGCCGTCCCCACGGACTATGATGGCGAGCTATGGTC
Source organism: uncultured Flavobacteriaceae bacterium (assembly GCA_964647355.1). GTDB lineage: Bacteria > Pseudomonadota > Alphaproteobacteria > Micropepsales > Micropepsaceae > SZUA-430. The sequence continues at coordinate 3,131 of CAZYGK010000267.1, read as the reverse complement.
GGGCTCGGTGATCGCGGGTGTGCGCTTCGATCTGCCCAGCAATTTCTTTTTGGGCGCGGAGGGTGAAACGACGCTCTTCACCAGCTACGATTCCGATTTCGGCGGGAATGACGATGTAGACCGAATTTGGCGGTTGCGCGCCAGGGGCGGGTACGATTTCGGCGATCTCTCCGCCTTCGTTGCCGTAGGCGGCGTTTGGGTGGACGGCCCGCTTGCGGGAACCGGCCTTGAGGATTCCTCGGACGGCATCACTTACGGCGCCGGCATCGACTATGCCTTGAACGACCAGTTCGACCTGCGGCTCGAAGTGATCCGCGACGACACGGAGTTCGAGAACGGCAGCTACGAATGGGACAACACCGCCGTCCGCGTCGGTGCGTTGATCAAGTTCTAGCGGCGTGACGTTCAACCGCGTTCTGGCGGAAGCCTTCGCGCGCCACGCGACGGCGCCGGCTCTGCTGACGCAAGACGGTCAAATCCTCACCTTCGAGAGGCTCGAGCGTACGGTCGCGGTGTTCGCCACGCGGCTGCGCGACGAAGGCGTCGGTCCGGGGCAGTGCATTGCCATCCTCACCGACAACAATGCCGTGCGCATTGCGTTGTTCCTCGCGCTGGCGCGGCTTGGGCCCGACATCGCGCTCATTCAGGCGCCGGCGCCGCTTGCCGCGTGCGGGCAGAAGATCGACGCGGTCATCCGGTTTCCCGATCAAGGTGCCGGCGGTGTCGATCGCTCGATCCTGTTCGGGCAAGATTGGTTGAGCGGTACGGCCGATCCTGCGCTGCGGCACTGCGATCCCGGCAAGATGATCTTGAGTACGTCGGGGTCCACCGGCGCGCCGCGTTACATCCGGCAGCGGCCGCAAGCTTATATAGATCTCGAGCCCAGCCTTGCGGAAGGATCGGGCGCGAGCCTTGGGTCGGTGATGTCGTCGATCCCGGTGACGGCACCGTTTTCGGTTTATCTGATGGTGCGCGCGTTCCGGAACGGGCACGGCTTTTCCGGTATGAAACCCACGGGGCTTGAGACGCTCAAAGAGGCGGCGCGTTTCGGCGTGCGGGAGATGATGCTGACGCCGATCGCGCTGGCGGAACTCGTGGCGGCGGCGGAAGCGGGCGCGCCGAAGGGCGATCTCGCGCGGATCGCGGTCTTCGGGGCGGTCGCGGAAGGCGCGCTGCTTTCGCGTGCCGAGAAGGCCTTCGGCTGCGGCGTTTACATTTGCAACGGCGCCACCGAGATCGGTCAGACGTCGTTCGGGCGTTTCGATGCCGCGACCTATGTCACCGGTTGGTGCGGCAAGCCGCTGAAGAAGCTCGGCATCCGGATTGGCGACGGGGCGGGGGCGGGCGAGAGCGGCAGGCTTTTCATACGTCCGCCGGTCGAGGATCGCTGCGAAGGCTATATCGGCGGGCCCCCGGCCTACGATGCGGACGGCTGGTTCGACACGGGCGACATCGCACGCCTGCTGCCCGACGGCGCGCTCCTGATCGAAGGGCGCGCGGACAATTTGATCAATCTCGGCGGATCGAAATACGCCGCCGAACGCATCGAGGCGCTGGTCGCACAGATGCCGGGCGTCGATATCTGCGCCGCGGCGCGCATCGACCGGCCCGGTGCGCTGGCACCCGAACTCGGCATCGCCGTGGTCGCCGGATCCGGCTTCGACTTGGAGCGGACGCTCGCGCATGTGACGTCGAAGATCCGCACGTCGGCGAAAACGCGGATCGTCGTTTGTCCAAAGTTGCCGATGCTGCCCACCGGCAAGATCGACCGCAGCGCGCTTCCGGCGCTGTTCGGCTGAACGCGCTCAAGCCGGCGCGAGGATCGTCACGTTGACGTGGGTGCGCAACTCGAAGCCCAGTTGTTCGTAGAGGCGGATGGCGGGCGCGTTGCTGGCGTAGGCGTGGAGCATCGGCGTCTCGCCGCGCGCCATGATTTGCGTTGCGACGGTGCGGGAGAGCAGGGCGGCGTAGCCTTTGCCGCGGTGGCCGGGGTCGGTGCAGACGCCGCTCACTTCCGTGTAGCCGGGCGGCTTCATCCGTTCGCCGGCCATCGCGACCAAGCGGCCGTCCACCTTCACGCCCCAGAAGGTTCCAAGTTCGTGCGTGCGGGCGAAGAATGGACCGGGTTGCGTCGCCGTTGCGAGCGCGAGCATGGCCGGCGCATCGGCCGCGGTCAGGCGCTCAACCGGCGGGGCAGGGGCGAGCGGTTCGACTTTACGCGCGACCATTTGCACGCCGAGCATTGTTGCCGCCGCCGTGGTGCCGGAGGGCACGGGGATCTCGCCCACCTGCAAAAGCCCGGCGGGGCCATGCGCGCGCATGAGGATTGCGAGGTCTGCGAGCGATGCGTCCGTGTCGTCGATCGTTGCCGCGAAGACGCCGACATCTGCCACGTAACGCCGGGCGCAGGCGGTGCCGACGGCGAACGCCGCTTGGCGCTCGGCGAGTGCGTGCCAGATCGGGCGGTCGAGCGGGTGGGGTGTGGTGGTCATCAGCAGATTACGGATAGACATTTGGGATTGTGACTGCAACGGAGGGTGAAGTGGCCGGTGGCGTCTATGTTGCGCTTCTGCGCGCGGTGAATGTCGGGGGTACGGGAAAGCTTCCTATGGCCGAGCTTGTCGCCATTTGCGAGGCGCTCTCGTTTCGCCGCGTGCGGACCTATATCGCGAGCGGGAACGTGGTGTTCGAGAGTGCGAAGACTGCGGCGGCGGTGAAGGCGGCGCTCGAGAAGCGGCTCTTGGCTTATGCGGGCAAGCCGGTTGGGGTTGTTCTGCGGACGGCGCAGGAGATGGCGGCGGTTGCGGCGGCCAATCCGTTTCCGAAGGCCGCGCCGAACCGGACGGTTGCGATCTTTCTCGACGAGGCGCCGCCTAAGGATGCGCTGAAACAGGCGAGCGGTGTCGCGGGCGAGGAGATGCGGCTGGGCTCGCGCGAGATCTATGTGCACTACGGCGCGGGCATGGCATCGTCGAAGCTCAAGATTCCGGCGGCGGCGAAAGGGACGATGCGCAATATGAACACGGTGGCGAAGTTGGCTCAGATGGCGGCGGCGTAACGATGGCAAAGAGCGTCACGATCTACGGCATCAAGAACTGCGACACGATGAAGAAGGCGCGCGCCTGGCTCGA
>CAZYGK010000266.1:0-3268 GCA_964647355.1 uncultured Flavobacteriaceae bacterium | reverse complement strand
GCATGGAGGCGATCGAGGCGGGCGACTTCCGCGGGCGCTTCGTGCACTACGGCATTCGCGAGCACGGCATGGCGGCCGCGATGAACGGTATGGCGCTGCACGGCGGCGTTATTCCCTACTCCGGCACGTTCTTGGTGTTCGCCGACTATTGCCGGCCCTCCATCCGCCTTGCGGCGCTGATGGGGCAGCGCGTCATTCACGTGATGACGCACGACTCGATCGGCCTCGGCGAAGACGGACCGACGCACCAGCCGGTCGAACACCTGGCGTCGTTGCGCGCGATCCCGAACCTGTTCGTCTATCGCCCGGCGGATGCGGTCGAGACCGCCGAGTGCTGGGAATTGGCGCTGCGCGCGGCGAAGTCGCCCAGCGTAATCGCGCTGTCGCGGCAGAACCTGCCGCAGGTGCGCTTGAAGCACACGGACGAGAACCTCTCCGCGAGGGGCGGCTATGTGCTGTCGCCGGCGAAGGCGAAGCATCGCGTGACGCTGATCGCGTCGGGCTCGGAAGTCGCGATCGCGATGGACGCGCAGAAGCAGCTTGAAGCCGAAGGTATTGGGGCGAGCGTCGTGTCGATGCCGTGCCTCGACATCTTCAACGGCGAAGATCATGCCTATCAGGACAAGGTCATCCCGCCATCGACCGTGCGCATCGCCGTCGAAGCGGGCTCGCCGATGGGCTGGGAACGCTGGACCGGCCGCGAAGGCGCGGTGGTCGGCATGACGACGTTCGGCGCCAGCGCGCCGTATGAGAAGCTCTACCAACATTTCGGCATCACGCCGGACAACATCGTGAAAGCCGCGAAGGCGCGGCTCTAAAGGGGACACCACCATGGCTGTGAAAGTTTTCATCAACGGGTTCGGGCGCATCGGGCGCCTTGTGTTGCGCGCGATCGTGGAGTCGGGCCGCAACGACATCGACATCGTCGGCGTGAACGACCTTGGGCCGATCGAAACGAACGCACATTTGCTGCGCTACGACTCGGTGCACGGGCGCTTTCCGGCCGACGTCAAAGTCGACGGCGACCGCATGATCGTGGGCCGTCACAAGATCAAGGTGACCGCGGTCAAGGATCCGGCGCAGCTGCCGCACAAGGAACTTGGCGTCGATATCGCCATGGAATGCACCGGCATCTTCACGTCGAAGGAGAAGGCTTCGGCGCATTTGACGGCGGGCGCGAAGCGCGTGCTGGTGTCGGCGCCCGCGGACGGCGCGGACCTCACTGTCGTTTACGGCGTCAACCACCAGAAGCTGACGAAGGATCACATCGTCGTTTCGAACGCGTCGTGCACGACGAACTGCCTCGTTCCGGTCGCGAAGGTGCTGCACGACACGGTCGGCATCGACAAGGGCATGATGACGACGGTGCACTCGTACACGAACGACCAGCCGTCGCTCGACCAGATGCACAAGGATCTCTATCGCGCCCGCGCGGCGGCGTTGTCGATGATCCCGACGTCGACCGGCGCCGCGAAGGCGGTCGGTCTGGTTTTGCCGGAACTCAAGGGCAAGCTCGACGGGATTTCCATCCGCGTGCCGACGCCGAACGTTTCGGTCGTGGACCTCAAGTTCGTGGCCAAGCGCGCGACGACGGTCGCCGAGATCAACGACGCGATGAAGCGCGCAGCGGCGCAGGAACTCAAAGGCGTGCTCGATATCGTCGATGCGCCGCTGGTGTCGTCGGACTTCAACCACAATCCGGCCTCGTCGTCGTTCGCGCTCGATCAGACGAAGGTGATGGACGGGACGCTGGTCAGCGTCTTGACCTGGTACGACAACGAGTGGGGCTTTGCGAACCGCATGAGCGACACTGCGGTCGCAATGGCGAAGCTGATCTGATGCCGGCGTTTCGAACGATCGATCAGCTGGAGGCCAAGGGCAAACGCGTGCTGGTGCGCGCGGACCTGAACGTTCCGATGAAGGATGGCGCCGTGACCGACACGGCGCGCATCGACCAGGCCGCGACGACGATCCGCGATTTGGTGGCGAAGGGTGCGCGCGTTGCCGTGTTGTCGCACTTCGGGCGGCCGGACGGCAAGCGCGTCGAGAGCATGTCACTCAAGGCGATCTTGCCGGCGCTCTCGAAGGCGGTCGGCAAGACGGTCGCGTTTGCGAACGACTGCATCGGACCGGACGCCGAGGGTGCTGTTGCGGGCATGAAGGACGGCGACGTTCTGCTGCTCGAAAACACGCGCTTTCACGGCGAGGAAGAGAAGAACGAGGCGCGCTTCGTGGCGGCGCTTGCGAAGCTCGGCGATGCCTACGTGAACGACGCGTTCTCGGCCGCGCACCGGGCGCATGCGACGACGGAAGGCTTGGCGCACCGTCTGCCAGCGTTTGCCGGCCGCGGCATGCAGGCGGAACTCGAAGCGCTGGGCCGCGTGCTTGAGAAGCCGCAGCATCCGGTGGTCGCGATCGTGGGCGGGGCGAAGGTTTCGTCGAAGCTCGCCGTGCTTGAGAACTTGGTCACGAAGGTCGATGCGCTCGTTATCGGCGGCGGCATGGCGAACACGTTCTTGAAGGCGCAAGGCCTTCCGATCGGCAAGTCGCTGCACGAGCCCGCGCTCTTGGATAAGGCGCGCGAGATCATGGCGGCGGCGAAGGCCAAGGGCTGCGCGATCATACTGCCCACCGACGGCGTTGTTGCGAAAGAATTCAAGGCGATGGCGGCGGCGAAGACGCTGCCCATCGCGCAGACGCCGGACGACGGGATGATCCTCGACATCGGGTCGGATTCGATCGCGGCAATCGCGGCGCGGCTCGAGACCGCGAAGACCGTGGTGTGGAACGGGCCGGTCGGCGCGTTCGAGACGCCGCCGTTCGACAACGGGACGAGCGCGGTGGCGCGGCATGTCGCGATGCTGACGAAGGTCGGGGCGATGGTGACGGTGGCGGGTGGCGGCGACACGCTTGCCGCACTTGCGCACGCGGGCGCGGAAGACGGGTTTACGTACTGCTCGACGGCGGGCGGCGCGTTCTTGGAATGGCTTGAGGGTAAAGAGCTGCCGGGCGTAAAGGCGCTCGCGCAATAACGGGAGAGACGTATGACGGACTTGGAAAAGATTGCGCGGAAGATGGTCGCGCCGGGCAAGGGAATTCTTGCCGCCGACGAAAGCACGGGAACGATCAAGAAACGCTTCGATGCGATCGGGACCGAGTCCACGGAAACAAGCCGTCGCGACTATCGCGAGCTGATGTTCCGTACGGGCGCGATGAAGGAGTTCATTTCCGGCGTCATTCTCTATGACGAAACGATCTGGCAGGACGC
>CAZYGK010000265.1:0-3272 GCA_964647355.1 uncultured Flavobacteriaceae bacterium | reverse complement strand
TCGGCCATATCCGAGATCTTGAAGAACCACTGCGTCAGCTTGCGCTGCTCGACGAGCGCGCCCGAGCGCCAGCCGCGCCCGTCGATCACCTGCTCGTTCGCCAAGACGGTGTGATCGACCGGGTCCCAGTTGACGTTCGATTCCTTCCGCGCAACGAAGCCGTTGCCGTAGAAGTCGAGGAACATCTTCTGCTGATGCTTGTAATAGTCGGCGTCGCAGGTCGCGAACTCGCGGCTCCAATCGATCGAGAGGCCGAGCAGCTTCAGCTGCGACTTCATCGTCTCGATATTGGAGTAGGTCCACTTGCCCGGATGAACCTTCTGCTCCATCGCAGCGTTCTCGGCGGGCATGCCGAACGCGTCCCAACCCATCGGGTGCAGCACGTTGAACCCGCTCGCCCGCTTGTAGCGCGCGACCACGTCGCCCATGACGTAGTTGCGGCCGTGCCCGATGTGGATCTTCCCCGACGGATAGGGAAACATCTCGAGCACGTAGTATTTCGGCTTAGAGCGATCGATCTTGGCCTGAAAGACGTTTCCGTCGGCCCATTTCTGTTGCCATTTGGGCTCGATCTCGCGGGCATTGTAGCGCGACATTGAATGCGTTCCGTCGTTTTACTGCCGTGTCACCGTCCGCGACTGCGTCCCCCCGAAGCCTCGGGCGAAGGGGGAAGGCGGACCATCCACGGCATTTTCATGGGTCAAACTAGTTGAAGACAAATGCAAAAAGGGCGCGCGTCTTGTCTCAGACGCAGCGCCCCAAGCGGACCGGTAAGAGGATAGCGAGCTAGTCGCCGGCTTGGATCTTGAGCGCGCGCGCCTTGTTCAAGATGAGGTTCTCAAGCTTCGTAACGGTCTCTGGATCGACAGTCGCTTCGTTCCAATTTCCGGACGAGCCTTTGGTCTCCTTGAACACGGAAACACGAAGAGCGTCGGCCCTAAGTCGGGAGTCGAGGATGAAGACGGCAACGCGCAGGCGCTCGTTCGGGGTCGCAGCCGCCGTATACCAACCTGTCTTGATCGTGCCGCCGAAAGGATCCGTCTGATCCATCGGCATGAACGAGAGCGCATCCAAGCTCGCCCGCCATAGATAGGCGTTGACCGCAACGCCGCCCTTCTTTGGAGTTTCATCGGAGCTGTCGGACGTCTTTGTGGAAGCGGGCGGCGCCTCGATCGCGACCGTCGGCTTCTCGGGGTCCGAGCCGCAGGCGGTCAGCAACAGAGCGGCAGCGGCGACACTCAAGTACTTGGACATCATGGGTTGAAACTCGACACCAAAGTGGGAGCGACTGCACCCGAAGGTGCAAGCGGCTTAGGGCTAAAGTGAGGCCGCGTTATACGCGAACGCTTGGCGATACGGCAATTGCCACGCGCATGCTTGGCGCTAGAAATCGCAAATTTGTGCGCCTTCTTTGGTCAAAATCACACTCCGGTAATGCACGCGCGGTTACGACAGGTTGCAGGCTTGCGCGCAACACTAACCGCGGGATTGGCGTCGACGTTGGCTAAGCGCTTGACCCACCTCGGCAAAACACCGCATGAAGTCTAGCGGGGGACGTGCAGGAAACACTGGTCGAAGCGAAAGGTCTGTTTATGAAGCGGTCGTGGCGTGCCCTTACGGCGGCATCCTTCTTCGTGTTGTGCGGTCAAGCGTCCGCCGATGTCGCGTTCGATTGGGGCGGGCAGGGCAACTTCTCGGCCTACGGCATCGACCAAGACGACATCCCGACAGGCGACATCAACAACTTCGGCTTCGCCGCCGAAGGCAAGGTTTGGGGCCGTGCCAAACAGATCACCGACAGCGGCTTCGAATATGGCATTCGCGCCCAGCTTCGCTTCCAGTCCAGTGAGCATGAGTTCTCGAACGACTTCATCAGCGGCGCCCCGGACTTCGTTGACGAGGTGTTCTTTTTCGCACAGTCCGCGTTCGGCGGCCTGAAGATCGGCCTCGAAGACGGCGCCGCCGACAGCGCTGGAATGTTCGCGCCAACCGTCACCGGCCTGAACAGCATCGACGACGCGCGCGCCTATTCGCTCCAGGATCCGTTGTCGCCGGAGTTCACGGCGCTCGCCCCGAACGGCGCGCACATTCGCACCGACCTGAATGCCTCGGGCGATGCGCTGAAGATCATTTACACCTCGCCGCGTCTTATCGGCGTTCAGCTGACCGGCTCCTATACGCCCGACCTCCGCCGTGGCTTGGACGAACTCTTCGACTGCGCGAACTCCGTCAATCGCCAATCGGACATCTGGGAGGCAGGCCTGAATTACCAAGGCTCGTTGTCGAGCTTCGACGTCGGCTTCTATGCAGGCTACGTCACTGGTTCGAATGACGATCCGGCCGCAGTGATCCTCCCTGTTGTCGCGAGCCCGCTCGGCCCCATCGCGTCCTTCCCAAGCCTTGCGTTTACGCCCGACGATCTTGAGGAATGGGGCGCCGGCGCTCAGGTGGCCTACGAAGGCTTCAAAATCGGCGGCGCATACCGCTCGACGAACATCGCCGGCGGCGCCGGTCTGTTCGACGTCAAGGTTGGCGGCTTGAGAAACGGCTGCACCCAAATCGCAGGCTGTGTGCTGCCGGACGCGCGAACGGAAATCTGGAGCGCGGGCATTACGTACGAAACCGGACCGTGGCAGTTCGGCGTGAACTACGCGACTCTCGAGGAAGAGCTGCCGACGTTCACGACGCCTGGCCCGGTACCGCACAGCCTGTCGCAGGAAGCCGATGCGTGGAGCGGTGGGGTCGCCTACGAGTTCGACGAAAATCTGCGCATGGGTGTGGGCTATCAGCACTACGAGTTCGATGGCCCGGCGGGCGCTTGCGTTGCGGCTCCGGTCGCAGCCTGCGACACGCTTGAGGCGAATCTCGGCTATTTCGAGACGTCGATCACATTCTAAGGGCGAAAAATTGAGACGCTGCGGCCGTTTACCGTAGCTTCAGCGGCGTGCCCTAAAGCCCTTTCTAGGGCAGTATTGCATCTTGGGCGCGGAGACGATTCGACATTGCGTTTCCGGTCCGTCGAGTGAGGGGTTTGTCATGTCACGTTTGTTGAGCGTCGCCGCTGCAGCCGCCCTAGTGTTGGGCTCTGCCGGTGCACAAGCGGCCGACGACTTCGATCGCTTGAAGCTCCGCCTCAATGGCCATGTCACGGGCGTCGGCGCCAACGTCGACCAATCGCTCATGGGTGACCTCGACGAGTGGGTTGGCGCCGTCGACACCGGGCTGTTCGGTTCGGCGGTCCTACCGCTCAACGGCGGTGGCGAAATCGGCGG
>CAZYGK010000264.1:0-3295 GCA_964647355.1 uncultured Flavobacteriaceae bacterium | reverse complement strand
TGTGGTCGTAGCGCGCGATCTCGTACCAGCGGCCGAGGTAGCGCTCGAGGTCCACGCGTTCCACCGTCTCAAGCGGGGTCGTGGCCGCGCGGTTGACGGCCGGGGGCTCGCAGGCGGCGAGCGCCAGCGCAGCAAGAGAAACACTGAGAATCCGCAGGAATCCTGTCACTTTGGTGCACCTTTTCGCGCATTCCGGGGGACTGTGTCTCGGTTGCATCCGCTTCGCGCCCGGAATTGGTATTATCTGAGGGCTTATACTCGGCAGCGGGCGTTGCGGATCACGCAGCGCTTGCGGCGCCGCTTAAAGAATGGTGGTCGATCATGATGCGCAACATTCTCATCGGTCTTGTGGTGCTCGTTCTTGCCGTCGTCGGCGGGGCTTATCTCACGCCGCAGAACGTGCACGTGGAGCGCTCGGCCGTCATGGCCGCCTCGCCGGAAGAGGTGTTCTCGATCGTCAACGATCTCACCCGCTCGAAAGAGTGGGGTCCTTGGTACAAGCGCGACCCCGAGATGAAGCTCAGCGTCGAAGGGCCGCCCGAGGGCGTGGGCGCGAAGCTTTCCTGGAAGAGCGCGACCGAAGGCGAGGGCAGCCAAGAGATCGTCGAGAGCAAACCGTTCAGCCACGTGAAGACGAAGCTCGATTTCGTGGATCAAGGCTCTGCATTTGCGGCCTTCGATCTTGCGCCGGCGGAAGGCGGCACCAAGGTGACGTGGTCGATGGACACCGACCTCGGCATGAACCCGATCGCGCGTTACATGGGCCTCATGTTCGACACCTGGATCGGCAAGGACTACGAAGAGGGGCTCGCGAACCTGAAAGCGATCGTCGAGAAGAATGCGCAGGCTTCGACGGCCGAGGCGCTCTCGACGCCGGGTACCGGGCCTCTGCCGCCCGACGTGCCGATGTCGGCCGAGGCCGATCCGACGAAGGGGCCCGAGGTCGTGACCGTCGCGGCGAAGGCCGTGATCATCACGCGCGCGAACGCGAAGGCCGCCGACAACGCCGCGATCTCGGCGGCGCTCGGGGCTGCGAACCAGAAGCTGCTCAACTACGGCATGACGAACGAGCTGCAGATCGGCGGCGCGCCGCTTGCGATCACGATCTCGCACAGCGCGGACGGCGACTGGGTGTTCGATGCGGCGATGCCTTTGGCCGAGAAGCCCGCGAAAGCGGTCGCGGAAGCCGACGGCGTGAAGGTCGCCGAGACCTATGCGGGGCGCGCGATCAAGCTCACGCATAAGGGGCCGTACAACACGATGAACGAGACGTACGACCGCATCCACGCTTTTGCCAAGGAGAAAGGGCTCAGCGAGAAATCGGTCGCGTGGGAAGAGTACGTGGGCGATCCCAGCGAGACGCCGGACGCGGAGCTGCTGACGAACGTCTATATCGCGGTCGAGTAAGTTACTCGGGGCGCTCGCACGCCTCTGCGCTTTTCATGCCGGCGAGCAGAAGGTTCGCGTTGTCGCCGTTCATCCAAAAGACGGTCGTGCCGTCGGAGTATTTTTGCCCCTCGGTCGCGTCGACGCGCTTGAGCGGGATTTCTTTGCCCTTGAGCGCCAGCGTGATCGCGCGGCCGTCTTCGCCGACGGGGCGCACGAAGACGCGGCCCGCATCGTCGCATTGGTAGGTCGCGGGGCGCGTCTCCATCATCGGCGGGCGGATCAGCGGCGATTGGATGTTCTCAGGCCGGTCTTGCGGGTCGGTGCAAGCAACAAGGGCTGAGAGCACGACGGCGGCGGCTGCGACGTGAAGCGAACGCGACTTGGACACGGGGAGCCTCTTTGGAAGAGCGGTGTTTCGCCGTTGGTAGCAGGCGCGCAGGCGCTCCGGCAAGCGCTCTAAAGCTTCGCGTCGCGGCGCAGCGTGTCGAGCGCGGTGCAGTACGCGGCGGGGCGCTTCCCGCGGCCCGCTGCCATGATCGCAGCCGCGATTTCGCCGGCGCGTTCGTCGCTGATCTTGCCGCTTGCTTGGGCCGTGCTCAGCGCGTCGGTCATGGCGTTGACTTTGCGGGCGACGTCGGCGGCGTTGGCGCAGACGGATGTTCCTGCCGCCGAACCCTCGCAGGCGACCAATCCCAGCGACAGGCAAACGACTGCCGCACTCGCAAATCTGCGCTTCATTCCCAACGCCCAGCCGCCCACTATGTGTTCTATTTTGTCCACAGGATGCCGGAATCCCTAAGGTTTGCCAACCCGCCTGAAGGGGTAGGGTGAAGGCGCGGCAACCTTGAAAATTGCGGGTTTTGGCGAATCCGCCTAAACGGGGGCCCCATTCCAGCATAGGTAAAACGATGAGCGGCCCGTCCTCGCTGCCCCCCGGCTTTCTGTCCAAGGCCCTGGGGCGAATCAAACCTTCGCCCACGATCGCGGTCAGCCAGAAGGCGCGCGACCTTGTCGCCGCCGGGCGCGACGTGATCGGGCTCGGCGCGGGCGAGCCCGACTTTCCGACCCCCGACAACATCAAGCAGGCGGCCTATCGCGCGATCGAGCGCAACGAGACGCGCTACACGGCGGTCGAAGGCATCCCCGAACTGCGCAAGGCGATCGTCGACAAGTTCAAGCGCGAGAACGGGCTCGACTATAAGCCCGCGCAAACGCTCGTCGCGCCGGGCGGCAAGGCGATCATCTTCAACGCGTTCGTCGCGACGCTGAACCCCGGCGACGAGGTGATCATCCCGGCACCCTATTGGGTCAGCTATCCCGACATCGTGCAGCTTTGCGGCGCGACGCCGGTGATCATTGAAGCGACCGCGGCCAGCGGCTTCCGCATCACGCCGGAGCAGTTGCAGAAAGCGATCACGCCGAAGACGAAGTGGGTGATGCTGAACGCACCATCGAACCCGACTGGCGCGGCTTACACGGCGGCGCATCTGAAAGCGCTGGCCGCGGTGCTCGTCGATCATCCGCATGTCTGGATCCTGACCGACGACATGTACGAGCACATTCTCTACGACGGCTTCAAGTTCGCGACGATCGCGCAGGTGGAGCCGAAGCTCTACCCGCGCACGCTGACCATGAACGGCTGTTCGAAGGCCTATTCGATGACCGGCTGGCGCATCGGCTATTGCGCGGGGCCGGAGGGGCTCATCAAGGCGATGGCCGCGGTGCAGTCGCAATCGACGACGATGGCGACCTCGATCAGCCAGTGGGCCGCGGTCGAGGCGTTGAACGGGCCGCAGGACTTCATCAAGCCCCGCGCGGAACGGTTCCAAAAGCGTCGCGATCTCGTCGTGTCGATGCTGAACCAGGCCAAGGGCCTCAAGTGCCCGACGCCGGAAGGCGCGTTCTA
>CAZYGK010000263.1:0-3336 GCA_964647355.1 uncultured Flavobacteriaceae bacterium | reverse complement strand
AGCATGACAAACGTTTGAGAGAAGGTTTTCGAACCGGGTCTGCGGCAACCGCGTGGCTTTTGCCCGCATCGCCGAAAATCTTAGGCCCGCACTTCACAACCGTGCAGCCGTCACTGAGAAGATATATGGGCCTTCGGGGGCCAAATAGCAATGAGCCTGGAATTCGGGGCTCTTGCGCGCTTTTCGCGCTGTGCACCGGCGAGCCGCACGCGCACGACGCGAACTCCCATTCAGTTTCTGTACCGGGTGCGCTTCAGTTCCTGAACTAGCGCCCCGAGCGCGCGCCGGTCGATGCTGCCCGCCGCAAACGAAAGAGCCTCATCCATGTCGAGAGACAGCCTCCTGAAACTCGCCCTCGCGTTCGGTGCGACGTTCCTGCTGGTCTACCCGCTGGCCATAGTCTGGCCGTCCGGCTGGGCCTGGCATGCCGGCGCGCCCTACGAGTCGCAGTACTTCATGATGATCGTGGGCGTCTACGCCACGCTGGGCGCATTTCTGATCAACGCTGCGCGAAATCCTTATGAACATGGAAGCCTGATCTGGTTCACGATCGTATCAAGTGTGGTCCATGCTCTCGTCATGGCGGTGCAATCGATGCAAATGGCAGAGCACGCAGGTCATCTGTTGGGCGACGTACCGGCGCTCTTGATTGCCGCAGCAATTCTGGCGCTGCTGTACCGCCGGGTGCCCAGCCCGTCTGCTCACTGACGGGCGTCACGGTGGGGTGGGCAGCTTTGCCGCCTCGCCAATGACCTCTCGCACGTTTTCGGCCGTCACGTCGCCGTGCTCGCGCTCGAGCCATGTCTTCAGGAAGGGCTGCCTGGCGAGTGCATCCAGGAACATCGCTAATTTCAAGGGGTCGTCTTCCGTCTTGCCGTACTTGCGTTCCAAGGCAGCTCGCAATGCGGGCTTCGCCAGGACCGCGTCGTACCCACCCCACGCGGCGTTGAGTTGCCGCGCCTCACGCGTCGCACGATCACGGTACAATGCGGCGAGGAACGGATGGCCCGCTTCTGCGTCAAGCTTGGCGGCATCTCCGGCCCGGTTGTCGAAATAGACCTTGAGCGCTCGCTGGCGCACATCCTCAGGCGCGTCCAAGTCGTAGAGTTCGGCCTCAACCGCGGTCGCCACCAAATTGGCTTTCAGCTTATCCGGAAGCTTCGTGATCGCAGGCGGCTCCAACCCAAAGCGGACGAACACGAACGCAAGGGCGGCTCCTAGCGCCGTTCCGGTGAAGAACTTTAGCATCGCGGGGTCTCCGACGAATCGCGGCGCCATTATGCGCGGTCGCCCGGCTCGGGCACGCCAGTGCGGCGAGGCGTGGAGAATCCCGCGGAAAACCGTTGGAGTCTGACGCCGGACACGCCCCAACCCGGACAGCGACCCTTGTCCGCCGTGTCCGGCTTGGCAGCCGCGAAAATCGGCCAATTTCCCCATTTCCGGCCATCTTGGCGCGTTGACTCCAAGACGGGTGGCGGGTCACATCCCCCCAACGCTGAAGGCCCGCCGTGATGGCGCACCTTGGGTGGCCAATCATTCGACCCTTTGCGGAAGAGAGTGGGCTGCAGGGCCCGCCGCCGAAGGAGCAACCGCCCTGGAATCTCTCAGGCACCCGGGACCGCAAAGGCGATGACAGTCTGGAAAGCGAGCGCCCGCCTCGGGCGTTCCACCGACGGGGTAGGCGGGCGCCGACAGCGCCCGCGAAATCTCTCAGGTCCTCATGACAGACAGGGGTGCTCTTAAACCGCGGCGATGTCGCGGCCGTAAGAGCATCGCGAAACCTGTTTGGAAAGAGACCTCATGGCCGAACCGGCCCAAACCGATCTGAAACGAACCCCGCTCTTCGCGCTCAACGCGGAACTCGGCGGAAAGATGGTGCCGTTCGCCGGCTACGAAATGCCGGTGCAATTCCCGGCCGGCATCTTGAAAGAACACCTGCACACGCGCGCCGCCGCCGGCCTCTTCGATGTCTCGCACATGGGCCAGGCGTGGCTCCACCTCGAAGGCAAGGGCACCCACGACGACATCGCGGCGCTGCTCGAAACATTGACGCCAGGCGAGATCAAAGCGCTCAAGCCCGGCCAGATCCGCTACACGCTGCTGCTGAACGACGAAGGCGGCATCCGCGACGACTTCATGGTCAGCCGCCCGCTTAGCGCTGAGAAGGCCGGCACGCTTTTCCTCGTCGTCAACGCCGCGACGAAGGACGCCGACTTCGCGCACATCGCGGCGAAGCTGAAAGGCAAAGCGAAACTCGAGCGCCTCGAAGACCGCGCGCTCATCGCGCTGCAAGGCCCGAAAGCCGCCGCAGTTCTGGAACGCATCGTTCCGGGCGTCGCGGCCATGACATTCATGACGATCGCGACCTTCACCTGGGAACGCGCGGAGCTCTTCGTCTCCCGCTCCGGCTACACCGGCGAGGACGGCTACGAAATCTCCGTGCCGGGTGCGATCGCGACCGCCTTCGCCCGCGTGCTGCTGGCGCAAGCGGAAGTCGCACCCATCGGCCTCGGCGCGCGCGACAGCCTGCGCCTCGAAGCAGGCCTTTGCCTCTACGGCCACGACATCGACGAGCAAACGACCCCGGTCGAAGCGAACCTCACCTGGGCGATCGGCAAGCGCCGCAAGATGGAAAAGGGCTTCCCCGGCGCCGACAAGATCATGGATCAGCTGTTCAACGGTGCGAAACGCGTCCGCGTCGGCATCAAGCCCGAAGGTCGCGCCCCGGCGCGCGAAGGCACCGAGATCCTGGACTCGAACGGCGCTCCCGCCGGCCGCATCACCTCCGGCGGCTTTGGCCCCTCGGTGAACGGCCCGATCGCCATGGGCTATGTCCGCGCAGACCTCGCAAACGATGGAACGGAGTTGGGCCTCATCGTAAGAGGCCAAAAACTCCCCGCCCGCGTCGCGCCGATGCCTTTCGTCCAAAAACGGTTCCACAAGCCATGACGCGGAGCCTTCCACCCTCATCATCACTGTCATCCCGGAAGCTAGACGCGTCCAAACGCGTCAGCGTTTGGGTAACGCGTCTTGCTATCCGGGACCCAGGCGTGACGGGCGCAGTGCCCTACGCCTCCTGGGTCCCGGCTCTCGGCTTCGCCTCGGCCGGGATGACAACAAGATTTTGCCATTAATCCGCACACAGAAGAACGAGCACCATGACCACGAAATACACCAAAGACCACGAATGGGTTCGCGTTGACGGCAACGTCGCGACCGTCGGCATCACCGCCTATGCAGCCGAACAGCTGGGCGACGTCGTCTTCGTCGAGCTCCCGCAAATCGGCAAAGCGGTCGAGAAGGGCGGCGACGCCGCCGTCGTCGAAAGCGTGAAAG
>CAZYGK010000262.1:0-3366 GCA_964647355.1 uncultured Flavobacteriaceae bacterium | reverse complement strand
TGCGGGTCGACGTCGATTGTTAGGAAGACCGACGAGGGGAGCTTCACGGATTCCAGCCAGGTTCGCAGGTAGGCCTGCAGATTGACCTTGCGGTCGGCGTGGACGGCGAGGCGGATTCGGGTTTGGCCGCGGATCATCGACAGGGGTGCCGGGGCTGGGCCCCAGACTTGGACGCCTTTGGCGTTGGGGGCGGTCGCGGCCAGTTGTTCGCCGATGTCGTGGACTTGTTCTTCTTTGCGGCCGGAGAGGATCAATGCCGCCATGCGGCCGAAGGGTGGTAGTCCCGCGACTTCGCGTTTGCCCCATTCGACGGCGTAGAAGGCGTCGCGTTTGCCGGAGGCGATCGCTTTCAGCACGGCGTGCTCGGGGTCGCTGGTTTGGATGAGGACGCGACCCTTTCGATCCGCCCTGCCCGCCCGGCCCGAGACTTGATGCAAAAGTTGGAACGTGCGTTCGCGGGCGCGCGGGTCGGCGCCCTCTAGCCCTAAGTCCGCGTCGACCACGCCGACGAGCGTCAGCATCGGGAAGTTGTGACCTTTGGCCACGATTTGCGTGCCGATCAGGATGTCGACCTCGTGGTTTGCGATCGCCTCGATCGCAAGTTGGATCTGGCGCGGGCCCGACATCGTGTCGCTCGAGGCGATGTTCGTGCGCGCGTTCGGGAATTTCAGCTTCACTTCTTCGCTGACGCGTTCGACGCCAGGACCGCAGGCGATGAAGGCGCCTTGCGTTTTGCATTCGGGACACGAACCCGGGATCTGACGATCGTAACCGCAGTGATGACAAACGAGCTTTCGGCGGTAGCGATGCTCGACGAGCCACGACGTGCAGCGCGGGCAGCCGATCTTGTGGCCGCAGGCCTTGCAGAGCGTCAGCGGGGCGAAGCCGCGGCGGTTTAAGAACAGCATCGCCTGTTCGCCTTGGGCGAGCGTGTCTTCGACGGCGCGCACGAGCGTGGGCGAGAGGAAGTCGCCCTTTGGCGTTTCCTCTTTGCGCATATCGATGATCGCCGCTTCGGGCAGCGTCGCCTTGCCGTGGCGTTCGGGTAGGCGCAGATGGGCGTATTTGTGCGTTTCGGCGTTCACCCAGGTTTCGAGCGACGGCGTTGCCGAGGCGAGCACGATGGGACACGCCTCCATCCGCGCGCGCACAACTGCCATGTCGCGCGCGTGATAGATGAGGCCGTCTTCCTGCTTGAAGGCGGTGTCGTGTTCTTCGTCGACGACGATGAGGCCCAGTTCCTTGAACGGCAAGAACAGCGCCGAGCGTGCGCCGACGACGACGCGGGCGTCGCCCAGCATCACGGCGCGCCAATTGCGGCGGCGTTGCGCTTGCGTGAGGTCGGAGTGCCATTCGGTCGGCTTCACGCCGAAGCGCTTCGCAAAGCGATCGAGGAAGGCCACGGTCAGCGCGATTTCGGGCAGCAGGATCAGCGCTTGTTTCTTCTGCACGAGCGCGGCGGCGACGGCTTCAAAATAGGTTTCGGTTTTGCCGGAGCCGGTGACGCCGTCTAACAGCATCGCTTCGAAGCGATGCGCGTTCACGGCCTTGATCATGTGAGCCGCCGCTTTCGTTTGCGCGGCGGAAAGTGTCGGGCCCGCGTGGGCGGGATCGGGCGGCGGGCCGGGCTTGTACGGCGATAGCATCACCTCTTCGAGCGCGCGCAGTTTGATGAGGCCGTTGATCACCGCCGTCGTGACGCCCGCCGCTTCGGCCAATTCGGAGAGGCGGCGGGCGAGGCCGTCGCTCGCGACATCGAGCACGCGCGCGCGGGCCGTCGTCAGGTTCGAGGGTGTGTGTGCGCCGAGGCGGATCGCCTTTCGATCCTTCTCGGGTTCGAGCGCATCGGGCGCGCGGAGCAGCAGGTTCACGACATCGCCAAGCGGGGCCACGACGTAGTTCGCGACCCAGGTTGCGAATTGCAGCAGTTCTTCCTTGAGCGGCGGCATGTCGAAGCGGCGGGTGACTTCTTTCAGGCGCGTGCGCTCAAACGTGCCCTCGCCTTTTCCCCATACGACGCCCAGCGTCGGATCGCCGCTCCTGCCCAACGGCACTTCGACAATATCGCCGCGCGCGAGGCGCAGACCTTCGGGCACGCGGTAGTCGAGCGCGCCCTTCAGCGGCCGCGGAACCACGATGCCGACGACGTCGCCTTCCACAGGCTTTCCGGCAAAATCTGCTTCGGCTTCAAGCGCCATAGGCTATGGTCCGCCCGATTGCGATCAGAAGGTCAAGTCCTCATGAAATTCTTCCTCGATTCCGCCGATGTGGCTGAGATCAAAACGTGGGCCGCGACAGGGCTTGTGGACGGCGTTACGACGAATCCGACGCTGATCGCGAAATCGGGGCGCAATTTCGTCGATGCGATTCGCGAAATTTGCGACCTGGTCGAAGGGCCGGTGAGCGCGGAAGTGACTGCGACCGATGTCGACGGGATGCTGGCCGAGGGGCGGGCGCTTGCGAAGATTGCGGAGAACATCGCAGTGAAAGTGCCTTTGACCTGGGCGGGATTGCGCGCGTGCAAAACGCTGACCGAAGAAGACACGATGGTGAACGTGACCTTGTGCTTCTCGGCGAACCAGGCGTTGCTCGCCGCGAAGGCGGGGGCAACGTTCGTCTCGCCGTTCATCGGGCGGCTCGACGATGTGGGCGAGGACGGGATGCAGCTCATCCGCGACATCCGCGGGATCTACGACAATTACATGGGGCTTGAGACGGAGATCTTGGCGGCGTCGATCCGCAATCCGGTGCACGTGACGGATGCCGCGAAAGCGGGTGCGGATGTGGCGACGCTGCCGCCAGCCGTGTTCAAGCAGCTGATCGAGCATCCGCTGACGGATAAGGGCCTCGCGGCGTTTTTGGCCGATTGGGCGAAGACCGGGCAGACGGTGCCGCGGAAGTAAGAAGAATCGCACGCGAAGCCTCGAAGAACGCGAAGAAGTAAGAAATTTGAAACGCCAAGAGCGCCAAGCTGCTCTTGGTATGCTGGCGCCGTTAGTTCGGCGTGGAGCGCCATTGTTGCGCGCTTACGCGCGCGGGGCGCCTTATTTGCAGGGCAGAGCGGCTTGGCGAGCTTGGCGTTTCAATCTCTTTTCCTCTTCGCGTCTTCACGTGAGTTATCTTCATGAACGGCGCGGCTGCGTTTCAGAATTGGCGCGAGCAGATGATGCATGTGCGCCGGCTGTCGCCGAAGACGGTCGAGGCGTACACGCATGACGTCGGCGGGTTCCTTGGGTTCTTGGCCGCACATCGCGGGGAGACGGTCGATCTGGCGGCGCTGAAAGACGTGTCCGCGGGCGATGTTCGCGGGTGGCTGGCGACACGGCGCGAGGACGGGCTCGGTCCGCGAGGGGTGGCGCGGGCGGT
>CAZYGK010000261.1:0-3381 GCA_964647355.1 uncultured Flavobacteriaceae bacterium | reverse complement strand
GGATGTCGGCGCGCGTCTCGGCCGAACCCCAGTTCGTGGCCGTGATCGAAACGCCGGTGCCGCTCTCGCCCGTAATCGAACCCGAATTCGTGAAGTTGCCCGTCATCGACCCGAGCGAGAAGATCGCGCCGTTCGAGCCGCCCGAAATCGTCGCCGTGTTCGAGAACGATCCGTCGAACGTCCCGAAGTCGAGCCGCAGCGCGTTGTAGGCGCTCGAGATCGTGCCGTTGTTCGTGACATTGCCGTTGAACAGATCGGCAATGAGATGCACGCCGGTGTTCTCACCCTCGCCGCTGATCGACCCGTCGTTCAGGAAGTCGCCGTAAACGTTCGTGGCGTTCAGATAGAAGCCCGTCGCTCCGCCTGTGATCACGCCGCTCGACGTGTTGTGGATGTCGGCGCGCGTCTCGGCCGAACCCCAGTTCGTGGCCGTGATCGAAACGCCCGTGCCGCTCTCGCCCGTAATCGAACCCGAGTTCGTGAAGTCGCCGGTCATCGACCCGAGCGAGAAGATCGCGCCGTTCGAACCGCCCGAAATCGTCGCCGTGTTCGAGAACGATCCGTCGAATGTCCCGAAGTCGAGCCGGAGCGCGTTGTAGGCACCCGAGATCGTGCCGTTGTTGGTGACGTCGCCGTCGAACAGATCGGCGATCAGATGCACGCCGGTGTTTTCCCCGTCGCCGCTGATCGACCCGTCGCTCTTGAAGTCGCCGTAGACGTTCGTGGCGTTCAGATAGAACCCGGTCTCACCGCCCGTAATCGTGCCGCTCGACGTGTTGACGATATCGGCCCGCGCTTCCGCCGAACCCCAGTTCGTGGCCGTGATCGAGACACCGAACCCGCTCTCGCCCGTAATCTCGCCCGTATTCGTGAAGCCGCCGCTCGCGTCGGCAAGCAGCAACACGAGCCCGTTCGTCCCGCCCGAAATCGTCCCGTTGTTCGCAACCGAAGCGTTGAAGTTCGTGACAGCGATAACGGCACCGTTGACGCCGCCCGTGATGACACCGTCGTTCGTCACCGTCGCGTAGAGCGTATCGGCCGTGAACGCGAACCCGTCGTCGCCGCCGGTGATCTCGCCGTCGATCGTGTTCAGGATCGCAACGACGTCCTCCGCGCTCCCCCACGTGCCCACAGCGATCGAGACGCCGTCGCCAGTTTCGCCGCCGATCGAACCCGAATTCGTGAAGTTGCCCGTCATCGACCCGAGCGAGAAGATCGCGCCGTTCGAGCCGCCCGAAATCGTCGCCGTGTTCGAGAACGATCCGTCGAACGTCCCGAAGTCGAGCCGCAGCGCGTTGTAGGCGCTCGAGATCGTGCCGTTGTTCGTGACATTGCCGTTGAACAGATCGGCAATGAGATGCACGCCGGTGTTCTCACCCTCGCCGCTGATCGACCCGTCGTTCAGGAAGTCGCCGTAAACGTTCGTGGCGTTCAGATAGAAGCCCGTCGCTCCGCCTGTGATCACGCCGCTCGACGTGTTGTGGATGTCGGCGCGCGTCTCGGCCGAACCCCAGTTCGTGGCCGTGATCGAAACGCCCGTGCCGCTCTCGCCCGTAATCGAACCCGAGTTCGTGAAGTCGCCCGTCATCGACTCGAGCGACAAGATCGCGCCGTTCGAGCCGCCAGAAATCGTCGCCGTATTCGAGAACGATCCGTCGAACGTCCCGAAGTCGAGCCGGAGCGCGTTGTAGGCGCTCGAGATCGTGCCGTTGTTCGTGACATTGCCGTTGAACAGATCGGCAATGAGATGCACGCCGGTGTTCTCACCCTCGCCGCTGATCGAGCCGTCGTTCAGGAAATCGCCGTAAACGTTCGTGGCGTTCAGGTAGAAGCCCGTCGCTCCACCCTCGATCACGCCGCTCGACGTGTTGCGGATGTCAGCGCGCGCGTCGGCGGCGCCCCAGTTCGTTGCCGTGATCGAAACGCCGTCGCCGCTCGTACCGTAAATCGAGCCTGAGTTCGTGAACCCGCCGGCGATACTCGTGAAGGACATCGCGACACCGTTCGTGCCGCCCGCCAGCAATCCGGCGTTGCCAAAGCCACCTTCAAAGCTTGACCCCGACAACGCGACCGCTGTGGCACCACCTTCAATGGTGCCGTTGTTCACAAAGCCGCCCGCGAACGTCGTGCCCTCGTACGTAAAGCCGTTTCGGCTTCCCGAGATGAGGCCGTCGTTTTGTACGCCGCCGCTCCAGGCGGAGGTCGCAAAGACGCCGTCGCCATAAGCTGCCACGATCCGACCGCCTTCGCGGTTGAAGAGGCCGCCGTCGAACGACTCGCTTTCGATGCGAATGCCGTCGCTTGCACCGGAGATCAAACCGGCGTTGTCGATACCGCCACCGAAGCTCGACGTCTTGTCGGTAATCCAAACTGCGGGACCCGCAAGCCCGAAGATCTGGCCGTTCGTGTCGTTCGTAAGGCCGCCTTCGACTGTGCCGGCAGCAAACACGATCCCAACGCCCCGATAAGGCGAGGATAGCAAGCCGTACCCTTCGCCTTCGCCGTCGCCCAATTCCTGCGTGATCAGCCCATCGTTGTAGACGCCGCCGCCAAAGCTCGCGCCGCCGATTCCGATCGACGGTCCGTGCTCGCTGACAATCGTTGCGCCGGTTGCGTTGAATATCCCGCCATCGAAGACGACGCCGGAGCCTTGAGCCTGCAGATACTGCGCCGCCGCCCCGCCGCCATACTCGCCGCCGTCCTCGCCGCCTTCGCCGCCGTATCCACCGGTCGGCAGCCCCCAATCGCCGATCAGTATGCCGCCATAGCCGCCGCTGATCGTACCGCTATTGTGAATGCCGCCCGTCCACGATGTGAACGTGTCGGGTATGTAGACGCCAGCCAAACCGCCGCTGATGACGCCGGTCGATTGGTTGATCAACGACCCCGTCATCGTGCCGTAACGCGCAACGATACCGAAGTCGTTCCCGCTGATGAGTCCCGCGTTGACGATGTCGCCGGTCAGCTTCGCAGCTTCGATTTCAATCTCGTCGTCGTCGTACTCGACCGCGCCTAAGCTGATGCCGCTACCGCGCTTCGAAGCGATCGTACCGTTGTTGAAGATGCCGCCCGTCACGTCGGCGTCCTCACCCAACGTCAGCGCGCCGGAGCCTTGCGAGCCGCCAACGATCGTTCCGTTGTTGATGAGCTTGCCGTCGATCAACCCCTCGTCGCCGATGAAGAAGCCGGGATCCTTGCGCTCGGCGTTGCCGTCGCCCACGCCGTTGCCGGCATTACCCTTGCCGATCGTCGCGTTGTTGACGACGTCGCCAGTGACGCGCCGCTCGACCTCGACGCACTTCTTGTTCGAATTGATCGTGGTCGGCCCGGTCACCTCGAAGCAACCGCCGCCGTGCGCCGCCGCACCCGCCGACCCCAGGG
>CAZYGK010000260.1:0-3415 GCA_964647355.1 uncultured Flavobacteriaceae bacterium | reverse complement strand
GGTGTGGGCCTCATCCAACAGCCGACGTTCAGCATCTGCAGCGATCTCAGCGAAGGGCGCTTGGTACAGGTCCTCGCCGACCATACGATCCGCGAGCTAACAGTCCACGCGCTCTACGCGCCCGGCGCTGCGCCGAACGCGAAAATTCGCGCCTTCATCGATCTTCTCGCCCGCACATGGGCCGGAACGCCGCCATGGGAACGCGAGGCTGCGAAACGGCGCAGCCGCGCGCCCGCTCGCCCCCGCCGTTAGGCTTGGGGGATTTAGTGCCGGATCAATCCGTTCAGCCAAAGAGCGGCAAAAATCGCAGCCGTCGCGAAAACGGCGGCCACCGGAATGATCGTCGAAAAGCTGAGAGTCGTGAACATCGTCATGACTGAACCTCCATCTCTAACCGAGGCCCAAACAACAAGGGTCTACAAAGCTTAGATAGGAAGCCCCTGTCGAAATCGCACTGATCTCGATCAATGGCCGCAGCTTCCGCGAGCGTCAAAAGCGCCGCAGCAGCCGGTCGATATACTCAAGCTCGTTGAGTGGCCGCCCGCGCTCCGCCGCGCGGCGCTGCAATTCCTCAAGGATTTCGCGCGCTTTCTGGATGTCGAGTTTGTCGGGCACTTTCACGGTGCCGCCGAACGACTGTCCGTAAGACGCCTGCGGCCGCCCGAACGGATCTTCGTTTTCGCCCGAGCCGATGCCTTGTCCCGGCCCGATGGCGCCTTGCGCCTGCATCTGCTGCAGCAGTTGCTTGGCGACCGCCTCGCCGCCCTTGCGCAATTCGTCGATCGCCTTTTGCTGGTCGGCGCCCGCCTCGCCCAACTCGCCGCTGGCGAGCTTGCCGGCAGCCTCGTCCATGGCATCTTGCGCGCGCTTTAGCGCTTGTGCGGTGTCGCCGGGCCCGGCCTTTTTCATCATTGCGCTCAGTTCGTCGCTGAGCTTCTCCTGCTCGCCCTTGAGTCCCGACGGCTTTTTGACGCCCGATTCCAGCGCCTGCTGCTGCTCTCGGAACGTTTTGTCCATCAGCGCCCGTTGCTTTGCGATCATCTGGCCGAGCTTCTCAAGCGCTTCCGTCGCCGATTTCTGTTCGCCCGTCATCTGGCCGCCGCCTGCGACCTGCAGGTTCTCGAGCATGTCCTGTAGTTGCGCCAACAATTGCTGCGCAGCCGCGCGCGAACCCTGTTTCGCCAAATCGCGGATCTTGTCGAGCATCGACTGCAGATCCTGCGCCCGCACGATCTGCCCGCCGGTCCCTTGCGCGAACGGGCTTTGCCCTTGCGCCTTCTCGGCCATCGCTTTGAGCGCCCGCTCCATCGCGGCCCTGAGTTGCGCCATCAGCGCCTCGATCTCGGCCTCCGGTGCGCCGCGCGCAAGCGCGTCCATCAGCTTCTGCTGAACCGCGCGCAGTTCTTCCTGCGCCAGCGGCGCGTCGCCCTCTTCGACTTTGAGCGCCATATCCCAAAGCAGTTGCTGCACGGCCGCCATTTCGCTTGGGCCTCGCGCACGCGAAACCATGTAGTAAGCGGTGCGCAGGCCCAGATAGATGCGCTGATCCGGCGTGAAGCGCTCCGGCGCGATCGACAGCGCGTCCAAGCCTTTAGCCACGTAGGGCGCCGTCGACGGCGCGCGCGCGAGGTTGCGCCGCTGTTCGATCAGCGCGCGGGCGAGCGGCTCGTTGAAGCGCCGCTCCGGCAGCACGATCCTGACCGGCTTCGACCGTGCGACATGCCCAGCTTCGTCGCGCGCGATCAACTTGATCGTGACGGGCAACCCCGCCCACACATGCGCGGTCAAGTCCTTGAAGATCGTAGCGTCGCCCGCGCGCGCCGGCGCCGGCGGCAACGGGAGTTCGAACGTGAGCGGCTTCGGCGGCACGCGATCCGACGGCGACGAGCGGTGATCGAGCGCAATCTCGGCCGCAGCCGCGCTGACGCCGTAATCGTCCTTGATCATGTAGTTGAACCGAAGCGACTGCGCGTTCGTGACCTGCAGCGGCGTCTTGAACGCGATCGAAGGCGGCGTGTCGGCCTTGACCGTGAGCTTCCAGATCGCCGTCTGCGACGCGTTCACCGAAAGGCGCACGGTCATGTTCTGCTCGAGCGCGAGCTTGGCGTCGCGCGCGTCGCCGCCGGCTGGCAGGAACTCCGGTCTCGTTTGCGGCGGTATCGACGTGCCGAGAGAGCTGACGCGCAGCGCGGCAGACGCGTCACCGTGCGTGCGGACTGTCAGCGTCGAACCCTTCGGCACCGTGATCGCAATGCCGTCCGTCTGCGTCGTCGCCGTCAAATGTTGCGGCGACTCGCCGGTGTAGGCCGGAGGCGTGATCCAAGCCTCGAAGGTCGCGGGTCCCTTGCCCTGCGCCCATCCGGGCGATACCGCCGCCGCCAAGCGCGCCGGCACCTCCGACCAATTCAGAACGGTGAGCGCCACGATCGCAAGCAAAATAAAAATGCGCAGAGCGTGGCGGTCGCGCGCAGCCAACGAGAGCCGCGGCCAGGCGACCTTGAGCCGGTTGATGTGGTGCAGCACCCATTGCCGGTGCGCGCCCCACAGCCGCTTCGTATCGTCGTCGCTGCCTGTCGCGGGCTTGTCTTCGAGCGCGCTGAGCGGCCGGTGATCTAGCCCGCTCGACTGTTCGAGGTGGCGAACGGCTTGCGACCGCGACGGTACCGACGTCGCCTTCATCGAGTGCATCACCGCCCAGCCGATGGCGGCGACGAACCCGAAGAGACTGAGAAGGTGCAGCCATTCCGGCAGATAGGCGAACACATTGGCGAGCGCGAGAATGATGAATAGACCGGCGATCCCGCCGGCCGGCCACAAGAGCGGCCAGAACCGCTCCGCCGACAGCGAGGCCCACGCGAACATCACGTAGCGCTGCACGATCTTCGGCAGGCCGCCAGCCTTGTCTTCGTTCTCGAGGTGTAGACCTTCGCTCAAACGCTCGAACCTTGGGAGCTCAGAGCCAATCCGGCCAGCGCTCCAGCTTAATCATGTCGTCGACAGTCTGCCGCGGTCGCGTGACCGCAAATTGGTTGCCCTTCACAAGCACTTCCGGGGCCAAACCGCGCGCATTGTAGCTGGACGACAGCACTGCGCCATAGGCACCCGCCGAAAGTATGGCAACCAAATCCCCGGCGGAAACGCCCGGGATTTCACGATCCCGTGCGAATAGGTCGGTGCTTTCGCAAACCGGCCCGACCACGTCGTAAACCTTTGCGTGTGCCCCTGTGTCTCGCACCGGCACGATATCGTGCCAGGCGTCGTAAAGGGCTGGGCGCATCAGGTCGTTCATCCCGGCGTCAAGGATCAGGAATTCCTTGGCCTCGCCGCGCTTCACATAGAGCACCTGTGAAACCAGAACCCCCGCATTGGCCGTGATCAGCCGCCCCGGCTCCACGATCAACTGCGCGTCGAGCCC
>CAZYGK010000259.1:0-3417 GCA_964647355.1 uncultured Flavobacteriaceae bacterium | reverse complement strand
GCATCTGCGGCGAACACGGCGGCGATCCGGCCTCCATCCGCTTCTGCGAAAGCGTTGGTCTCGATTACGTTTCTTGCTCCCCGTTCCGGGTGCCGATCGCGAGATTGGCAGCGGCACAGGCGGCGTTGCCTTGAGCGGCTACTCTCGCCACCATTCTACGGTCAGATAGGTGTCTTCCTTTTCAACAACCTGCAACCTGAGGCCGCTGTCGCCGCGTCCGGGCCAGCGCAGTGCGATTTCGCCATTGCCCGACGTCCAGGCCTCCCCGCTCCCGATCGTCTGATCGGGAGCGCCGATCACGGCCACTGCAGCGCTTTCGGGAATCCCTCCCCCGAAGACAGGATCCGTATAGCTGAGGGGCCGATGGTCGCTGCCGGTGAAGACGTGCCAAATCACGAGCCCGCTGGCAGGCACATCGAAATCGAATGTTCCCGAGGCTGCGCGCCGGTACTCCAGCATAAAATACTCGTTGGGATTTTCCGCGCGGTAGAGCAAGACGGGCTCGTAGGCTGCCCTGTTCACGGGCACTGTGAGCCGCGTTCGGCGCTTTTCTGACCGTATGTCGGGAATGGCAAAGATCCGTGGGCGAACGAGCCCCATCCGCATCTTGTGCCAGGGATCAAGATGGTACATCCGCTCAACGTCCACGCAGGTCGGGCCCATTGTGGTGAGACCGGCATTCATGCCCGATCCACGAATGTCGAGGGCGCCAAAAAGATGCGCCACCTCGTGAGCGACGGTGATGAAGTTCGCATCGTCGCCGACGGCAATAAACTGATCAGAAATCCACTTGGTCGTGCCGCGCAGTCGTGCCGAACTCGGGAAGATGAGGGTGTTGCCGCAATTGTCGCTGTACGGCCCAATGACGCCTTGCTCCGGCATTCCTTCAATCTTGATCACCAAGAGTTCGTCGGAGTTGATTTCCCCGTCTCCGTTCAGATCGTATCTGGCGTACTTGCGCGCGGCCCCTGGGGGCAGCATTTCGAGGTGCTCAACCGTGGCCTTCGTGTGCAGCGCACCATCTGTCGCCTCCTCGCACGTATCCCATCGATGCGCACAGTTCATTGTTCGGCGATCGAACACCTGCTCGACTCCGGCGAGCTGAATGTCGAACTCCCTGAGGCGAGAGTTGTCGTTGAAGTACCGCGACAGCCGATTGGTGGGTCCGAAGAACTTTTGCGCATAGAATTCTCTCGTCCTGCCGGGGTCGAACCGGGTGTTGGCGTAGCTCGACATTAGGATCAGCACGTTGATCGTGGACTTGTTCGGTCGTGACCTTAACGTCGCGAAAGTTCCGTAATCGCCGAACCCGAAATCCTCGGCCTGCAGCACGCGTGACGTCGCTCCCGTCCAAACACGGCTTTCAAACGCGTAAAGCCCACCCGCGGCGGGCCCGCTAGGTGTAAATGCCGCGACGCCGACGGTCGTCCAGCAAGCAGCGCCTACGCAAGGAATTGTCAAGTAGCGCAGGACCGAGCCGTCTTGGCGCGCTTGATAAAGCCATTGCCGGTCATACGATTGCACCGCGGCTATTGCCGTTGTTCGTGCATCGTCACCGAGCAGCTGCCAAGATCCACAGCCGGCGGGAGTGCACGCGGCTCCAAGAAAGCGCCATATCGCACCTGAGCGATGGAGTTGATAAAGCGCGCCGCGGGCCGTGGCGAGCCGCTGCGTAGCAGGGTTGGCGTCGATCTGCTCCCAAGATCGGCAGGACGCGCCGGTGCAGGCACCACCCTTCCACCGCCAGACCCCGCCCGATCGGTGGCGCTGATAAAGTTCGCCGGGAGCCGCGACGGCGATTTCCTGTGTGTTGGGATTGTTGTCGATTTGTCGCCAACCCCTGCACACGCCATCGGCGGTGCATGCCGCACCGGTCCACTCAAATATCTCTCCGTTTCTGCGCCGCTTGAAGACCTTCGCGCCGGCCGCGCGGATCTCGGCGATGCCGCCGTCGCGGTCAATTTGCTGCCAGCGGTCACAACGACCTGCATGGCAGGCATCGACGAGCCTGAACACCGCACCGGAACCACGCAGGGCAAAGAGGTCGTTATCGTTCGTCGCGATGGCAATCGCGTTGATTGACGCGCCGACGTCCGTCCATTGCGCGCACGTCCTGTCCGACTCGCAGGGTAGACCGCTCCATTGCCAGACCGATCCGTTGCGCCGTAACAGGAAGAGTCTGTCGCGGGACGCGGCAAGCGTGAGGTTGCCCGAATCGCGGCCTATATCGACCCATGTGCATGCTGGGCCAGGGCAGAGGATGTTTCCATGCATCCGTACGACACCGTCCGCCGACACCGCGAAAACTGACGCCACAGCGGTGGGCACAAACGGGGCCAACGACAGACCTAAGGACAGTAGAAAGACACGCGGGACTCTTCTCATTAAGCGCTCCCATTTTTCCAGCCAGGTGGAATAGAATGTGCGGACACAACAGAATGTGGGGACACGTCACAAACTTCGTTTCCACCCACAAAAATTCTCCGCAATCCCATGCACGCCTACGCATTGCCAACCCAAGCTCCTCGGCAACCTTCGCCAAACGCTTGTCGCGGGTCCGTAACTCGGTTCCGGCTTTCAGCTGAACCGCGGCGAGCAAATGCACGTCGATGTAGCCGATGCCGCAGCCGATCAATTCGAACCATTTGATATAGGTGAGCGCTTCCGTATCGGTCACTGTGGCAATGGCAGGTAGCTGCGACAGCATCTGCAATATGCCGCCACGCGGATTGAGGTGGCCGAGCGCGATTTCCCCGATCACGAACGGGTGCATCGCAACGGCGCTCGCGCCGAGAAGGTTCGCGAGCTTCTTTTCGCCGGATCGAAGGTGGTCGACCCAAACCGTCGTGCTCCACCAGGATCATACCGGGCGCCGCCGGGGTGCCGCCTTAAGCTTCGGCTGACTGCCGCCGAGCCACGCGAGACGCCGCGCGCTCTCGCGCTCAATCAACGCCTTCAAAGCTTCGCGCACCAAGCTCGACTTTTCCGTTAAGCCAGTCAAGCGCTGCGCTTCAGCGACCAAGTCGTCATCAAGTGCAATCGTCGTGCGCATCGATCGTCTCCGCCATGGGCACGAAAAGCAGCATCGATTGATGAGGAAATCAATACGTCCACCAGCCACTAAGCAGCGCGCAGACGATCGGCCGCCGCTGCGCAACGAGCGCTTTCGTCACCACTGTGACGGGCGCTGCTGGCAGCGCGGCTTCGCTGAGTGCTAGCCTCACCGCGGCTGTGAGAGAAACGGGGGCCGCATGCTTCGCATCTTGCGCTGGTTCGGGTTGTCGCTCGGCGGACTGCTGGCCCTCGTGGTCGTGCTCGGCCTGTGGAACGGCTCGTTCTGGTCCGGCTACAAGGCGCAGACCACGCTGCTTGCGCACCGCGGGCTGGCGCAAACCTACCACCGCGAGGACCTCGACA
>CAZYGK010000258.1:0-3419 GCA_964647355.1 uncultured Flavobacteriaceae bacterium | reverse complement strand
AACACGGCAAACCCAACGCCCAAGTGGCCTTGGCCTGGATGCTCACAAAACCCGCGATCACAAGCCCCATCATCGGCGCCTCCAAACCCCACCACCTGGAAGACGCTGCCGCCGCGCTGACGCTCAAGCTCGACGCCGAAGACATCAAGACGCTGGAGGAGCCCTACAAACCGAAGCGCGTGATGGGGCACACTTAGGCTATGAGATTGGCCCGACCCGGGAGCGCGGGCTTCCAGCCCGCTCTTCCTTTGAGCGGCGACGCTGTACTGAAGGGAAAAAAAGAGCGGGCTGGAAGCCCGCGCTCCCGGGTGAGCCACCCACCAGACAGGGGGTAGGGGGTACCCCGCCGGAATTCGAGCGAACAACCCCATGTACCCGGCCTGTCCGCCGTACCTTAAGCGAAGGCGGAAGCTTAGCGGCCGAAACGAGCACGGCGGCATCGCGAACAAGCGCACGCAAGCCCCGCGCGTGCCCCAGCCAAGCCTGTCCCCTAGTGCCGTGTTTCCAAGCATTGCGGTTACCGCGCGGGGCACCGCCGCGAGCGCCGTGAAAGCGGCAAACGCGATACCCGCGAACCGCCGGCGCCCGGCACGGCATCTTCGTCCGCTTCGAATGGGCACCGCAGCGCGGCGCCGCCTGAAGCCGTGAGACCATAGAGGGCATATGCCATTCTCCGTCCTGTGGCGCGAGGCCAGGCCTTACATTCAGATAAGACTGAAGAATAATAGAACATATAAAGAACAAAATCAAGTGGGCGAGACCCCGTTCACCAGTTGGTCATCTCACTTGACCATCATGGGCGAAATGAGGAAAATGGCCGGATGAACAAGACCGTCAACATAGCCGATGCGAAAGCGACACTCTCGGAACTCGTCGATGCGGCAGTCGCGGGCGACGACATCGTCATCGCACGCAAAGGCAAACCCATGGTGAAGCTGATACCCGTCGCCGAGATGCAGCCGCGCAAGCCCGGCGCTGCCAAGCACTGGAAAATTCCGGACGACCTATTCCTCAAGAAAGACCCAGAGGAGCAGGCATGGCTCGAAGGCGAACACACCGACGCCTACGGCGTCTCGTTGCCTGCAAAGCGTAAGCGCAAAAAGGCGTGAAGTTCATCGTCGACACGCACGCGCTGATTTGGTGGCTGAACGACCGGCCGGTTCTTAGCGCGCGTGCGAGATCGACACTCGCCAACCCGCGGAATGAAATAGTGATAAGCGCGGTGTCACACTATGAGATCGCTTTCAAGGCCGCGATCGGAAAACTGGATGACGATCTTGTCGTGGCGCTCCCGCTCTTGTTGCGGCAAGAACGATTTCAGGGTCTCGACGTGACGCCCGAAGTGGCACTCGCCGCCGGCCGCTTGCCGCCCATTCATCGCGACCCGTGGGATCGCATCATCGCAATGCAATCGATGACAAACGGATGGCCGGTGATCACGTCCGACCCCGCAATTTCCGAACTTGGTGCGAAGACGGTGTGGTAGCCAACCCGTTGCGCATCATAGGGACACGATTAACTGTCGCCGTATTACCCCGGAGTTAAGTCAGGGATGAGATCGCCGGGTATTGGTTGACGGTGTGCGGAATCGAGGAAAATCGAGAAGTCAGCAGAAAAACAAGCGACAAATCGACATGTGTCCGCGGCCAATTTGTGATCGTCGGAGTGTCGATTCTGGGTTGTCCAACGGGGCGAGTCGCGTTCTCATTCCGCATGGGCGGGGGCCAGAGAGGTATGGCCTTATGACGAGACTGTTCAAACTTCTACTGCTACTGGCGGCGATGTTCGTCACGATCGCTGCCGCGGCGGCCGATATCGGCAAGCTGAAACCGAAGGGCTGGAGCCCGACGCCAGCGGACATCAGCGATGATGCACGACGTGATCGGGCCCTTGCGAATGCACCCGGCAAGAAGGCGAGCCCTGATTCCACTACGGATCAGGCGGGGTTTAGGGCGGATCGTCCGCGCACAGACGTCATCGATGGTCCGTTTGGCTCGCCGGCAGAGCGTCGCACGTCGCCGGGGTCGCGTCGCACCGACGTCACGTACAAGGACCCAGGAGTCGATTGGTTCTTCGTGGACGAGTGGCGGGACAACGATAACAATAACGAGAATGCGCTGAAGCAGAGCCACAGCGGCGGTGGCCTCAGCGTCGGCGGAACCTTCGGCGAGCAACAAAAGCAACCCGCGGAAGCGCCAAAACAGCCATCGGCGCCGCCGTCAATGCCGACAGCGGCCACGCCGGCAGCTCCCCCTCCAAAAGAGGAGCCCACAGGGGCCGATCCGGGCATCACATTTGAACCGTCCGAGCCGGCCCCTGCCAGCGGAGGCCCTGCTGAGCCAAACTTCGAAAACGTGAGCTAAGTGATTCAATCAATGGATGCGGCGCACGTTGCGCCGCATTTTTGGTATTCGGAGAAATGGGGTCAGTGGAGAAATGGGGTCAGAGTAAAGATCAAGGGCCCCGCGCACCCTAACCTCGCGATACCTACTCCGCCTTCCGGTTCTTGCCCAAGAACCCATACATGTGCCCCGCCACATTCCGCATCTGGATCTGCTCCGACCCTTCCGTAATCCGGTACCGCCGGTGGTGGCGATAGATGTGCTCGAACGGCTTGTGCCGCGAATAGCCCATGCCGCCGTGCACCTGCATCGCCCAATCTGCCGCCTCGCAGCAGAAGCGGTTAGCCCAGTAATTGCACATCGACACCTTGTCGGAGAGGTAGAGCTGAATCTCGGGCCCCGTCATCTGATCCATCTCCCATGCCGTCTTCTGGATCAGCAAACGCAGCATCTCCGCCTGCGTCATCAACTCGACGGTCGGAAACTGAATCGCCTGGTTCGCGGCCAGCGGCTTACCGAACGGCTTGCGCGCCTTCGCGTAATCGATGGACTCGTTCAAGCAATAGACGCCGGCGCCGAGCGACGACGCCGCTTGGCGAATCCGGTTCTCGTGCACGAAGTGCCGCGCCAGCACCAAGCCGTTGTCGACCGGGCCGAACAGTGCCTCATCAGGAACCCAGACGTTCTTGAACGACACATGCGCGTGGTCGGTCGGCATGTTGAACGTCCAGTAGTAGAACTCGATCTTCACGCCTTCGGCATTCATCGGCACGAGAAAGCACGAAATGCCGCGCGCATCGCCGTCGTTCCCGCTCGTGCGCGCGAACACCATGTCGTGGCTCGCCGTGTGCACGCCGGTGTTCCAGAACTTCTCGCCGTTGATACGCCAGCCGTTGCCCTCGCGCACGGCGCGCGTCTCCATCCACGTCGCATCCGAGCCGTGCTTCGGCTCGGTGAGGCCGAACGCCGGCCGGTGCGTGCCGGCGAGCATGCCGTTGATGAACTCCTCCTTCTGCTTCGGTGTGCCGAAGTCGCGGAACATCAGCACCTGCGGAAAGTTGCCGACGATCGAAGCTT
>CAZYGK010000257.1:0-3461 GCA_964647355.1 uncultured Flavobacteriaceae bacterium | reverse complement strand
TGTTAGCCGGTACGGGCAGCCTTACCTTGCGCTGGATCAAGGCCGGTGCGTTAGCGGACCGTGATATCGCCGGTCATGCCCAGGTCGGCGTGGCCAGGATAGCTGCACGCGAACAGCAGTTGGCCCGGCGCTTTGAAGCTCCAAACCATTTCGCGGGTCTCGCCTGGGGCGACGTGGATCGAGTTCGCGGGCATCGCATGCTCGTTCTCGTCGTGGTTCATTGCCGCCATCTTTTCCATTTCGGCTTGGTGTTCGGCCTGTTCCGCCGCGGTGCCGATCGTGAGCGCGTGCTTTTGTTTGCCCTTGTTCGTGATGACGAATTTGACCGTTTCGCCGGCCTTGAACGAAATGGCCTTGGAGCTGAAGGCGTATTCGCTCGCGTCGAGTTTGACGATGCGGGAAGCCGCTTTTGCCGTTGCAGAGTGGCCGCTGGTATGCGCGCCGTGGCCGGTGCTGGCGAGTGCTGCGCCCGCAGCCAGCAACGATGCTGCCGCCAGTATGGATATCGATTTCATCGGTGTTTTCCTTTCAGATTTTACAGGCGCACGCGCAATCCAAGGCGCAGCGTCGTTTCTTCAACATCGTCGCCGTCGGCTCGCGCGCGCAGCGCCGTTTCGCCGAGGGCACGCTCGTAGACCAGTTCGACATATGGTGCGAACTTGCGCGTGATTTCGTAGCGAAGCGCGAGGCTTCCCTCGATAGCGCGCATGCCCGCACCGATTCCGCGTTCAGGCATGTCGTCGGCATAGGCTTCGAGTTCGACCGAAGGCTCCAAGAACAGGTCCTGCGTGAGCGCAAAGTCGATCGATTGTTCGAGGCGCAGCGCGACGTCGCCTTCGTCGCTCACGAACAAGTGGACATCCGTTTCGAAGAAGTAGGTCGCCATGCCGTGGAAGCCGGCTGCGGCCCAGATGCGGCCGTCGGGTTCGATGTCGTAGCGCAGGCCGGCTTGAACGTCCCAGAACTCGGCGATGTTCCAGCTAACGAAGCCACGCAATTCGGCATCGTCGATCTCGCCATCGAACGCCTCGCCATCGGTTTCGAGCCTGACTTTGACGTCGTCGCCGCCGACCCACGCATAGGCGTCCCAGGTGATCAGCGTTCCGTCGCCGTCATCGAGCCAACCCGTATCCGTGCCATCGACCTCCGCGCCCGCGCCCCAGAAGATCATAGGTTCGGCC
Source organism: uncultured Flavobacteriaceae bacterium (assembly GCA_964647355.1). Classification (GTDB taxonomy): domain Bacteria; phylum Pseudomonadota; class Alphaproteobacteria; order Micropepsales; family Micropepsaceae; genus SZUA-430. The sequence goes on along the minus strand of CAZYGK010000257.1, from coordinate 2,280 downwards.
ATGGGGTCGTCTTTGCTGTGCGCGCCCGCGCCCAATGCGGCGGCGAGAATTGCCGTGCCTACGCGGATCATTTCGCCTCCGCGCTCATGCGGGCGACGACGACTTTCGTCATCATGCCGGCGGCCATGTGGTAGAGCAGGTGGCAATGGAACGCCCACTCGCCGGGTTCGTCGGCGGTGAGCAACGCAGAGTAGCTCGCGCCGGGGGCGACGCTGACGATGTGCTTGTTGGGCAGGCGTTCGCCGGGCTGTCCGTTCAGAAGCTGAACGAACATGCCGTGCAAATGCATCGGATGCGCCATCATGCTTTCGTTCACGAACGTGATCTTCACGCGCTCGCCATAGGCCAAGTCGACCGGCTCGGCGTGTTCGGCTTTCGCGCCGTTCAGCGTCCAGATGTAGCGCTCCATCGAGCCGCCTAGCTTGACCACGATTTCGCGGGCCGGCATGCGCGTGTCCTTTTGCGGCGCGAACGACTTCAGGTCGGCGTATTTGAGCGCGCGCATGCCGGGCGGCGTGTCCGCATCTGCCCAGCCGCGGGGGCGGTCGCTTTTCGCCGGGGCCGGTGCGGGAGCGTGCCCGCTGTGGTCGCTTTGCGATGCCCCGTGATCGGCATGGGGAGCGTGTCCGCCGTGTGCGCTGTGATCGGCTTGCGGTGCGCCGTGACCTTCATGGCTCGACGGTGCGGGCGCGGCGCCGTGGCCGCCATGTCCGCCGTCGCCGTGGGCCATTCCCATGTCTTCCATGGTCAGCAGTGCGCGTTTGCGCAGCGTCGGCATCTCGCCCTTCATGCCTTCGCGGGGTGCCAGCGTCGCCAGCGCATAGCCTGAGCGGTCGATCGGCTCGGCGATCAGCGTGTAGGCTTTGTCTTCGCGCGGTGTGACGACGACGTCGTAGGTTTCGGCGACGGCGATGCGCATTTCGTCGACGGGCACGGGTTCGACGTTTTGGCCGTCCGCCTGGACGACGATCATCTTCAAGCCCGGAATGCGCAGGTCGAAATAGGTCATCGCGGAGGCGTTGACGATGCGCAGGCGCGTGCGTTCGCCGGGTTTGAAGAGCGCCGTCCAGTTGGCGTTTGGCGCCTTGCCGTTGACGAGGAACGTGTAGCCGGTGACGTCGGCCATGTCCGTCGGGTCCATCCGCATCTCGCCCCACTCCATGCGGTCGCGCAGCGTTGCGCCCAAGCCGTCGCGGCCGACGTCGCGGAAGAAGTCGCCTACCGTGCGGCGTCCGCGATTGTAATAGGCGTGGTCGTTCTTCAGGTTGCGCAGGATCTCGTTCGGGTTTTCTTCGGTGAAGTCGGAGAGCACCACGATGTGTTCGCGCTCCGTCCGGACGGGATCGGCTTCGCGCGGTTCGAGTATCAGGGCGCCGTAGAGGCCCGCTTGTTCCTGCGCGCCGGAGTGGGAGTGGTACCAATAGGTGCCGGACTGGCGGACCTTGAAGCGGTAGGTGAACGTCTCGCCGGGCTTGATGCCGGGATAACCGTTGAGCCCCGGCACGCCGTCCATCATGCCCGGCAGCAGAAGCCCGTGCCAATGGACGGAGGTGTCTTCGTCGAGTTTGTTCGTCACGTGGATCGTTACATCTTCCCCTTCACGGAAACGAAGGGTCGGACCAGGCAGTTCACCGTTGAACGTGATCGCCGAAACGGGACGGCCCGTGACCATGACGGTTTTGCGTTCCACCGTGAGACGGACTTCGCCGGCTGCGGCGCTGAAACATGCGGCTGCCCATACGATCAGCAGCATCCGGGCGAGGGTGACAAAACGCATGCGCGGTATATATACCCCCAAGGGGTATATCTGGCAATCAGCCTGTTGCCGTCGAACCGGCCGGTGCGCGTCAAGCTTTCGCGAGCGCTACGTGTTGTTGGGGTTGCAGCGCGCGGTCGATTTCTCTTGGACTGACGCATTCGCGAACTAGGCGATTTCTTCGAATCCTGGCATTTGGGCGGGGTGCATCTATTCGAGGTTTCTCAGTTGTCCGTTCCCGCTGTTGACGTGCCTGCGGCCAAGCCGCGCGATGCCCGTGCTTGGGCGCAGTTGCTTATTCCGTATCGCGATCCGTCGACGCCGCGGTCGTTCGTCGAGATCGCCATCACCATCCTACCGTTTTTCGCGCTGTGGGCGGCGATGTGGTTCTTGATGGGGTTCAGCTATTGGCTGGCGCTGCCGCTCGCTATTCCGGCGGCGGGGTTTCTGGTCCGCATCTTTTTGATCCTGCACGATTGCGGGCACGGGGCGTTCTTCAAGAACAAGGCGCTGAACGATTGGGT
>CAZYGK010000256.1:0-3478 GCA_964647355.1 uncultured Flavobacteriaceae bacterium | reverse complement strand
GTCATCTGCGCTTCGCCGACGGTCCGGACGAGGTGCACCACATGGTCGTGGGGCGGGCGGAGATCACGCGGCACTGAGGGGGCGGTGCGGCGGCGCGCTTGCTCGCGCGCCGCGCTTCCTAGACTCGCTCGCCCACCATCTCTTCGCTCTTCGCCCAGAGCGCCTTGGCGCGCTCAGGATCGATCGCGTAGGGGTGGACGCCTTCGCGGGCAGCGGGGTTTACACGAGCTTGTCCGCCGCCGCGCGTATGCTTTTCAGCGAAGCGAGATCGATCTCGATGAGGTCAAAGGTAGCACCGGGCTTCAGCGCCGCGCGCACGCCGGACGTCGCATCGCGCGCTTTGCCGAGATCGCGCGCAGCGCCGACGACGCTGGCACCGCGGGCGGCGAGCATGCGCGCCGTCTCGACGCCCAGCCCCGCCGACACGCCGGTGACGAGCACGCGCTTGCCGGTGAGATCGACGCCGGAGAGAACGTCGTCGGTGGTCGATTGGCGCCGAAGGTTGCGGTCATGGGCGGGGAGCCTTTCAATGGTGCGGGAGACCCATCATGTGCAGGGATCAAAGCGAGAGTCGAATGGACCGGCTGCAGCGGGGCCGCAGACTTTCCTGCGGCTGGCTTTGCCATCAAATGGGGCGGTCGAGGGGTGCCGCATGAAACGAGTCGCGCTTCACCTGCCGCTTTTCCTGGGGCCGCTGTTCGCTTAAGACGACGCCATGGGGCATGGCATTGTGATATTGGAGTTGCTGCTGCGCGGCGTCGCGATCGGCGCTATGGCGTCGTGGGCGATAGGCCTTTGGCGAGTGGCTCAGGCCAAGCCCGTCGGCGTGGCGGCAATCCTGCTCGGTGCGACGGCGGTGGCGCATGTGTTGGAGAACTCAGAGGCGTTGCGGGCGCAGTCAGGTGACCTTGGCGCGCTGATCAATCTCGTTTCCCTAGGCGGCACCGGCTTCGTTTGGCTTTTCGTGGTCACCCTGTTCGATGACCGGCCGATCGAACCTCGCACGCTCGCCCCTGCCGCGGTGCTCATCGCCCTCGGCATCTTGGCATCGGTGAGCGGCGCGCGGCCGGTCTGGCTCGTCCACAAGCTCAGCGAAGCGGGGCTCGCGCTCCACGCTCTCAGCGTTGTCGTGCGAACCTGGCGCGGTGATTTGGTGGAGGCGCGCTTGCGGCTGCGGACGCCCTTCCTCGCGATCGTTTCGGTCTATGTCGCGCTCATGGTCGGCCTGCAGATCGGCGTCAGTTTCGGGCTCGAGATACCGATGAACGACCTCATCAATGCCAGCGCCGTTGCCGCGATGAGCCTCGCGGGCGTCGCGATCTTCTTGCGCGCGCCGCTTGACGGACGGCTGGTCAATCGGCCGATCGAGATGCCGCCCCCGGACCATGCCGATCGGCTCGCCCTGGACCGGCTCAATCAGGCGATGGACAAGGACGAAATTTGGCGGCGCGAGGGCCTGACGATCAGCGGCTTGGCCGACGCGCTGGCACTGCCGGACTATCGCCTGAGGCAGCTCATCAACGGCCAACTCGGATTCCGCAACTTCCCGGCTTTCGTGAACGCGCGGCGAATCGAGGCTGCGAAGCGCGTGCTTTCGGACCCCACCCAAGCGCGCACCACGGTGGCAGCCATCGCGTTTGATCTGGGCTTCGGTTCCCTCGGGCCGTTCAATCGCGCCTTCAAGGCGGCAACGGGCGTCACCCCGACCGAGTTTCGCCGGGCGCAGGGGATCGCCGAATCCTGAAATTGCTCGCCGATCCTGAAATCGCCCAGGATTTCTCGGACTTTGTCGAGCCTTCGCCTCCTCTTTGCATCAGCGTTCGCCTTGGATCCCCCAAGACAGCAAGGATGCGATGCGATGAGGTTGATGACGAGAATAGGCATAACCCTGGCTGCCTTGCTGACGGCCGGTGGCGGTTGGCTCGCGTTTGAGTCCACGAACTTTCCAGGCGCGTTAAGGCCGCCGCACAACGAGCCGCGCACGACGCTGATCGAAAATGTCCGGGTCATCTCGATGGCTCCCGGCGCGCCGGAGGTTTGGCAGGGGTACGCCGTGCTCGTGGTCGACGGCGCGATCGCCAAGACCGGCCCCTCGGGGACGGTGCCGGCGCCGATGGGGGCGCGCGTCATCGATGGGCGAGGCCGCACCCTGCTGCCGGGCCTGATCGACGCGCACGTGCATGTGTGGGACGAGGCGGAACTCGCAGGCTATCTGGCCCACGGCGTTACGTCGATCCGGAATACATCAGGACTGCCGTTCCATCGCCCGTTGGCCAAGCGCATCGCGGCAGGGCAGATCTTGGGGCCTGACCTTGTCACCACAGGGCCGATCCTGAACAGCCCGGGACCGAACGAGCAGCCGATCCAGACGTTCGTCGTGACCGCGGACGAGGCGCGCGCGGCCGTGCGCGCGCAAGCCGCGGCCGGCTACGACACGATCAAGCTCTACTCGAACCTCACGCGCGAGGCTTATGCCGCCATCCTCGCGGAGGCGCGGGCGCACCGGATGCGCATCGTCGGGCACACGCCGGAAGGCGTTCGCCACAAGGGCATTCCGCGCGAGCGGCCTTTCGAAATCGCTTTCGAAGACGTGCTCGACGACGGCTTCGTCACCATCGAACACACCGAGTCGATCGTCTGGCACGGCCTGCGCGATCGGCTCGACGAGGCGGCGATGGCGGATCTGGCAAAGCGCATCGCTGCGTCCGGTGTCGTGGTGACACCCACTCTGACGGCGCATGCCAATCTCGTGCGCGTGGCAGAGAGCCGCGGCGCTTTCTTGAAGCGGCCGGGCGTCGACACCATCAATCCGCTGCTGCGTTGGATCGAAGCCGACACGTACGCATTCTGGAGCGCCCAAAACCCGCAAGCCCGCGAGGCGCCACGCGCGGCGTTCTATCTCGTTGCGACGCGTTTGATGCACGAGGCCGGCGTGCCGCTGATCGCGGGTTCCGATGCCGGCATCTTCACCAACATCCCGGGATCCGAGCTGACGCGCGAATTGGAGCTTCTGGTGAAAGCGGGCCTTACGCCGTTCGAAGCGCTTGCCGCCGCGACGGTCAAGGCTGGCCCACCGGTCGGGCTGCCTGACCGCGGCCGGATCGCGCCGGGCTATCGCGCGAACCTCATCCTGGTTGGGGGCGATCCGCTGACGAACGTGAGTGTCGTTGAGAATCCCGACGCAGTGATGCTCGGCGGCACGTGGCTCGACGCCGCAGCGCTGGCGGACCTTCGCGAGGGGGCGCGGCAGACGTCGATGGCCCGCTCGGCCCTGCGCGGTCTGTCGCTGCTCTGGCCATGAATCGCTGCATCGCCGTTCCAGACCGCGAACGTCCAGGATCAAGGCTGGGAAACGCCTTTGGTGCGGTCGCAGAGAGCAACGCTGCGGGACCCGTCGGTGTCACCTACGGCAACAGCTTGAAGCTCTTCACGCATTTGTCGAGCAGGCTGCGGTCGCCGTTGTCTTTCGGGACGCCGC
>CAZYGK010000255.1:0-3488 GCA_964647355.1 uncultured Flavobacteriaceae bacterium | reverse complement strand
CGAGCGGCCCAACCACCGCCTCGATTTCGTCGCGCGTGATCGCCCCGGGCCGCAGCAGGGTCGCGCCGCCGTCGAGCCCCACGATCGTGGACTCAAGCCCATGCGTCGTCGGCCCGCCGTCGAGGATCAGCGACACGGCATCGCCAAGGCTCTCGGCCACATGCCGGGCCGTCGTCGCCGAAACGCTGCCCGAGCGGTTCGCGCTCGGCGCCGCCAGCGGCCCGCCGAACGTCTTCAAGAGTTGCTGCGCAATCGAATGAACCGGCACGCGCAGCGCAATCGTCTCAAGCCCTGCCGTCGCCAGCCACGACACGCCGCAGTCGGCGCGCCGCGGCACGACGAGCGTCAGCGCCCCCGGCCAAAACCGAAATGCCAGCGCCTTCGCACGCGCATCGAACACGCCGTAGCGCTCCGCCGCCGCCAAGCTCTCCACATGCACGATCAGCGGATTGAACTTCGGCCGCCCCTTCGCCGCGAAGATGCCCGCGACCGCCTCATCGCTGCGTGCATCCGCACCGAGCCCGTAGACGGTCTCTGTCGGAAACGCGACGAGCTTGCCCTCCGCCAAAAGGCGCGCAGCCTTGGCGAGGGCAGCCGGCGTCGGATCGGCGATGTTGGAGTTGGCGATCATCGCGCCACTCTTAGCGGTGTGCGCGCGGCGGCGGAAGCTACTTCGCGCGGGTGGCAGTGACGTTCACCATGACCTTGACGCTGAGCGCGACCGGCGTGCCGCTCGCGAAGTCGGGGCCTTGGCCCACGCCGAACGCGAGGCGCTTGAGTTCCGTCTCGCCCTTCATCACGGCGGTGTTGCCCTTGATGTCGAGCGTGAACGGCAGGGTGAGGTCCTTCGTCACGCCCTTGAGCGAGAGTTTCGCATTCGCCTCGTACTTGTTGCCGCCCTTGGACGCGAACGACGTCGTCTGAAACACGGCTTGCGGAAAGTCGAGGATGTTGAACCACGCGGGCTTGAGCAGCATCGCATCGCGCGTCGCATCGCCCGTCTTCGCCTCGTCCATCGGCACCGTGACCTTCGCCGACGAATGCGCAAGGTCGGCCGGATCGAACGCGATCAGCGCGCCGAACGCCTTAAACTTCCCCATCACAGTCTGCCCGTTGATCGCGACGGCAAACGAAAGCGAGCTCTTCGCCGGATCGACGCTCCAAGAGGCCGGCGCGGCAATGGCGGGAAACGCCGCGGCGAATGCCAATGCGATCGACAACACTCTGATCATACAACCTCACGCACGTTTCTTCCCGGGGCCGCCCGCGGTTCCAGGAATATCAAGCCTTGCCCCCCGGCAGCATCCGCGTCAGCACCGTATCCTTGTCCACGAAATGATGCTTCAACGCAGCGACCACGTGGCCGATCAGAAGCAGGATCATCAAGTTGCCGAGCAACTCGTGCACCTCTTCATAGAACTCGTGCGTATCGTGGTCGGTTCCGACAGGCAGGTGCGGCAGTTCCACCAGGCCGAACAAGATCGTGGGAACGCCGCTGCTCGACGACGACGCGACCGCCCACCCGCTGAGCGGGATCGCCAGCATCAGCGCGTAGAGGCCGAAATGCATGCCGTGCGCCGCTAACTTCTGCCAACCCGGCATCGCCGCGGGCAGCGCCGGCACCGGGTGCGTGAACCGCCAAAAGATCCGCACGACCGTTAGCACCAGCACCGTGATCCCGAACGATTTGTGCATCTGGTAGAGGAAGAACTTGTCCGGGTCGGTGCGTGGCAATCCGTGCATGTACTTGCCGACGATCAGCAGAGCGATGATCGCAATCGCGATCAGCCAGTGCAGCGCCTTGGCGACGGTGTTGTATTGCGCAGGTGTAACCGAGCTCATTGAGCCTTCTCCGCCAGCAGTTCCGATTCGAAGTAGATCGTTACGTCATCGCCGATGAACGAGCGCCAAACAACTGCCGGGAAGGCGAAATCGGCGTGCTTGAACGACGCCGTGCCCGAAAAGCCCACAACATAGGTGTCCGCAAACGCGTGCATCTTGCCGCCACCGAATGTGGCCTTCAGCGTCACGGGCTTTGTCACCCCGTGCAGCGTCAAGTTGCCGGCGATCTCGCCCTCGTTCTTGCCCGTGACCTTAACGGACGTGGACTTGAACGTCGCCGTCGGGAACTTCGACGTCTCGAAGAACGAGGACTTCAACTCCCCGTCCAGCTTGTCGCTGGGTGTGTCGAGGCTGTTGACGTCGATCTCGACCGAGACGCTGCTCTTCTCCGGTTGGCCGCCGTTGAACGACATCGACCCGCTGACCGTATTGAACCGGCCGCAATAGTCGGCGATGCCGTTGTGGCGGATGCAAAACAGCACGCTCGTATGGCTCGGATCGACCTTATACTTGCCTTTGGGCGCGCTCTGCGGGTTCGTCGAAACCTCGCCGGCGAAGGCGGGTAGGGCCGTCGTCGCCAGCAACGCGGCGATCAGCGGGGAACGCAACATATGGGTCTCTCCGTATCGAAGGTGAATAGGGGCACGGGCCTCTATATCCCAGGCCCGTTTCTGGATAAACCTGATGCCTCATGCCAATTCCGACAAGACGCGCGCACGTATGACCTATCACGCACCCGTGAAACACCTTCGCTTTGCACTTGACGCGGTCGCCAACCTGCAGCGTCTCTATGGCAACGAAGCCTATGGCGAGTTAAGTGACGATCTCGTCGACGCCGTGCTGGAAGAAGCCGGCCGATTCGCAAACGAGGTGATCGCGCCTCTCAATCGCACCGCCGACAAGGAGGGCGCGCGACTCGAAAACGGCCGCGTCATCCTGCCGTCGGGTTTCGACGCCGCCTACAAGAGCTTCGTGGCGAACGGCTGGAACGCGATCACCGGCCCGGTCGAATTCGGCGGTCAAGCGATGCCGCATGCGGTCGGCATCGCCGTGCAGGAGATGTGGCAGTCCGCATCGATGGCGTTCGGCCTCTGCCCGTTGCTCAGCCAAGGCGCGATCGAAGCGCTGACCGTCCACGGCACACCGGAGCAAAAGCAGACCTACTTGCCGAAACTCGTCGAAGGCACGTGGACCGGCACGATGAACCTGACCGAGCCGCACGCCGGCTCCGACGTCGGCGCGCTGAAGTCGAAAGCGATGAAGCAACCCGACGGCACCTACAAGATCACCGGCACGAAGATCTTCATCACCTGGGGCGAACACGACGCGGCGGAGAACATCATCCACCTCGTCCTCGCCAGGCTTCCCGAAGCGCCGCCCGGCACGCGCGGCATCTCGCTGTTCCTGGTGCCGAAGTTTCTCGTGAACGCCGACGGCAGCTTGGGCCACCGCAATGACCTGCGCTGCGTCGGCCTCGAGCACAAGCTCGGCATCCACGGCTCGCCCACCTGCGTGATGTCGTTCGGCGACAACGGCGGCGCCACCGGCTTCCTGATCGGTCAGGAAAACAAGGGCATGTCGGCGATGTTCACGATGATGAACGCCGCGCGCCTGAACATCGGCGTGCAAGGCGTCGCCATCGCCGA
>CAZYGK010000254.1:0-3509 GCA_964647355.1 uncultured Flavobacteriaceae bacterium | reverse complement strand
GCGTTGATGCCGCCGCCGACCATGCAGAACAGCATCGGGATCGAGAGCATGAAGTTCGTGCGCGAGAACAGCATCGCCGTGCGGCCGTGAGCGGCCTTCTGGTCCTTGCTCAGATCCGGGAACTTGTTGTCGATGTTGAGCGCGCGTTGCTGGTTCGGCCAAATGACGAACCAGACGTTGAACCACATGATCGACCCCAGCCACATGCCGATGCCGATCAGCGTCGTGCCGGCGGAGACGAAGCCTTGCGTCGCGCCCAGCGTGATCGCGTCGAGGAAATAGTGGTTGATCAGCGCGAGCAGGATGCCGACCACGAACGTGCCCATCGCCGACCAACGGAAGTACCAGAGCGCTTCGGGGGCGATGAACTTCGAGACGGCCGGCTTTTGGTCGTCCGGGATCTTGGGCATCATCGGGATCTGCACGAAGTTGAAGTAGTAGAGCAGACCGATCCAGAGGATGCCGAACACGACGTGGAGCCAGCGCAGGATGAAGGCCCAGAACTGCTCGCCGCGCATGATGTCGGCGACGTTGTAGCCGCCTACCATCAGGAAAATGATGAAGACCACGAGCGCGAGCACGAAGCCCGCGATCAGCGTGTTTCTGACGTTCGTTAGAATTGCGGCCACGACGAAATTCTCCCCTCAAGACCGACTCAGTGCCGGACACTAAGGATACAACGCCACCCGCCGTCAATCGACCGGTGCGGGAGAAAACCCTTGTAAAACGAGGGAAATGCCCCGTCCTAGATGGGCAATGCGGTGCGCCGCTTGGCTTTGAGCCACCAGATGACCAGGAGGCGCGTCACGAAAATCGCGGTGAAGACCGAGGTGACGATGCCGAGCGAGAGCGCAACAGCGAAGCCGCGCACGGGACCGGTGCCCATCACGAGCAGGATCAAGCCCGCCAGCAGCGTCGTCAGGTTCGAGTCGATAATCGTGGTCATCGCGCGCTCGAAGCCCGCATCGATCGCCGACATGACCGGGCGGCCGTTGCGCTGCTCCTCGCGGATGCGCTCATAGATCAGCACGTTCGCGTCGACGGCCATGCCCATTGTAAGCACGAAGGCGGCGATCCCGGGCAGCGTCAACGTCGCGCCGAAGAACGTCATCAGACCGAGCAGCAGGACGAGGTTCGCGACGAGCGCGATGTCGGCGAAGATGCCGAACAGGCGGTACTGCAGAATCATGAAGAGCACGACCAGGATGAGGCCCGCGAGCGCCGCGTACTGGCCGGCTTGAACCGAGTCCGCGCCGAGTTCGGCGCCGACGGTGCGTTGTTCTTCCGCCTTCAGCGGCACGAAGAGCGCGCCCGAGTTCAGCAGCACCGCGGTTTCGTTCGCTTCTTCGATCGAGAAGTCGCCTTCGATCTGGCCCTGCCCGCCCAGGATCGGCGACTTGATGACCGGCGCGGTGATGACCTTGTCGTCCAGAATGGCGGCGAAACGCTTGCCGACGTTGTTTTTCGTCACGTCGGCGAAGCGGCGCGAACCCTGCTGGTTGAACTTGAACGTGATGATCGGCAGCTGGCTCTGCGAGTCGAACGTGGAGCCTGCCTTTTCCAGCATGTCGCCGGTGATGATCGCGCGCTCCTTGACGACGATGGGAACGGTTTGCGCGTTCGGGCCCCGGCCGCGCTTTTCCTCCATCAGCTTCGATCCAGGCGGAATGCGTTTGGCCTCGATGTCGGCGAGGCTGACGCTTTCGTCGACCATGTGGAACGTCAGCTTCGCCGCCGTCTGGCCGCGGCGGATGATTTCCTGCGGGTTTTGTTCGCCCGGAACCTGCACAATGATGCGGTTGGCGCCTTGCGGCTGGATCGTGACTTCTTTCGTACCTTCGGGGTCGATGCGCTTGCGCAGAATTTCGACCGATTGGGCCATCGCGTTGACGCGGATCTGTTCGCGGCCGGCGTCCGTCATCGCGACGCTTGCTGTGCCGTCAGGCTCGATCTTGACGTCGATGTCGGACGAAGGAATGCCCACGGCGGAGGTTCCGGTTTGGGTCGCGAGGCTACGCAGGAACGTGCGGGCATCCTCGATCTTCGCCGGATCGGCGATGCGAACGGAGAGGCCGTTCGGGCTCACGGCCAGGCTGTTGTAGAGGATCTTCTCCTTGCGAAAGCCGCGGCGGATGTCTTCCAAGAGCGACTGCAAGCGGTCCTTCACGGCGACTTCGATTTCGGCTTCGAACAGGACGTAGGAACCGCCCTGCAGGTCGAGGCCCAGCGTGACCGGCTTGTGCGGCAGAAAGCTTGCGTTGCGCTGGATCGTCGTCAGCCAGCTTGCCGGCAGCAGGTTGGGCGCGGCCATGAGGAAGCCGACGAGGCAGACCACCATGACGGCAACGACTTTCCACGTCTGAAACTGAAGCATCGGACCTTGTCTTTCGGCTTTCTACTGGCGGCTTTTCGGATGGCGGCTTGGGCTAGTCGTTCGCTGGCTTGGCGTCGGAGGGTTCGGTCTTCGAGCGGAGGTCGGCGATCGTGCCCTTCACGACGCGCACGCGCACGTCGTCGGCGATTTCGATCATCACTTCGTCGTTCTCCATCACCTTGACGACCTTGCCGATGATGCCGCCGGAAGTGACGACGACGTCGCCGCGCTTGATGCCGGCCAGAAGCGTTTGATGCGCCTTCATCCGCTGCTGCTGCGGGCGGATGACCAGGAAGTACATGATCGCGAGAATCGCGATGAAGGGCACGAGCTGGACGAAGATGGACGCGCCACCCGTCGGGTCGGCGGCACCTTGCGCGAAGGCGGGAGAAATGAACATTGCGGGCGTCGCTTCGTTAACGAATTTGAGGGGAATGGCCGGATTTGCGGGCGGACTATAGCCAGCGACCGGCCCTTTGCAACCAAGGCCGCAGCCCGCTCTGGCAGGGCTTTCCGGCATCGCGTAAGCAGGGCGAATGAGCCAAGACGAACAAGCACTTTTGGAGCGCATCGCGCGGGCTTTGGAGCGGCTTTCGCCCCCTACCCCGGCAGCCCCGGTTTGGACGGCGGCAGAGGGCTTCGTTTGGGAGGCCGAGGGCCGCGCGCTTATGCCACTGGCCAAGATCGCCCGCGTGCCGCTCGCGCTGCTTAAGGGAATCGACCGGCAGCGCGATCAATTGCTCGCCAACACCCGCCGCTTCGCGCAGGGGTACCCTGCGAACAATGCGCTGCTGTGGGGCGCTCGCGGCACGGGCAAGAGCGCGCTGGTCAAGGCCGTGCATGCGGCGGTGGCGGTGGAGATGCCGGCGCTTAAGCTCGTCGAGATTCACCGCGAGGACATCGCGACGCTTGGTGCGTTGCTCCGCCTGCTCGGCGAGGCGCCGGTGAAGGCGGTGCTGTTTTGCGACGACCTGTCGTTCGACGCGAACGATGCGGCGTACCGGCCGCTCAAGACTGTGCTCGAAGGCGGGCTCGCCGGGCGGCCTTCCAACGTCATCTTCTATGCGACGTCGAACCGGCGGCATTTGATGCCGCGCGAGATGATCGAGAACGAGCGCTCGACCGCGATCCATGC
>CAZYGK010000253.1:0-3524 GCA_964647355.1 uncultured Flavobacteriaceae bacterium | reverse complement strand
AGTCCGGGCGGTTCGGCGTCAGCTTGATCTCGATCACCGGATCGGTGAGGCCGAGTACGTCGGCGAACGACTTGCCGATCGGCGCGTCGGCGGGGAGCTCGATGATGCCATCGTGTTCCTGGCTGAGACCCATCTCGCGTTCGGAGCAGAGCATGCCGTTCGATTCCACACCGCGGATCGACGACTTTTTCAGCTCGACCCCGGTGCCGGGAACGGTGACGCCCGCGTGCGCGAAGACGCCTTTCATGCCGGCGCGCGCGTTCGGCGCCCCGCAAACCACCTGCAGCTTTTCTTTGCCGGTGTCGACGATGCAGACGCGCAGCTTGTCCGCGTTCGGATGCTTTTCGGCCGAGACGACATAGGCGACGGTGAAGGCGGCAAGCTCCTTCGCTTTGTCGTGCACGCTTTCGACCTCAAGGCCGATATGCGTCAGCGTGTCGGCGATCTTTTCGACCGGCGCGTCGGTGTCGAGGTGATCCTTCAGCCAGGAGAGGGTGAATTTCATCGGCTGAGCCCTCCTGCGAGCGACGGAACGTCGAGCGCCGAGAAGCCGTAGTGCTTCAGCCAGCGCAGGTCCGCGTCGAAGAAGGCGCGCAGGTCGGGCGCGCCGTATTTCAGCATCGCGAGGCGGTCGAGGCCCATGCCCCAGGCGAAGCCTTGATACTTCGCCGGATCGTGGCCGCACATTTCGATGACCTTCGGGTGGACCATGCCGCAGCCCAAGATCTCAAGCCAATCGTTGCCCTGCCCCAGCTTCACCTCGCCGCCGGAACGGTCGCAGCGGATGTCGACTTCTGCGCTGGGTTCGGTGAACGGGAAGTGCGACGGGCGGAAGCGCATTTCGACCTTCGGCACTTCGAACAATGCACGGCAGAACTCTTCCAGGATCCACTTCAGGTGGCCCATGTGCGAGTTCTCGTCTATCACGAGGCCTTCGATCTGGTGGAACATCGGCGTGTGGGTTTGGTCCGAGTCCATGCGGTAGACGCGGCCGGGGACGATGATGCGGATCGGCGGCTTCTGCGCCAACATCGTGCGGACCTGAACCGGCGACGTGTGCGTGCGTAGCAGGTGGCGCACGCCGTCGGCCTTGGCCTTCAGATAAAACGTGTCGTGCATCTGCCGCGCGGGATGTTCCGGCGGGATGTTCAGCTTCGTGAAGTTGTTGTCGTCGGTTTCGATATCCGGGCCTTCGGCGATCGCGAAGCCCATGTCGGCGAAGATGGCCGTTGCCTCGTCGAGGATTTGGCTGACCGGGTGGATGCGGCCTTGCATCTCCGGGCGCACCGGAAGTGTCACGTCGACGCGTTCGGCCTTCAGCTTTGCCTCGAGCGCGGCGTCGCCGAGCGCGCCTTTGCGGGCTGCGAGAGCTGCGGTTACGCGGTCGCGCATGCCGTTGATGATCGGCCCCTTGGCCTTGCGCTCGTCGGGCGTCATGGCGCCCAGCGTTTTCAGCGCTTCGCTGATCGAGCCCTTCTTGCCGAGCAAGTCGACGCGCGCGGCTTCGAGCGAAGCCTCATCGCTTGCCGCGCCGATGCGGGCGAGGGCTTCGCTTTCGAGTTTTTGTAAGTCTTGCATGTCCGTTCGTCCAAACCTGAATCACCGCCGTCCGCACCCCACCGTGTCATGGTCCGCGACGGCGGACCATCCACGACTTAAGGCGCTGGAAGAGGAAGTCGTGGGTGGTCCGCCTTCGCGGACCATGACACGACTTGGGGTGTCCAAGCGGATCGAACGCTTTGCCGGCGCTCTTTACGCCTTCGCCGCGCTTGCCGCCTGGTCGACCAGGGCCTTGAAGGCCTCGGGCTCGCGCACGGCGAGGTCTGCGAGAATCTTGCGGTCAACCGCAATCCCCGCAATCCCGAGGCCGTTGATAAATCGGCCGTAGGTCAAACCATGCTCGCGGACCGCGGCGTTGATGCGCTGAATCCAGAGGGCGCGGAAATTGCGCTTACGAAGCTTGCGGCCGATGTAGGAATACTGACCGGCCTTATCGACGGCCGCGTTCGCGGTCGTGATGTTGTTCTTGCGACGGCCCTTGAAGCCCTTCGCTTGCTTGAAGACTTTCTTGCGGCGAGCGTGGCTCGGAACCGCGCGTGGTGCACGTGCCATGTGTTTTGGTCCTTACCGGTTATAGGGCATCCAGAGCTTTACGCGCGGCGTATCACTCTCAGAGAGAATGAACGTGCCGCGAGCGTGCAGCTTGCGCTTCGAAGAGCGCCGGATCAGACGGTGGCGCTTCATCACGCCGCCATGCTTCACCTTACCGGTGGCCGTCATTTTGAAGCGCTTTTTCGCGCCCGATTTCGTCTTCAGCTTGGGCATTTCGGTCTCCTTATGCTGGAACGCGTACGAGCCGTTACGGCTCTTGAACCGCCTGGGCATGCCCCGCCCGGCCGTTCGTGAGGGGCGGGAAATAGCCTAAAGGAGCGCGGAAAAACAAGGGGGCGCGGCGGTTTAGCCAGGGCGGGCCACCGTCCTTATGTTAAGGAGCGCCGTTGAGGGGCCAATCCAGCCAAATATTGGGTCATTTGGGACGCGCAAATGAGAAACGGGCGGCTACGCTGCGTAGCCGCCCGCTCGTCTCAACTTAGATTGCGGTGGGACAAGACTTCCCAACGCCAGAACATGCCGATACCGGCGAAGGCCAGGCCAACCAACAGGCCGATCCAGACGCCGAGGCCCTCAAGATCCGCCCAATAGGCGAGCCCGAAGGCGAGCGGGAAGCCGATCAGCCAGTAGCTTGAGCCTGCGATCCACATCGGGGCGCGGGCGTCCTTGATGCCGCGCAGGCTCGACTGCGCCGTCACTTGGAGAGCGTCGAAGAGCTGAAACGCGGCCGCGACATAGAGAAACGTCGCGGCGAGCGGGATCACCCCTTCGTTCGCCGGGTCGGTCGCGCTCAAGTAGAGCCCGGCCAAGGTCTCCGGTATCAGCGCAATCACAACGCCGCAAAGCGCCATGAACCCGCAGCCGATCAGGATCGCCGTGTGCCCTGCCCGTCTTGCACCAATTGCGTTCTTTGCGCCGACGGCGAGGCCTACGCGCACCGTTGCCGCCATGCCGATCCCGAGCGGCACCATGAAGGTGACTGAGGGGATGTTCAGCGCGATTTGGTGCGCCGCGACCGCGGTCGCGCCGAACGTGCCGATGATCAGCGTCGCCGAGTTGAACAGCATCGCTTCGAAGATCAGCGATGAGCCCATCGGAAAGCCGAGCCGGAAGATCTCCGCCAACTTCTTCCAATCGGGGCGGAAGAAGCGGTGCAGCAGGTGGTACTTCTTGAACGCGGGCGCTACCAGTACCAAGCTCAGCAATGCCGCGAACGAGAAGATGTAGGCGATCGTGCTTGCGATCGCCGAACCTACAAGCCCGAACGCGGGCGCGCCGAAGTTGCCGTAGATGAACACGTAGTTGCCCGCGATATTCACGAGTACGGTTGCGATCGCGATCAGAAGCACGGGACGCTGCTTGTCTATGGCCGTTGCGAACCCACGCAACAAGGCGGTGCCCAACCAGAACGG
>CAZYGK010000252.1:0-3544 GCA_964647355.1 uncultured Flavobacteriaceae bacterium | reverse complement strand
CGCGACGAGGGCGAGAGAGAAGAGCCGTTTCATTTGAGTCCCCGGAGTTGGTTGAAGTGGTGATTCAGGCGTTTCGTGCTGGCGTGGCGTGCGTCGCGTGTCGGGGCTCAACGTATAGGGTGTGATGCGGATCGTCGATGAGGGAATTTCTGGAAACCACAGCGGCGCGAGGGACAAATCCCCAGGCGGGGACACCATCGATGCAAGGAAGCGCGACCGATTCAATTGTGTAAAGCGTCGACACCACTGTCGACAACCGCCAATTGATATGGGAGCGGACTTGGTGTCTGGCCCCGCGTCTGCAGGTTTCCGATCCGACCGTTTCCGGTTAGCATGATGGTTCCGACCCAAGCACGCGGGACGGTCAGTGGGGAGTGAGCATGCGTAACCTGTTTCTTGCCAGCCTGACGGCGACGTGGCTTCTGGCGGTTCCCGCTTTGGCCGAGCCCGCGCCCACGCTGCCGCCCGAATGGGCGCCGGCGACGGCCGAGGAAGAGCGCGCCGCTCTGCAGTGGCTCAAGGCATCGGGTAAGGCCTTCGATCCTTCTGCTTATGGTGAGGCCGACCTGGCCCCAATCACCGCGATCCTCGGCAAGGCGCGGATCGTCGGCATCGGCGAGGCGACCCACGGCTCGCATCAGGACCAGGCCTTCAAGGCGGAGCTCATCAAGCAGCTCGTGCGCGAGGGCAGGATCCAGGTGCTGGTGCTCGAGGCGAACCGCGATGCGGGTCGAAGGTTCGATCGCTATGTGCGTCTCGGCGAGGGCGATCCGGCGGAGGTCATGCGGTCGGGCTCGTTCTTTCGCATCTGGAAGAACGATGAGTTCGCCGGACTGCTGCTCTGGCTGCGCAACTGGAACCTCGCGGCGCCGAACAAGGTGAGGGTGGTCGGTATCGACAACCAGGATGCCGGTCGAGACAGCGAGTTCGCGCTTGCGTTCGTCGCGCGCTTCGATCGGGCCGCGGTCAAGCGCCTGCGGTCCGCGTTCGGCAGCCTGCTGCCGGTCCGCGGCGCACAACACGGCCGCTTCGTCGATTGGTATCTGAAGGCCCCGAAGGCGGAAGTCGAGCGCGCCGCAGACGCAGCGTTGGCCTTGCGCGACTGGTTTGAAACGGCCTCACCCGCGGCCCGTGCCGACGCCGACTTCGGCGACAGGAAATGGGCGGCGGAAACCGCGCGGCAGGCCTTCGCGATATTCGAATTCGAACGCGATGACGCCGACAAGTCCAAGGCCGACATCGCCTACTTCATGCGTCGCGACCGGTTTATGGCCGACAACGCGCTCAGCATGCTGGGTGACCACGAACGGGCCGCGATCTGGGCGCACAACGACCATATCATGGAGGACCTACCCAGGGCGGCGCGCGACATGGGCGTGATCGTTCTCGGCAGCGCGATCCGCGACCGGTTGGGCGAAGCCTATGCCACCGTGGGCTTCACCTGGTCGCAAGGCGCGTTCCGCGCGTCGCAGCTATCGGGCAACACGGCGACGACCAGCGAAAGACTCAACCAGTCGCTCGACCCGGTCGCCTTGCCGAACAATCGCCCCGGCGAATACGGGCACCTCTTCGACCAGACCGGGGCGCAGGCCATGTGGATCGATATGTCGACGCGTCCGCGTGGCAAAGCGATCGACGCCTGGGCGAAGCGGCCTTATTGGCGCGGTTCGGCAGGCTGGGGCGTTGCCGTGGACAAATGGCAGATCCCCGACCCCGCCGCCGGCGATGTTCCGCTGGACGCGACCACGGGGTTCGACGTGAACGTCTGGTTCCGCACCATCAGCCCGTCACGCCTCTGGCAGCTGAAATAAGTCCGCTGCCGCTTTAGGTGGGAGAAGCGAAGACTCGGGGTCAACCACGACAGCATAGCCATTCCCATGATCGGAACCGATGGGAATGGATATGCGTCACCAAATTATCTGCATCACAAACTTGGTGGCAACCGTCAGAGTTTGTCACATGTCCCCCGATCCGGGTTGGCGTAGCATGGGGCACCCCGTCTGGGTTTTGGAGAACATCATGTTCAAGCACGCCCTATGCGCACTGTTGTTGCTCGCAGCTCTTGGAACGGCGTCTGCCGAGGAGACTTGGCTCAAGATCGATCCGAACGACCCCTTCAGCAAGGACGGGGAGTTCCACCACTTCGATGTCACGAGCGCGTTTGAAGATCGAGCGACAGGCTTTGTCGCCGCGACGATGATCTATGTGAAGCCGGAGGTGGCCAAACCCGGTGCGGCCACGTCTCGGCATTTGTGGGCGTTCGATTGCAAGGCGAAGACGGTTTATTACGTTGCGGTGTCGGCTGCAGGCGAGGGGTTCAAGGTCTCACCCGATTGGAACAATAAGGCGAATTCTTTGAAGGCACCCGTCATGGGCGGCGTCACGAACCTCTTCGGCAAGAAACTCTGCGCGCTGGCGGGTTCGTGGCCGAAGGGCGCTTTGCCGAGCAGGTAGCGAGGTCGGATGGGGTGGACGGCTTGGCCGTTTTCGGGCAATTGGGGGACATAATCCCTATTCCCCCACGTTTGCGAGGCGCTTACGCTAGCGTGTCCGCCTCCGCTTGCGCTCCGGCGGATGCAGGCGAGGACGCCCAGCGCCACCGCTGCGCAAGATGCGGGGGCTCACGTAGCTCGATTGCGCTTCTCGCGCCAGCGTACGATCATGTTGTAGATCGGGCCGAAGCCCATGAGGGCGGCGCCGATGAAGGGGGCGGCGACGACGCCTGTGCGTATGCCCAGTTCGTTGTCGGGGCTTGTGATGGTGACGCCGGCGGTTGCGGCTAGGCCTGCGCAGATTAGGACCACGCCGGCGACCAGGCGCGCCTTCGGCACTGTGCGGCCGCCTCTGATGGGGCCGAAGCTGCGTTCGTGGCGGGCGAAGATGGCGATCATCGGCAGGAGCGCCAAGATGTAGATCGCAAACCACAGCGGGCGCGAGGCCCACCAGGTGGGCGATCCGGGGACAGCGTCGAGGCCGAAGCCGCCGAGCAGGGTCCAGCACACCGTCATCACCAGCACGAAGGCGGTCAGGTGCCAGAGATAGACGGTCATAATCATGCCGTTCATCAGCACCGTCGCGGTCCAGAGGGTGAGATTGTCGAGCATCTTGCGGCCCCACGGCTCAAGCGCGAGCACGAGGCCGACTTGCGCGATCCCGAGCGCAAACAGCGCCAGCGTCGGCGGCAGCGAGTTCGACAACTCGCCCGGTGCGGAGACCATCGCGACCGGATAGAAGCCGTAGACGGTGATCGAGACCAACACGGCGAGGCCGACCACGAACCAGGCAAGTGCGAACAGGCGGTTGTCGAACTTGCCGTCGCGCCAGGCGAAGCCGAGTTGATGGATCGCGAGGAACACCCACAGGAAGTTCGTGAAATTGATGTAGGGAACTTTGGCGGTGAACGTCAGCCAGTCGGTTAGGATCGCCGCGGGGATGAACCACGCGAAGGAGAGCCAGCCGAAACGCTTCCACGCTTTGTAGGTCAGCGGGGTGCAGCCGGTCACCAGCAGATAGACCGCGAGGAACCAGACCGGGATCAGCGCGG
>CAZYGK010000251.1:0-3559 GCA_964647355.1 uncultured Flavobacteriaceae bacterium | reverse complement strand
GGCACGTAAGCACCGCCTGCCGTGCAAGACCCCATCACGACCGCGATCTGCGGAATGCCCTGCGCCGACATGTTCGCTTGATTGTAGAAGATGCGCCCGAAATGCTCGCGGTCGGGAAAAATCTCCGCCTGGTTCGGCAAATTCGCCCCGCCCGAATCCACGAGATAGATGCAAGGCAGCCGGTTCTCCCGCGCCACCTCCTGCGCACGCAAATGCTTCTTCACGGTGATGGGATAATAGGTACCGCCTTTGATCGTCGCATCGTTGCAGACGATCACGCACTCCTGCCCCTCAACCCGGCCCACGCCAGTGATGATGGAAGCCGCGTTAATGTCGTCGTCGTACATGCCGTAGGCGGCAAGCGGCGAGAGTTCGAGGAACGGCGTGCCCGGATCGAGCAACCGGTTCACCCGCTCCCGCGGAAGCAACTTCCCGCGCTCCACATGGCGTTTGCGCGAGCGCTCGTCCCCGCCTAGCGCCGCAGTGCCGATCCGCGACGACAGTTCGGATGTCAGCCGCTCCATCGCTGCCGCGTTGGCCTTGAACCGCTCGTCGCGGGTGGAGATGGAAGAAGTCAGTCGTGACATAAGTGCTCGCAGATCCAATTGAACGTTCGAGGAGATATCCGATGATGCGTCCGAATCTATTCTTAACGCCCGAGGCAGATTAACACCCGCCGCACGCCGCAGAAATCCAGCTCGAAGCCGGACAATCCGGACAAGAGTCGCTGTCCGGATCGGACGGAGACGCTCTGTCCGCCATGGCTTGGGTAGCGCGACCCTACCCCGCGATTCCCGCGATCCAGGCGGCAATCGCATGCCAAGCCGCCGTTTCGCTGACCGTCGCCCGCGTGGCCTGGAACACGAACAGGGTCGCCCCGCCGATCAGGTAGACCGGATGCACGCGGCCCTTCGTACGCCAGTCGACGACCATCGCCGCGATGAGGAGAAGGTTGGCGAGCATCGATGCCCAGAAGATCGCGCCGACCGCCGGTGGCGCGCCCGCTTCGGGAATCTGGCCGGTGAAGCCCAACACCCAGCGCGCGATCGGCGCGTCGAGCAGCGAGATCGTGGCGAGCAGCATCAGCCGCTTGTGCACCTCGGGCTGCTTCACGTTCGCAATCGCCAGCGCGAACCCACCGCCGAAAAACAGCATGCCGCCGACTTGCACCCAGGTGAAGCCCAAAGCTGCGGGCCCATGCCCGGCGGCCGTTCGCAAATGCACCATCGCGCCCGCCGCGATGAACACGCTGAACACCATCGCGGTCGCAAGCGCGATGCCGGCCATCCCCCATTCCCGGTGCGACGGCGTGCGCCCGGCATAGACGAGCCACGATTGCAGACAGAAGAAGAGCGTCCAGCCGAAGAAGAACATGCCGTGGATGTGGACGATAGGCGGCGCCGCAAACGTCCCGCTGGCGAGCGGCATGAAATAGGTCGGCACGAAACCCAGTACGGCGACGGCGAACGCGATGAATGCCATCAAGGCGTAGAACCCCTTGGCAGAGTGCTGTGCGGCCGGCATCGGTGCGCTTTGCATGGACATGGGAATCTCTCCTGCAATGTGTGCCGCCAGCGTAACAGAGCGACGCGTGTACACAAGGACGCGCACCCGCCGCGTGAGTGCCGGTTGCACTGCAGCAGAACGCATGCGGCGCAGCGGCGTTAACCGCCCCCAACATGCCACTACGCTGCAGCGGCCTGTTTGTGACAGGATGCGACGATCACGCGGGGGACACGATGCTGGTTGCGGTTGAAAAGACTCTGTTCGGCGCGCGCGCAATCGCCTTGCTGCTGGCCGCCGCCGTGACCGCCGCATCGATTTGGCTTGCACTCGGCCTCAAATTCGACACCGACCTCGAACGGCAACTCCCGGCCGGCCATCCCTATGCGCAAACCGCGCTCGACTTCAAAGACAAGATCGCCGGTTTGAACAGCGTTCAGATCGTCGTCGAGACGGCAAGCGGCAGCATGTGGACGCCGGCATTCCTGAAGGTCCTGAACGATGTCACCCAGGAACTGACGTACATGCCCGCGATCTTACGCGAGTCTGTGACGTCGTTGTGGACCCCGAACACGTTCGTCTATGAGGCGACGGAGGGTGCGGTCGAGGGGCGCCAGTTGATCCCGTCGACCGTGACGCCGGAGGCACTGACCGACGCCGACGTGAAACGTATCCGGGCCGACGCGTTCAAAGGCGGCTATCAGGGCAAGCTGTTCGGGCTCGACGGCAAGGCGGCGATGATCCACGCCTCGCTTTTGGGCCAGATGCCCGACGGCAAGGCGCCGGACCTGATCGCGGTCGCGAACGAGCTCGAGACGAAGCTCCGCGAAAAGTTCGAAAAAGACGGCATCACCGTTCGCATCATCGGCTTCACGAAGTTCGTCGGCGACATCGCGAACGAGGCTTTCGGCGTGCTGGCGTTCTTCGCCCTTGCCTTCGCGGCGAGCGCGCTGGCGCTTTGGTACTATTCGCGCTCGCTCGCGCTGACGCTGATCACCGTCCTCGTCTCCGTCGCGTCGATCGCCTGGCTGCTCGCCATCGTTCAGCTGACGGGCTTGCGCCTGCACCCGCTGGGCCTGGTCATTCCTTTCCTGATCTACGTCATCGGCGTCAGTCACGGCGTGCAGCAGATCAACCGCTTCCTGGCGGCAGTCGCCAAGCGCGGACACTCGCCCCTCGAGGCGGCGCGGCGCACGTTCCACCGCTTGTGGGTACCCGGCGTCTTCTCGACCGTGACGGTGCTCGCGAGCTTTGCGGCGCTCTTGTTGCTACCCATTCCGTTCGTAACCGATCTCGCCGTCATCGCGCTGATCGGCGTTGCGCTGAAATTCGTGTCGAACATGATCGTGCTGCCGCTTGCGATCAGCTATGTCGGCTTCTCGCCTGCCGCCATCGAACGCCAGCGCCGCCTGTTGGCCGCGCGGCAAAAGTTCATGCTGGGTTTTGCCCGCGATGCGCGGCCGCTACCCGCAGCCCTGATCCTGCTGGCAAGCACCGCTTTGGCCACGATTGCCGTCTGGTCGGCGGCGGATCTGGGCGTCGGCAACAGCCGGCCCGGCGCACAGGAGCTCTGGCAGAGCGCGCGCTACAACGTGGACTCGGCCGCCATCGCCAAGAACTTCGACCTCGACCTCGACAGTTTTGTCGTGGTGACGGTTGCACCCGTGGACGCCTGCGTCGATTACAACGTGATGTCCGCGATCGAGCGCTTCGGCGTCGCCATGCGCAAGATCGAAGGCGTGAAGTCCGTGATGTCGCTGCCCGAAGCCTCGCGCTTCGTCTACGCGATCGTGCAGGAAGCGAACCTGAAATGGCGCGTCCTGCCGAAGGCACCCGACGTGCTGGCCGTCGCGACCGGCGCAATCGCCGACACGACGGGCTTGCGGAACAGCGACTGCTCGCTGCTGCCGATCGCGATCTATCTGACCGACCATCGCGACGAGACGCTACGCCGCGTCGCCGCAGCCGCAGAATCCTTCATCGCCGCGAACAAAGTGCCGAAGGTCACGTTCCGACTGGCGACCGGCAACGGCGGCGTCCTGGCCGCGATCAACGA
>CAZYGK010000250.1:0-3587 GCA_964647355.1 uncultured Flavobacteriaceae bacterium | reverse complement strand
GCGGGTCGCTCGACGGCGTGCAGATCGTGAGCCCGAAGACGATCGAGCTCATGACCATGAACCATTTGCCGGGCTGTAAGGACTTGCCGGCGCTGTCGCGCTCGTTGTTCAGCGAGGTTGCTTACAACGGTGTCGGGTTCGGCTTGGGCTTTTCGGTCACGATGGATCCCGTGCAGACGATGATCCCCGGATCAGTCGGCGAGCATTCGTGGGGCGGCGCCGCATCCACGTCGTTCTGGATCGACCCGAAGGAACAGCTGATCGCGATCTTCATGACGCAGCTCATCCCGTCGAGCTTCTATCCGATCCGGCGGGAGCTGCGGACGATGGTGTATTCGGCGTTCACGAGCTGAAGCGCTTCTCGCCCTCGACCCAGGTCTCGCGAACTTTGATTTGGCTGAGGCGTGTGGGGTCGACCTTCATTGGGTCTTCTTCCAGGACGACGAGGTCGGCGTATTTGCCGACTTCGAGCGTGCCGACGGCGTGGTCCATTCTTGCTTGGTAGGCGGCGTCGATGGTCATGGCGCGCAGCGCTTGGTCGACGGGGATGCGTTGGTCCGGCCCTAAGACTTCGCCGCCGTCGCGCATGATGCGGGTGACGGCGTTTTCGATGCAGCGCAAGGGGCCTATCTCGGTTACGTCGTAGTCGGAGTGGAGCGAGAAGCGGACGCCGTGTTTCAGCGCAGACTGGCCGGCGCCGAGTCTGGCCGCGCGGTCCGGGCCGATGATGCGGTCGCGGAAGGCTTTGCCCCAATAGTGCACGTGGCCGATCAGGAACGAGGGCGTGAGTTTGAGCTCCGCCATCTTGGCGTAGTGTTCGTCCCACGCGATCGAGCAGTGTTCGATGCGGTGGCGGTGGTCGGCGCGCGGGTTTGCCTTCAGCGCCTTCTCATAGGCATCGAGCGTGACGTCGATCGCCGCGTCGCCGTTCGCGTGGACCGCGACCTGCCAGCCGCCGTCGTGTGCGCGCTTCATGCCCGCGGCGAGTTCTTCGGGTGGGAAGCTCAACACGCCGCGGCCGTCGACGTTCAGGTAACGCTCGCGCAGATAGCCGGTGTTGCCTTGGTTCGAGCCGTCGGACCAGAACTTGAAGCCGAGCAGGCGGAAGCGGTCGTCGCCCGCGCCGGGCTTCATGTCGGGGATGGCCAGAAACTTGTCCATCAGGCGCGAGGTCATCATCGCGGCGAGGCGTACCGGAGCGCGGCCGCTTTCCACGATCGACTTCAATATCGGGAGTTCATCCGGGCCGGCAAAGCTGCCTAGCCCGGCGTCGACAAGCATCGTGCAGCCTTTGCTTGCGGCCATGTCGAGCTCGCGCGTCGCCGCTGCGACGAGCGCGGAGGCGTCCGCTCTTGGCATCTTGGCAACGAACGGTGCGTACGAAGTGCCGCCCGCGATCTGACCCGTGAGTTTTCCGTTCGCGTCTTTGAAGTAGCGGCCGCCGGCGGGTGGGTCGGGTGTCGTGTCGGTGACGCCCGCCGCTTCAATCGCTTTCGAGTCCGGCGCGATCGCGTCGAGTTCCTTGCGCGTGATGTTCGCGTTGCCGGTGGTGAGCGACGGGTCGAAGCCCTTCGCGGGCACCCATGCGCCGGGGGCCGCTTTCGCGACGGCCGCGCGCAGCTTGGCGAACACGTCGTCGATCGTGGGGCACAGCAGCGCGCGGACGTCGGTGAAGCTCGAGAGCGCTGCCGCCATCACGATGT
Organism: uncultured Flavobacteriaceae bacterium; assembly: GCA_964647355.1. Lineage (GTDB taxonomy): Bacteria > Pseudomonadota > Alphaproteobacteria > Micropepsales > Micropepsaceae > SZUA-430. The sequence continues at coordinate 1,884 of CAZYGK010000250.1, read as the reverse complement.
GGACGTGCGGGTCGATGAAGCCGGGCAGGATCGTGGCGCCGCCCGCGTCGATAACCTCGGTCCCTGTGCCCTTCAGCGCCGCGATCTCGCCGCGCTTGCCCACGGCGACGATGCGGCCGTTCTTGACCGCAATCGCTTCGGCGACCGGGTTGGCGGGGTCCATCGTACGCACGGTCGCGCCGAGGAAGATCGTGTCGGGGGCCGCGCTCGCACTGGGCACCTCGGCGCAGACGAAGCGCGGGGTGGCGAGCGAGAGAGCCGCCCCGGCCAGCACTTGGCGGCGGGAGGCGCGGTAGAGGCCCTGCAGCGGCGGCGTGCAACAGGAGCAGGATTGGGCGAGCAGCGCGGATGTTTTCATAGGGCCAGGCTGCCCCGAACGTGTAACGTTGTCGAGTGGCTGCGAGAGGTGAGCCGATGACGTGGGTCATGGTGGACGTTGAGGCCGATGGGCCGATCCCGGGCGACTATTCGATGATCGCTTTGGGCGCTGTCATCGTGGAGCCGGGGCTCGCACGTCGGTTTGCGGGGCGCTTGCGGCCGATTAGCGGCAAATGGATTGACGATGCTCTAGCGGTATCGAGCTATTCCCGCGAGCAGACCCAGCAATTCGACGAGCCCGCGACGGTGATGGCACATTTTCGCGCGTGGCTTGTGACGGAGGCGAAGGTGCAGCCTCGATTCGTAAGCGACAATAACGGGTTCGATTGGCAGTTCGTGAATTGGTACTTCCACCACTTCAGCGGCGGCAATCCGTTTGGACATAGTTCGACGAATTTGGGCTCATTGTACCGCGGGCTCGTCAAAGATATGAAGCTCAACTTCAAGCACCTGCGCCGGACGAGGCACTCACACGATCCGCTCGATGATGCCATCGGCAACGCCGAAGCCATGCTAACGATGGTGCAGGAGATGGGATTGAAGGCGACGCTTTAGCTCAGGCTGACTTGCTGCGTTCAGCTGCGATCCAGGCTCGGACGGCGCGCTCGGCATCTGCATTTGGATGAGGTGGTGGTTCGTCGCGGCGTAGGTCGACATAGAGGTCGATCGCGGCGCCGAGTGCCGACCATGCGCTGGCGTGGTCGTAGGTAGCTAGCGTGGCGCGGAGCCGCTCGGCGAACGCTGGGTCGGCGCTTTCGATGCGGCGGACTTCACGCTGATTGCGGCCGCGGCGACGGGCAGCTAGCGGACCAAGCACGGTGCCGCGGATGTCCGCGAGAAAGCCCAGCGCTTCGAAGAGCTCGCCGCGGGCGATCTTGACGGCGCCATAGTGCATCCAGGTCCAGAAGCGGTCTTCGAACCATTGCGCGTCATTGTTGGGCCAGGCGGCGGTCCCGCCTTGCAGTCGCTTCGAGACCTCGCCCGTGTGGTCGAACAGGACGATCGGGGTTTCTATGCGGTCGGACAGGGCGTCCGGCGTGACGAACTTGAAGTCAACGTGGACCAGCGGATTTTCGAACAATGCAATCACGAGACGCGGTTCGCCCACGTGATAGCCGATGAAGGCCGAGAGAAGCCCGTCGATCCGGGCCGGATAGGTCACGTGGTTCGCCAGCACCTCTTCGTAATGCTCCGGCTTGACCACAATCACTAGGTCGAGATCCGAGAACTCATCCATCTCACCGGTAATTGCAGAGCCAGCAGCCATCACACCTACGAGGCGTTCGTCTGCCCGAAGGATCGGCTCAGCGCGCGACCAAAATTCGGCGAGTGGCGGCGGCAGGATCAACGTCGTCATTCGGGCCTTGCGCTTTGTCTTGAGGAGAGCGGTTAGAGGCTGTAAGTCGGATGTTACAACGATATTCGAACGCGAGGAAACGTCCCCATGTCCACTGCCCCGTCCCTGCCCAAGGGTTTTCCCGCCATGCCGATTGCGCAGGCGCATGC
>CAZYGK010000249.1:0-3647 GCA_964647355.1 uncultured Flavobacteriaceae bacterium | reverse complement strand
GGGAGAGGGGCTTATGCACATTTCGTTCACGGGATTTGGCGGCGCGATCGCGTTTATCTTGATGGCGACGCAGGCGCTGGCGGCATCGCCGGAGCGGGTTCGATTCCTCGAAGGGCCGCGCGCCGCGCCGCTTTCGCCGGAGGAACTGGCGCTTGAGGTGAAGGGGTACCTGCCGCCCGGCGCCGTCGACGTGAAGGCAGCATTGCCGGCAGCACCGGCGCTCGATTCCGCCGTCGACAAGGCGGACGCGGAGCACGTGCGCAACGTCAATACGCATGCGAGTGCGGCGCGGTGGGAGAAGGCCCGCCTCGACGATGCGTCGGTGTACGACCGCTTTGCCGAGCAGCTTGGCTTTACGCCTGACCGCAAGCGGATGCCGCGCTTCGTGCGGCTGTTGAACCGGGTTGCGGAGGATGCGCTCAGCGTGTCGGGCGAAGCGAAGAAGATCTATCCGCGGCCGCGGCCGTTTCAACGCTTTGCGTTAAAGCGGGTGTGCGGGCAGCCGGTGCCGCCGAAGCCGGAGGCGTCGCCAAGCGGCGGCACGTCTTATCCCTCCGGTCATGCGGTCGTGTCATGGGCGGTGGCGCTCGTCATGGTGGAGGCGCAGCCCAGCGGCGCGCAAGCGATCATCGCGCGCGCCGCGGACTACGGCGAGAGCCGCGTCGTTTGCGGGCTGCATTTCCCGAGCGACATTACGGCGGGGCAAGCGGTGGCGGCGGCCGTCGTCGACAAGCTGCTGGCGTCAGAGGAATTCCGGCGCGACTTCCAATGCGCGAAGACGGAGTTGCAGTCGGTGCGCTCGGGCTTGCGGGCCGAGGATATGCCCGCGTGCCAGTGAGCTTCAGCGGAAGCCCATCGCCAGTACGTACATCTCGGCGCTGTCGGCGCGGCTTGCGGGCGGTTTGACGTGGATGACTTTTTGGAAGCGCTTTTTCAGCGTTTCCAGAAGCTGCCGTTCGGTGCCGCCACGCTGGACCTTGCAGAGGAACGTGCCGCCGGGCTTTAGGATTTCGACAGCGAATTCAAGCGCGGTTTCGCACAAGGCCATGACGCGCAAATGGTCGGTCTCGCGATGGCCGGTGGCGGGCGAGGCCATGTCGGAGACGACGGCGTCGACCGGACCGTTCAACGCATCCTTGATGATGTCCGGCGCCTTTTCGTCCATGAAGTCGAGCTTAAGGAGCACCGCGCCGGCGATCGGTTCCATCTCTTGGATGTCGACGCCGACGACTTTTCCTTCACCCAGGCGTTCAACGAGGATTTGGGTCCATCCGCCGGGGGCTGCACCTAGGTCGACGGCTGTCTGGCCGCGTTTCAGGAAATGGTACTTTTGATCCATCTCGGCGAGCTTGTAGGCGGCGCGGGAGCGGTAGCCTTCCGACTTGGCCGCGCGAACGTAGGGATCGTTCAGCTGGCGCTCGAGCCAGAGTTGCGACGACTTCGTGCGCCGCTTGGCGGTTTTGACGCGGACTTTGAGGGCGCGCGATGCGGGCTTGTCGATCATGCCGGGCTGCCCGCGTTCGGTTTAAAGCCTTTGCGCTTGCGGCCGCGGCGCTTGCGGCGGCGCTTTTGCTTGCGCGCGGGTTCCGAGCCTTCCATGAGCGCGAGTAACATGCCTTCGCGCAAGCCGCGGTCGGCGACACGGAGGCGCGGCGGCGTCCAGGTCGTGAAGATCGTCTCGAAGATCGCAAGACCCGGAATCACCAGTTCGGCGCGTTCCGGTCCGATGCAGGGGTGCGCGGCACGGCCTTCGCGGCGCATGTCTTTCAGCTGTGCGATGACGCGGGCGATGTCGTCGCGCTTGAGCCATTGGCCGTCGACCTTCGAGCGTTCGTAGCGTTCCAGCCCTAGGTAAATGCCGGCGATCGTCGTGACGGTGCCTGAGGTGCCCAGCATGTGAAACACGCCGGCCGGGTGGTTGCCGGGCGGGGCGAGGCTCGGGATCGCTTTCAGATGCGCTTTCACGACAGCGACCATCTCTTCGTACGCGTCGGGGTCGTCGAGACGGCCGGGGAACTGCTCCGAGAGCGTGACGACGCCGAGCGGCATCGAGCCCCAGCGGAGGATTTTCGGCGCGCGGCCGTGCTCGCGCAGGTCGAGCCAGATGAGTTCGGTCGAGCCGCCGCCGATGTCGAAGACGAGCGCGCCCTTGTCGTTGCGGTCGAGCAGCGGTGTCACGCCGCGGGCGGCGAAACGCGCTTCTTCGAGCGGCGAGATGATGTCGAAGTGGAGACCGGTTTCCTTGGCGACGCGGGCGATGAAAGCTGCGCCGTTTGAGGCGGTGCGGCAGGCTTGGGTGGCGATGGCGCGGGCGCTGGTCACGCCGCGCTTCCTCATCTTCACCGCGCAGATGCGGATGGCGTCGATCGCGCGCTGCATGGCGGCGTCGGAGAGTATGCCCGTTTGATTGAGACCTTCGCCGAGGCGGACGGTGCGCGAGAACGAGTCGAGGACGCGGAAGCCCGACTGATCCGGCTTTGCGATGAGCAGCCGGCAGTTGTTCGTACCTAAATCCAGCGCCGCATAGATATGACCCGGCCGGTGACGTTCCGGCTTCGGCCCATTCTTTGCCGCCGGTTCCCCGGCAGCGGGGCTGACTAGCCCATACGGCGCCCCAAGCGGTGCCTGCGCCACGGGGCAAACTCTTCTCTTTAGGCCGGTGCGTTGCCCCTTTGTTTGGAGCCGCACTCATGCCTTCGATTACGGTTGGGAATAATCCTAGCACGCAGATCGTGAGCGGCAAGTTATTGCGCAAAAAGCGCAGCAATCGGCGGTCAGCCGAACACTGCCGGCCGATTGCTGATTGCTATCTGGTAAAGTTCCGGCCGGGGACGATCTCACCCTCCGGCCCCAAGCGGCCCGGGTAGCAGCGGCTAAAGGCGCCGCAGGTCGTGTAGTAGAGCGCCATGCGGTCGCCTTTGCGGTCGAACCAGTAGCAGACCTCGACGCCCCAGCCGACGCGCGGGATCGTCTGGCAAAGGTCGCCTTCCTCGTTGATGCGCCATGTGCCGTGTTCGACGTAGTCGAGTTCTTCGATCGCGCCGTGAGGGGCGCGCGTGCCGTGACGGCGGAAGCGCGCCTCAAGCGTCCCGTTGGCGGCGTAGTAGACTTGGAACGGATACTCGCGGCGCGTTTGGTTCGCGTCGGGCGGGGCGGAGCCGTCGGCAAAGCCCTCCATGCCGCGGAACGTGTGATTCACGAACCAGTCGCGCGGGTTGCCGCGGCGGCCGATGACGAGCACTTTTTCCGTCGGCCAATCTTCGCGCGACGTCGGTGCGTCCGGGTTGCCCTTCGGCTTGTCGGCCCCGATGGCGAAGCCGGTGCCCAGGGCTGCGACGGTAACGGCAGCGAGAGCGGCGATCAGGCGGCGCATGCGTTTCCTCCGCGGGGCTGTTTGCGCCCTTCGCTGACACATTGTCAGAGAAATGGATCAAATTTTGGGCGCGCTGGCAAAGCAGAACTGCGCGATGGCCGTTTTGGGGGATTGTGTTGCATCTAAACGGCTTAAGGACGTTTCGCCGCGCTTTACTTCGGTCAGGGCAGCCGGTACATGCACACCGCAACTCGAATCCCGAGTGATCTTTGTAGAGAAAGGGATCGGCTTGCAGCTCCAAGAAGCTCTGACTTTTGACGACGTCCTGCTTGTG
>CAZYGK010000248.1:1370-3650 GCA_964647355.1 uncultured Flavobacteriaceae bacterium | reverse complement strand
CGGCACCTTCGACACGCCTTGTTCCGAGAGCACGCAGGTATCGCGCCAGATGCCGTCGAGCGAACCGCCGAGCGCGCTCATTAGCGCCTCGCGCGTTGGCTCGCCGCCGATCCAATTCTGGAAGAACAAAGTCGCGACCCGGTCGCCCACCTTCACGCGCGTGACGCCCGGCCCCACCGCGATCACCTCGCCGCATCCGTCCGACAGCGGCACCAGCGGCAGCTTGTACGATCCGCCATACCCGCCGTTCACGGTGAGTAAATCGCGGTAGTTCAGCGTCGCGGCTTTCATCCGAAGCTTGACCTGCCCCGGCCCCGGCTCGACGTCCGCCCGCTCCGCCACGCGCAAATTGTCGATCCCGTACTGCGGGATTTCCAGAACCTTCATCTCAACGCTCCTGAGGTTGCTATTCCGCGGCGCGGCGATAGTCCGCCGCCTTGTGCATCTGGATCGACTTGGGCGGGCGCGAGCGCGCAACGTCGTCCGACGTGACCGCCTTGATCGCCTCTTCCCGGTCGGCCGCGGTGAACACGCCCGTCGTGACGCAGTACTCGACCATCGTGCCGTTCGGATCGTTCGTGTAGATCGAGCGGCACCAATTGTGGTCGATCTCCATCACGTCGAACCCGCCCTTGAGCCACATGTCCCGCTTCTCGGCCAAGTGCGCCTCCGTCGGCGAGTAGAACGATATATGGTTCACCCACTGCGGCAGCCCGACCGCCTTCGACAAGCCGGTCTCGAAGTTCTTGCCGTCGTAGTTCGGCCCGTGCAGCTCCCAGAACGCGATGAAGCGGTCGGGCTCGATCTCGTAGAAGAAGTGCTTCGCCCACCCGCCGTCCGGCGTCGGCCCGACCTCGACCTTCTTCAGATCGAAGCCCATGACCTCGCGATAGAAATGGTCGATCGCCTTCATGTTGCGCGTCGCCAGCGCCAAGTGATGGTAGCCCATGGGGTGCGTCTCCAATTGCGGTCTGCAATCGAGGTTAGGCCACGCGCCGCTCTTCGTCCACCGCCTCGCGGCCCATCGGCAGCTCCCCGCCGTCCCACAACCGCCCCAACCAGTACGACAACACTAGGGCCACCGCGCTAAACCCCGCCATCAGAAGGTAGCCGTAGCTCTGCACCGACGCGAACAGTGCCCCGGACGCATACTGCCCAACCGAAAAGAATACGCCGATCATCACCGCGAAATAGAGGCTCTGCGCCGTCCCAACGAGATGCGCGGGCGTTGCCCGCAGCATGAAATGCATCATTCCCAAATGCACCGCGCAAAACGTACCGGCATGCAACAGCTGCGCGAACAGCACCACTATGAGCGGCGGCGACAGCGCCAGCAGCGTCCACCGCACGATCCCAGCAAGTGCGCCCAGCATCATCAGGTTCACGATCCCGACCCGCTGGACGATCCACCCGGAGTACATGAGGACCGCGATCTCGGCGATCACGCCAAGCGCCCACAACCCGCCGATCAGGTCGGCCGAGTACCCAATCTTCTGCCAGTTCAGCGTCCCGAACCCGTAGTAGAACGTGTGCGACGCTTGCGCGATACCGGTTGCCGCAATCATCAGCACGAACAGCGGTTGGCGTATGAGTTGCCACGCGTCGCGCCCCGTCGCGCGAAACCCAGCGCGCACCTCCGGTTGCTCGTCCCGCGGCAACGCAAGCCCGCCCACCGCAGCAAGCACCGCCGACCCGATCAAGATCGGCAAGAACGCATCGATCCCGTAAGCGGCGACTGCCGCTCCGCCAATGAAGTTCATCACGACGAACGCGGCCGACCCCGTCAGCCGCACGCGTCCATAGTCGAACCCGTGCGCCTTCGCTGCTGACATCGAGAGACCCTCGATCAGCGCCGCGATCGCCGAGAACGCCGCGCTTGCAAGCAGCGAGAAGACGATAACGGCAACCATGCCCTCGACCGTCGCGTAGCCGACGTAACAAAGACCCGCGACCGTCATCATCCCGATGAGAAACAACCGCCGTGCATGAAACGCGTCTGCCGCAATCCCAAGCAGCGGCCCCGTAAACACCCTAAGCACGTTCATGGAAGCGAGCAGCAAGCCCGTCGCATATGGATCGAACCCGACACTCGCCAGCCAAGCCGTGAAGAACACGACATGAATGCTGTTCAGGAAGTTCAACCCGACAAAGAACGGCACAAACCGCACCGCATCCGGGTGCAGCCGTGGAAAGACAGGGGCGGACATGGAAACAACGACGCAATTGCAGGGCAGTGGTTTCCCGCGAAACCCCTGCCCCACCAAGCCCTAAATCGTCGCA
>CAZYGK010000248.1:0-1270 GCA_964647355.1 uncultured Flavobacteriaceae bacterium | reverse complement strand
CTACATCGCCGGCAGATGCACCAGCCGTGCCGTCGCCGCCTCGCTCAAGAACCGCAGGATACGCATCTCCAGCGCACGGTCACCCGCCTGCTCGGCATGCGTCTGAAGTTCGATCAGAAGCTGCTTCAACTCCCCGTTCACGCGGTCGAGGCCCGACACTGTCAGATCCTCATCCCGCACCCCGACGACCGCGTCGAGCTTCGCGGCCAACGCACCGCCAACGCTCTTCGCAGCATCGCCGAACAGCGCCCGCATCACGCGGTTCTCCTTCGCGCGAACGTCCGCGGCGCGGTTGAATTCTTGCCCCACCATCAAGAGCAGGACGGCCGTCGTCGTGGCCGAGCCCTGACCATAGCCGGGCGGCAACGCGGGCCCCATCTCCATCGCGATCTTCGCGAACGCCTGGTTCAACACCAGTTCGGGTGACGGTTTCATCAGGCGGCCTCCCGCGCAGTAAGCAACATGTCTGCAAGCCGCTTGTTGTGGAACGGCAAACAATAAAGTCCGGAGAACGCCATCACCGGATCGGTGTTCGTACCCGCCTGGAACTCCTTCGCCGAGGAAATCCAGATTGCAGCCCCTTTGAACGAGGCAAACATCGACCACCAGGCGAGTGCTTTCGGGTCGGCCTTCAGCCCGCTCGCCTTTTCCCAAACCGCGATCGAGTCCTCGCGCTTCAGCATGCCGCCGGGATGCGCGCGGTCGCTGGACCACAACGGATCGAGCGCCCAGCCCAGATCTTCAAGCGGATCGCCCAGATGCGCCATCTCCCAATCGAGGATCGCGCGGATCTTGCCCGTCCCGTCGAACAGGAAATTCCCCGTCCGATAGTCGCCGTGCACGATCGAAATTTTTTGCGCCGGCGGCGGCGGATTGCGCCGCATCCAGCGAATGGCCGCGCGCACGATCGGCTGCGGCTCAAGTTCGTCCTCGTCGACGACCTTCTCCCATTTGTCGAGTTCGACCTTCCACGCCTCGTCCGCCTTCACGACGGGCACGTGCTTCGCGAGATCGGACGTCATCGCATCGCGCTTCGCGATCGCGCCCAAAATCGAAAAGAACTGCTCGCCGATCTTCTGCCGGTGCGGCCCGTAGGGGTCGGACGCAAGGATCGATCCGGCCGTACAGCCCTCGATCTCCTCCATCACGAAGAAGGGCCGCTCCAACCACTCAAGCTCGCGCTCGAGAAACAGCGCCCGCGGCACCGGCACGGCCGAATCCATATACGACCGGTAGGCCGCAAACTCGACCTCGCGCTCCGTCTCGATCA
>CAZYGK010000247.1:0-3667 GCA_964647355.1 uncultured Flavobacteriaceae bacterium | reverse complement strand
TGCGCCAACCGATAACCAGTTGAATCTCTTTGCCAATTAGCCGGACACTACTGATCATGTCCCCGTATTCCCCGGATTTGGGTGCAGCTCAGTCTCGTGTCACCGCATTTCTAACCAACCCAGCGCAAAGCCCGACGCAGAAGTTACATCGTAAGGGGCTTGTTGTTTGGCAGCTTGTCACCCTCTCGAAGCACATGCCCAGATCAACCTAACTATCAGAAAGGCAAGCAGGCAAAAGTGCAATGCTATCCCAGCTACCCAATCGTCGACTGGCAACCAAGGCGTTTGTGGCCAAGGCCCCTGTGATGACTCCCCAAACCGCGCCGGAATTGCGTATATCAGTACGAGTGAAGACTCTACAAACAACAAATATGCCAACGGTCCAAATCTCGAAAAGGATCCTCTGACCAAAAGCAAGCCTACATTGCCCACCAACAACACCCCCAGAATCACGTATATTAGCGGTTGAAGCATATTCGGCCCTCCAGTCTCGTTTCCTAGCTCCCCGAACCGTTCATACATTTACTCATACAATCTGCCTTGTCGCCAAGGAATTTACCGGCTTCTACTCCATTGTAACCCCAAACTACGTATTGCCCGACAAGCCCCTCACCTAGATATCGCATCAATGCATAGAACCCAATCTGCGCAGTGTATTTTGGCACTTTGTTAAGGGGGTTGAACTTTTTCTCGGCGTCCGCGAGTAGACTGCAACGGTTAGAGCAGTGCTTTGTTTTCTCAGGATTCGCTAACATTTTTTCCGTGAGGTCACGCATCTCGCCAAGGAAACCTGGAATTTCCGTTAGACCAATGAAGAATTGAACATGCAGCGGTGCGTCTTTCCTCTTCTTGGGCCGCTTCGCCGTCACTGTCACCTTGTCGGTGCAACCTTCGCTGGCTTCGTCGCCGCACTCTTGCTTCTTCGGGGGTGATGCTTGGCTCCGATTAGCCGCGGCCGACAGACGCGCGCCGAGGGCGAAAGCGAGGGTCGCGGCGCCAGGGTCATTGCGTGGCCCGTAGACAGTCATGCGGTCTCCCGGAATGATCGTTGGCAGATCGCCCACTGTCCCGCCGCCATCCGCATGCGGCGCTTGCTGCAGCCCACTGGGATCGGTCGCGTTCATCGGATCGTTTGCGACATAGGCGTAGAGGTTCGGGAGAATACGGGGACATGATACATATTCCCCACCACCGACCGGCGTGCTACAGCAGGGTCGGTTGACTCGTGCCGGGAGCCGCCGGTTTGCGGCCTGGGGCGCGGCGCGCGACGGGGCGGCCGAGCAGGCGCTCGAGACCTTTGACGAAATCCTCATTGCCCAAGGGGCGCCCGGTCGTCTCGGCGGCGCGCAGTGCCGCGAACGCCGCCTCGTCTTCGGCGCCGGGCGCGAGCAACGCCGCAAGCGCTGCCGCATCGAAGCGATCCAGCATCGGCTTGACGGTGACGAGCGCGTCGTCCACGCCCGTGAGGTGCGCCCGCGCGCTCGACCAAGCCCAGTCCTCGGGCCGCGCGGCCAGCCGCGCACGCACCGGGTTCAGGCTCACGTACCGGATCGCGGCGATCAGGTGCGCCTCGTCCATGGCGACCGAGGCAAAGCGGCTTTGGAACAGGTGCCCCGTCCACCGCCCGCGCGCGTTGATGAAGTTCGTGTAGCGCCGATGCGCCTCGCCGATGGCGCGGCCGAGGCCGTGTGGATCTTCGGGTACGGCGACGAGGTGGACGTGGTTGGGCATCAGGCAGTAAGCCCAAATCGACACCCGCGCACGGGCCGCCTGCTCGGCGAGCAGGTCGCGATAGACCTCCTGATCGCCGGCCTCGAAGAAGATCGGCTCGCGCCGGTTGCCGCGTTGGGTCACGTGATGGGCGATGCCGGGAATGATGATGCGGGCGAGACGGGCCATGGAAGGGGACTGCAGGCGCTGCAGAACGAATAGCGAACGATCGCATGTGAGTCAAGTTGCGCGTTCGGCGGTATAGTCTCGAAGCGGTGGGGAATATGTATCATGTCCCCGTATTATCTCCTTTTACCAATGGTCTAACTGTGCGAGAGTGGCTCAGTTCCAAGTCGTTCGACGAGCAGTATGAGTTTGGAGTGAAATTCATGAGTCAATTCGGCGGTGTTCACTGAGGTGACGGAAGATCTTGCGGCCCGCTTTCGCGAAGCATCTGCTGCGCAGGGTGTGGCGATGGACAAGGGCATGGCTGATGCCGCAAATGATGCCCACGACGCGCAAGCGTTAGTTTTGCAGCGGATGAGGGCTTTGCCTGATAACGGGCGCAGTGTTCTTGTTGGGTTGTTACAAGACGCTGATCCGTATGTTCGTTCGCAAGCGGCAACGGCGCTGTTGCCCATTGACGAGGCGCCTGCGTTGGCCGTGCTTGAAGAGGTCGCGAAGTTAAGACGTATGCCTATTGTGAGCTTCAACGCTGAAATGGTCCTACAAGAATGGCGTGCCGGACGGCTAAGGAGGCCATTTGGCGTTGAACTTAAGTAATTGTGGTGACATCTTAAATATTCACCGCTGCAAGTTGGCGTGCGGCAAGCTGGCCGCGACAGGGTCTCTATTTGATTTCCGACACATGCGGTTTGCCTCGTCAACTATAAAGAAGAAGACGGGGACATGATACCTATTCCCCGCGCATCCAGCGCGGGCGAGGACGCCCGCGGTCCCAGGAATGTATGGGCTACTTCCGCTTCTCCGCGTCGCTCATCATCGCATCCAACCCCCGCAAGCCTTTGCGCAGCGAGTCGGTAATCTCCCGCGCGGCCGCCGGGCTGCGCACGATACGGGGCTGAAACAATACGGGGTGCAGTCCAAACCATATTCCCTCCGCTCAGTGCGCGCCTAGAGCAGCGTCGGCTTAAATGCCGGGGACACGTAACAATTTCGCTCCTCGAGCCTCTCCCATCCCCCATCCCAAAGCAGCGCCGAGAGTTGGGGGTCGGCGTCGGCCTATCTCCACCCTCCGATACCCGCCGGTCGCGATGTGCGACACGCCGTCAGCGGCGATTCGCCGATGGATCGTTGAATGCGTATAGCTTATGTTGTGCATCGCGTGAGTGATGCGTCCCGGCAGGCGTGTCTTCCCGTGCGGCCCGGCCGCGCGCGGCTGCGACTTGAAAACTGAATCCGATGGTGCGCGCCGAAGGGTTCGTGCAGTTCCGCCTGGCGCGGCGGCCCTGGTGCCTCGCGCGCGAAGCAGCGCACCGGGCATGCTCTTCGTTTCAAAAAAGACCCTGTCCGCGACACGACCCTTGTGCCACATGTGCCACTTCGCCGGCGCTTAGCGACACGTGTACGACGCGTCGAACCGGTTCGCCCTCACGACGGCCGCCGAGAGCCGGAGCGCCGTCGCCGCACGAACGCGCGGTGGCGATGCGCGTAAAGCCTTAACGCTGCCCACGTTCGTTCGCGCAAAACGGCCGACGCGGGATCGCAACCTGCCGCTTGTAGCGATATCGGCTGGTTCCAAAAACCTTGTGGCGGGCGAGCCCTCTCGCTACGATGCACGCCGGGGTAGAGTTGGGGAATTAACGATGCTGTTTCGTTTCATTGCGCTGGTGCTGATCGTGTTGGGGCTGATGCTCCTCGGCGCCGACGTCATCACGCTGTTGGAGCGCGGGGAAGAGCCGCACATGCGCTCGCTCGCCGACGTTTGGGGCCTGTT
>CAZYGK010000246.1:0-3693 GCA_964647355.1 uncultured Flavobacteriaceae bacterium | reverse complement strand
ATGTTTACAACCCTGCAACCGGCGAAGTTCAGGCGAAAACGCCGCTCGCGTCGACAGCTGAGATGCGCGCTGCCGTCGAAGCTGCGCTAAAGGCCTTTCCCGAATGGTCCGCGCAGAATCCGCAAAAGCGCGCCCGCGTGATGTTCAACTTCAAGACGCTCGTCGAAAAGCACATGGACGAGCTCGCGGCGATGCTTTCCGCCGAACACGGCAAGGTCATCGCGGACTCGAAGGGTGACATCCAACGCGGCCTTGAAGTCATCGAATTTGCCTGCGGCATCCCGCATCTGATGAAAGGCGAATACACCGAAAACGCCGGCACCGGCATCGACGTCTATTCGATGCGCCAGCCCTTGGGCGTCGTCGCCGGCATCACGCCGTTCAACTTCCCGGCCATGATCCCGATGTGGATGTTCGGCGTCGCGATTGCCGCCGGCAACACATTCATCTGCAAGCCGAGTGAGAAAGACCCAAGCGTTCCCATTCGTCTCGCAGAACTGATGCTGGAAGCGGGCGCGCCGCCGGGCGTTCTGAACGTCGTGCACGGCGACAAGGAAGCCGTCGACGCAATCCTGAAAGACCCCGACATCAAAGCGGTCAGCTTTGTGGGTTCGACCGCAATCGCCGAGTACGTCTACATGACCGGCACCGCGCACGGAAAACGCGTGCAGGCGATGGGCGGCGCGAAGAACCACGCGATCATCATGCCCGACGCAGACCTCGACCAGGTCGTCGACGATCTGATCGGAGCGGGTTACGGCTCGGCCGGCGAGCGCTGCATGGCGATCGCGGTTGCGGTCCCCGTCACCGACAAGCTTGGCGACGAGCTGGTGCGCCGCTTGAAACCCCGCGTCGAAGAACTGAAAGTCTCGCTGCCCACCGACCCGGCCGCGAACTACGGCCCGCTTGTCACCCGCGAACACCGCGAAAAGGTGAAGGGCTATATCGAAATGGGCGTGAAGGAAGGCGCCGAACTCGTCGTCGACGGTCGCAATTTCCGCATGCAGGGCTACGAAAACGGCTTCTTCTTGGGTGGCTCGCTGTTCGATCATGTGAAGCCGCACATGCGCACCTACCAGGAAGAAATCTTCGGCCCTGTGCTGCAAATCGCCCGCGCACAAACGTTTGAGGAAGCAGCCGCCCTGCCGTCCAAACACGCCTACGGCAACGGCGTCGCGATCTTCACCCGCGACGGCGACGCCGCGCGCGAGTTCGCAAGCAAAGTTCAAGTCGGCATGGTCGGCATCAACGTTCCGATCCCCGTGCCGCTCGCCTACCACACGTTCGGCGGCTGGAAGCGATCGGCCTTCGGCGACGTCAACCAGCACGGCCCCGAAGGCGTGCGCTTTTTCACGAAAATCAAAACCGTCACCGCCCGCTGGCCCAAAGGCGGCGTCCGCGAAGGTTCCAGCTTCGTCATTCCGACGATGAGGTAATCCTCCAGTGCGCACGCTCGCCGCCCTCTGTCTCTCGGTCATGCTGACATCGGTCGCCATTGCCGGTCCCAGCTTCGATTGTGAAAAGGCGACCAGCGACGTCGAGAAGGTCATCTGCGAGGACGACGGTCCAATCACCGGCGGAGGAAGCGCGTGGCTCGACCGTCAACTCGCTCGCCTCTACGCAATCGCGAAGGAGCGCGTGCCAGTCGAGAAACGTGCGTTGCTTGTCGCCAGTCAGCGAAAATTTCTACAAGATCGGGACTCCTGCTTTTCACGGCCAAGGTGCCGGATGGATGACGTCTACCGGAAGCGACTGAAGGCCGTGGCGCGCGCGATGAACGACCAGCAGGCGTTTCAGACTTTGAGAGGTGCGGGAAGAGCAGCCGACAATGGCCGATTGCAAATTGCCCGATACGGAACTACCGCCTCCCTTTCCATCTGGACTGTCGGCGGCAATGATCACGTTTGCCAGTTCGAACAAGACGATCTACCCCTCGGTGCCGATGGTGTCGTTCGGTTCTATGATGAGCAATTGACGTTTCGCATCACAGTCGCCCCCGTTGAAGGTGGGTTCCAAGTCACAACTGAAGGCCACGAACATTGTGGCGCTCGTGCGTCGATGGACGGCACGTACAATCGGTTAGAATGAGTGAGCCCTCCGATAGTCGCATGATCACCAAGGGGTAAGTAATGCTGCGTCTTTTTGCTTTTGCATTCGCTACACTCGTTGTCGCAATACCCGTTTCCGCCGCGCCGAGCTTCAACTGCGCAAAGGCGAAAACCATCACTGAGAAGGCGATCTGCGACATACCGAATCTGCAGTGGACGGATCGCCAGATGGCGCGGCTCTACAAACTGGCGTTGACCCAGAAGCCGCAACTGCGCCGCCCGATCAGGGCTGGTCAGCGCAGTTTCCTGAACCTGCGCGACGCGTGCCGCGACGACAGCGACTGCATCGAGCGTACCTATCGCGCACGCCTCACCGAACTGAGCCAATACGTCAACGTCTATGCGGCCTTTGCCGAGTATCAGCCTGAAGGCATGGGCGGGTCGATGTGGATTGTCCGGTTCGGCTATGACGCAGCTCTGCGCATCCTGACCGTTGGCGGCGGAGATCACACCTGCTGGTTCGACACCGACAGCGCCCCGCAAGGCGGCAAGGGTGTCATCCGCTACGCCGATAAGGGAGCAAACGCCTGCCGCATGACCATCGCGCCAGACGGCGAAGACGTCATGGTCGTCCAAACCAAATACTGCAGCGACTATTGCGGCATACGTGCGGTCCTCGACGGCCGCTACAGCCGCGTGCCTTAGGTTTCGATCGCGCGCATGCACCCAGTCGAACGCTATCGCGCGCTTGTCGCCGAGAGGAAGCTGACCGGCGATCCCGCGCAGGAGCGGGTCTCAGGCGCGCTCGAGACACTCGCAACGAAGCTTGAAGCCTTCAGCCACGGCCGTAAGCCGTTCTTCGGTTTCGGTCGCGCCGCCCCGCCGCCGCGCGGGCTCTACATCCACGGCCCGGTCGGCCGCGGCAAATCCATGCTCATGGATCTGTTCTACGAGACCGTGTCATTCGCGCCGAAGCGCCGCGTGCACTTCCACGACTTCATGGCCGAGGTCCACGCGACGGTGAGGCGCTGGCGCGAAAAGGATCCGGGCAACGAGATTGCCCGCACGGCCGCCGATATCCGCGGAAGTGCCGCTTTGCTCTGCTTCGACGAGTTCCAGGTGCTCGACATCGCCGACGCGATGATCCTCGCGCGCCTGTTCGAGACGTTGTTCGAATCGGGCATCGTTGTGGTCGCCACCTCGAACCGTCCCCCGCGCGAACTCTACGAGAACGGGATCAACCGCCAACTATTCATGCCCGCGATCGACCTGATCGAGCGACGCATGGACGTGATGTGCCTCGACGGCCCGATCGATTACCGCTTGGCGCGGCTTGAGCGCGGCCGCGTCTACTTCACCCCGCTGAACGCCGACGCGACCGCGGCGCTCGATGAGGTCTGGCACGACCTGACCGGAGTGACGCAAGGCGCGCCGGCCGAGCTGGAAGTCTTGGGCCGTAAGCTCGCCGTGCGCGAGCAGGCGCGCGGGGCCGCGCGCTTCACGTTCGACGATCTTTGCATCCAGCCTCTGGGTCCGCAGGACTTTCTCGCGATCGCCGATGCCTATCACGCGGTCGTGGTGAGAGACGTCCCACGCCTGTCGCCCGACAAAAGGAACGAAGCCAAGCGTTTCGTGACCCTGATCG
>CAZYGK010000245.1:0-3720 GCA_964647355.1 uncultured Flavobacteriaceae bacterium | reverse complement strand
AGATGAGCGAAGCTGTGCCGGCACTCGCTGCGGCGTCGAAGACGCTGAAGCCGACAGCGCATGCCGACAACATCAGCGCCTATGACCGCTTCCTGCTCGCGCGCGAGAAGATGACGATGGATGGCGGGCGCAAGGCGTATGAGGACGCGGCGAGGCTTCTGGATGAGGCGATTGCCGCCGATCCGGAGTACACGCCCGCACTCGCCTGGCGCGCCTACGCAGCGATGATGCTGACGGACGGTCCTGGCACCGTGGGCACGACGCCGATTGCGAAAGCCTTGCCGGTGGTGAAAGGCTTCGTCGATCGTGCAATGGCTCAGGATCCGTCATCGGCCGAGGCGCTGTTCGCACTTGGCAGTTACTACGGCCTCATGACGGATACCGGGGACCCGAAGCAGCTCGCCCTGGCGATCGAAAACTTGCGCAAGGCGATCGCGATCCGTCCGAATTTCCCGCAGGCTGAAAACGACCTCGCCTATTTTCTGAGCCAGAAGGGCGAGCGCGGCGAAGCGATGAAAATCCTCGCTAGCGTGCTTCAACGGGACCCGGGTCACCGGGACGCCAACGTCATCTACGCGAACTACCTTAACGGGATGGGCCGCTACGACGAGGCCGAAGCCTCGCTCGCGAAATGGGCGAAGGTAAGCCCCAATCAAGCGTCATCCGTTAGGGCGATGCGTGTTGCGGTGGTCGGCCAACGTGGCGACCTCGCCGCGGCGTTGCGAATTTCTGAAGAGCTTGCACGTGAAGGGTTTATCGACAGTGCCCTCGATGTCCGCCGCTCTGCCTTTCGTTTGGCGCTCGGCGATGGGGACTGGTTGCTCCGCGAAGGCGCTGGTGACCGGCGAAAGGCGCTGGGCGCCCTCCTCAAGGGCGACACGAAGCGGGCGCTCGAGCTTGTCAACGCCGACCCGTCGGCGACGACGCAAATTAATGTGCTGGGCTCGTATGTCGGCGTCCACTACGCGGCCGGCGACATCGCCGGTGTGGTTTCCACCTACGACGAAAAGCTCGGATCGCCTGCGGCCGCCGTCGCCGCCCGTAATGCCTGCAACTGCTCGATGATTCACCTCTTGCTGGCGCTGAGAGACGCGGGGCACAAGGACACCAAGGGCGTGCTTGCGGCATGGAAAGCCACGCTCGCCGACCAGCATGAGCTCTACAAGAACGGCCCGACGTTCCGGCGCGAGTTGGGCGATGCCGCCGCGTTCGAAGGCAACTTCGCGGCGGCAAGAGCGCACTATACGGCGGCGATCGACGTCGGCTGGCGCGCGCCGTTCTTCTTCAATGAAGCGCTGTATGGCTTCCTACCAAAGGACGAAGCCTTCAACGCCCTGCGTGCAAGAATGAAATCCCTGATCAACAAAGAGCGCACCGCCCTTGGCCTTGCACCGCTCTGAAGAACACTTGCGGTGAGCGACACCACCCGCAAGCTCGCCACGATCATGGCCCTCGACGTCGCCGGTTACTCGGCGCGGACGGAGGCCGACGAGGCGCGCACGACGGCGGAGGTGGCGGCGCGATGACGTCGAACCTCAACGAAGGTGTGCTCTCGGAGCGCCTCGCCGCCACGCAGGCAACTTATCGCGGCGACGGCAGTCTCGCGAACGTGCTCGGGGAGTTCATTCGCACCGCGCCGGAAAGCCAAATCGTGCGGATCAATCCGATCGCTTTCGCGCGTGCACGGAAATTGCCCGAGCGACAGGTCATTGATCTGTTCCTGCACGCCCGCAAAGCCGGCTTGCTGACCATGGAGTGGCACTATGTTTGCCGCGGGTGCGGTCAGGTTGTTGAGAGCTTCACCGTGCTCAACGATGCGAACGAGCACTTTTTCTGCAAGACCTGTCTGGGCCATCGCGACGCCGATTTGAGCGACTTCGTCGAGGTCGGCTTCTCGGTCTCGCCAGCGGTGCGGGGATCCCGCTTTCTTGACCCGTCGACCTTGACAGCCGAGGAGCACTTGGATTTCTCCGTCTCGGAGAACGCCCTCAACGCTGATTCCGTGCCCCTTCGCCAGGTCTTCAAGCGTGACACAATGTTCGTTTGCTACGTCGATCCCGGAGAGACCAGAACGTTTAATCTGGTGCTGGGGCCCGGCCATGTGGGGTTTTCGCACGGCCGTGATCTTGTAGTGAACGCGGAAAAAATGGGGCCTAACGACTCCGTTCACTGCCTGTATCTTGAGAATCGCGTCGCCGAACCATTCCTCGAGGTGGCACCCGGGCCACTTGAGTTCCATCTGACCAATGGCACGTCGTCGCGCTTCAGGGCTTCGGCTTTCCAGATTGCAAACCCGGGACAGTGGAACGTCAGGCTTGCCGATTTCCTTTCAGGCTCGCAGCTTCTGTCAACGCAGACGTTTCTGAACCTGTTTCCGTCGGAAACGGTGATGAGTTCCGGCGGTTTGGCGATCAAGCGCGTGACGCTGCTCTTCACCGACCTCAAGGGGTCGACGGCGCTGTACGACCGTATCGGTGACATGAAGGCATTTAACTTGGTGCGCCAGCACTTCGGCGTTTTGCGCGACGTGATCACAGCCAACGAGGGAGCGCTGGTCAAAACTATCGGCGACGCCGTCATGGCGAGTTTCACCGAACCGTCAAAGGCGGTGCGCGCGGCCCGGGACATGCTGGCGCGGATTGCCGAGTACAATGCGGCGGCAGGAGAGGAGATCATCGTACTCAAGATCGGCGCGCATTGCGGCCCAAGCCTGGCGGTCACACTGAACGATCACCTCGACTACTTCGGTCAGACGGTAAACCTCGCGGCACGCGTGCAGGGCCTGGCCGAGGCGAACGAGATCTGGTTGACAGACGATTTGTATCGCCAAGCGGGTATAAACTCGGACATCAAGGATTTCGACGTCGATGAATTGAGCGTTCGGGTCAAAGGCATCGACCGCGATGTTCTCGTGCACCGATTGCGTCTTCTGAAAGCCGGACATCCTCGTGACTAAGCGAAAGTCTGCGTCTGGCAGGTTTCGATGACTGACAGCGCAGCTCATCGCCGAACCATCGTTCTTATCCCCAACCCAATCCCAGGCGGAGCCACGAATGTCAATTGAAGAGGTCGGAGCCATCAGCAGCATCGTCGGCTCCGTCGCCGTGGTGTTGTCGCTCTTTTTCCTGGCGCACCAGGTCAACCGCGCGAGACAGGAACTGTCCCGCGAGAATGCCCGCGCGATGATACGTCACAACGACGACATCCTGCTGAGACTGTCTGACGATCCAAACCTGCTGGACGTGCATATCCGGGGGCTGAAGAGCTTTGAGAACTTGACCGAAGCCGAACGCCTGAAATGGGGTATTTGGCTTTTCACCTGGATCACTCAATCCGAGCAGGGATTCATTGATCGCAAGCAAAGGGACTTTTCGGGTCTCAACCTCGACCAGTATCTGGAAGGACTTGCACTGACATTCCGCAGCGCCGGGGGCAAAGCCATGTGGCCCCGGTTGAAGCAATGGTTTGACCCGGACTTCTGCGAAGCGCTCGAACGTCAGGTGGCGAGATCGAGCACGACGCATCTTGACCAAATCGCAGACCTGGCGTGGCAGCCGCCGCCTCCGGTGCATCATCGCTGACCCACAGAATGTGCTAGAGTCCGACGCACAGGGGGAACTTGATTGTCCGACGCCGCTGCCAGACGCCTCGCCACCATCGTGGCCCTCGACGTCGCCGGTTACTCGGCGCGGACGGAGGCTGACGAGGCGCGCACGACGG
>CAZYGK010000244.1:1822-3786 GCA_964647355.1 uncultured Flavobacteriaceae bacterium | reverse complement strand
CCGGCGGTCAACGGGCGCTGGTTCGACGACTGCATCGAGATCTCCGACGACGTGAACATCGGCATCGGCACGGCGTTGGGGGAGAAGGGTTTGATCGTTCCAGTCATCCACAAGGCGCAATCGCTCTCGTTGTTGGACATCGCCAAGCAGTTGACCGATCTCACCGAGCGGGCGCGGGGTGGTAAGCTTTCGCCGGCGGACGTACGCGACGGGACATTTTCGATCTCGAACCACGGCGTTTCCGGGTCGCTTATTGCGTCGCCGATCATCATCAACCAGCCGCAGTCGGCGATCCTGGGCGTCGGCAAGCTCGAGAAGCGTGCGGTGGTGCGCGCGGCGGGCGGAGTTGATAGAATAGAGATACGTCCGATGGCCTATGTGAGTCTCACGATCGACCATCGCGTGATCGACGCGTTCCAAACGAATGCGTGGCTGACGCGGTTCGTCGAGACGTTGGAGACTTGGGGCCCTTGAAGGAGCCCAAGATGGCAAAGCCGCAAGTTCAAGCCGTGCATCCGACCTTGTTCGGGGGCATGAAGCCGCAACCGCAAGACTCACTGCTCTCCGTGATGGCGGAGTTCCGAAAGGATTCGCGTGAGGGGAAGATCGATCTTGGCGTCGGAATGTACCGCAATGCGAGCGGGATCACGCCGGTCATGCGCGCGGTCAAGGCGGCCGAACGCGTGCTGCTCGAGACGCAGACGACGAAAGGGTACATGGGATCGGAAGGCGATCCTGTCTTTGTCGAGCTGTTGAGGCCGATCGTGTTCGGCGAGGCGTTTGCGAAGAGCGAGCGTATTGCCGGGCTGCAGACGCCGGGCGGCACGGGCGCCATTCGCTTGGGCGCGGAGTTGATTGCGACCGCGAACCCACGGGCGAAAGTTTGGCTCGGCGAGCCGACGTGGCCGAACCATCGGCCGGTGCTGACCGCTGCGCGGCTCAGCGTGGAAGGCTTCAAGCAGTTCGACAAAGCGACGCAGACGTTGCCGTTCGACGAGACGATGAGTGCGCTTGAGCGTGCCGAGGCCGGCGACGTCGTGCTGCTGCAAGCGTGCTGCAACAATCCGACCGGCGCGGACTACGACCTCGAGCAATGGCGGGCGATCGCCGAGACGGTCGCGCGGCGGGGGATCGTTCCCTTCTTCGACTTCGCTTACCAGGGTTTGGGCGAGGGGCTCGAGGGCGACGCGAAGGGATTGCGGCTTGTGCTCGACCATGTCGACGAAGCGTTAGTCGGTTATGCGAGCGACAAGAATTTCGGCGTCTACCGCGAGCGGGTCGGCGCGCTCTACGTGATCGCGGGCAACGGGCGAGCGGCGCAAGCCGCCTACAGCCAAGCGTTGGCGCTGGCGCGTGCGAACTGGTCGATGCCGTCGGATCATGGCGCGGCGGCCGTGCGGATCGTGTTGCAGTCGGCGGAGCTTACAAGGGATTGGAAGGCTGAGCTTGACGAGATGTGCGCGCGCATTTTGTCGAACCGAAAGCTGCTCGCAAGTTTGAACCCGGCACTCAGCGCCGTCGTGCGCCAGCGCGGGATGTTCAGCTTGATCCAGGTGACGCCGGAGGCGGTGCAGCGGCTCAAGCAGGAGCATGCGATCTACATTGCGGGATCAGGCCGCATCAACGTCGCGGGGTTCCGCAACGACGGCGAGATCGAGCGCTTTGCGAAGGCGCTTAAGCAGGTGCAGTAGTCAGCATCAGCCTCGCAAAGCCGCGGAAGCGGGCGCGGCGGTTGCGTTGCGGCGTACCGGCGAGTTCGTAGTTCGGGAAGCGCTTCAGCCAGCGGCCGAGCGCGATGCGGCCTTCTAGCCGCGCGAGATTCATACCGGCGCATTGGTGCGGCCCGCCTGCGAAGGCGAGGTGGCGGTTCGGGGTTCGAGCGATGTCGAAGCCTTCGGGATCGGCGAACTCGGCCGGGTCGCGGTTGGCGGCGCCGATGCCGAGCGTCACGAACGTGCCGGCCT
>CAZYGK010000244.1:0-1722 GCA_964647355.1 uncultured Flavobacteriaceae bacterium | reverse complement strand
GCCTGTTCGCCGCGCGCGAACGCTTCGGGCGAGAGCACCGGTTCGAGCGCGCCTAGGATCGCGAGCGACCACGCGCGTAAAGGCTCGCGGTCGGCCATCGGGATCGCGAGCAGGTCGCCGATCACTTCGACGGGAATGGCGCCTGCGAACTCTGCGATGCCGTCAATCGTGCGCTTGGTCTCTGCTTGGTCGAGCAGGCGGTCCACCAGGCGTTCGAGCTTCGGTTCGAGGGGCGCCAGCGCCTTCGGCACGAGTGCGCCCATCATCGTCTTGCGAACGCGCGCGTGGTACGGGTCGTCATTGAAGACGAGGCTCGTTGTGTGGTGGCGGAATAGACGCGAGCCCGTGCCGAACTTCGGTCCGAACTCCGCTTTCTTGTCGGAGGAGAACGTCGCGGTGTCTTGATAGACGGCGCTCACGTCGGCGTAACGGCTCAAGAACACCGCGTTCGAGCCCAAGCGTTTTACCGGCGCGTGCTCGCGTAGGCTTCGGTACGTCGGGTAGGGATCGTCGTAGAAGCTCTCCGGCAGGTTCTTCAGGTCGAAGGCGCGCGCGAGGTCGGGGTTGCTCATGCCAAGCGGCTTTCGATCCAGTCCCATACGGCTGCGGGAGTCTCGACCATCGCGTTGTGACCTGCGCCTGCGAGCGTGACCGCGTTCGCGTCGAAGGCTTGCAGTTGCTCCAGCGTCACCATGCGGTCGGCTTCGCCACGGGCCAAGTGAACGGGGCAACGGGCCGCGTCGGTCAGTGTGCGCATCGGCGGCGCGCCGACCGTCATCGTGCGTGGGTCGTAGGCCAAGCGCCAGGCGTCGCCGTCGGGCGCGATGCCGGCGGCTGCGCCAGCTGCTTCTTTCTCGATGAGGCCGGCGAGGCCTGCCACCTTCAAGTAGCGGTCGATCGCTTCGGCCCTGGTCGCGAAGCGCCGGACGGGGGCGGCTGCGAGGTCAGCCAAGCGCGACAGTTCCTCCGCGCTCCAAGCCACTTTGATGCCGAGGCCGAAGACTTGGGTCGGCGCCCGGCCGAATGCGCCCGACGCCAATGCGAGAGCAACCGCTCCACCCATCGAGTGTCCCACGATCGTGAGGTGTTGTGCGGTGGGCTGTGCGCCTATGAGGTTTGCGACGTCGGACGCGTGGTCGGCGAGCGTGTAGGTCTGTCCGTGGGGCGACATGCCGTGTCCGCGCAAGTCGGACGCGATCCAGCGGCCGTGCCATCGTCGCGCTTCAAGCATCGGATGCCAGACATGACGCGTTGCGCCGAGGCCGTGCAGCAGCACGAGCAAACGGTCGCCCTCGCCGCCGCGGTCGAAGGTCAACCGCATCAAAGAGCGTTCATCGTCAGCAGTTCGTAGCTCGCCACCGGTTCTTCGTTCGCGTTGGTCAGCAGAACGGCCCAGCGGACTTCGCCGTATTTATCGGTGCGCGGGGTTTTTTGTTTGACGGTCAGGTTGACCTTGATGGTCTCGCCCGGCTTCACGGGCTTGATGAAGCGCAGATTGTCGAGGCCGTAGTTCGCGAGCACGGGGCCCGGGTCGGGGTCGACGAAGAGGCCGGCTGCGAACGAGAGCAGCAGATAGCCGTGCGCAACGCGGCCGCCGAAGAGCGGGTTGGCGGCGGCGGCTTTCTCGTCCATGTGGGCGTAGAACGTGTCGCCGGTGAAGTGCGCAAAATGCTCGATGTCTTCGAGCGTGATCGTGCGGGGCTTCGTGACCAGCGTGCGGCC
>CAZYGK010000243.1:0-3805 GCA_964647355.1 uncultured Flavobacteriaceae bacterium | reverse complement strand
TCGAACTTGTGGCAATATTCGAGCGGAGCTGACCGCAGATGCCGAACCCCATCGCCCGCGCCGCCTATCGCCTGACGCAGACCGCGCGCGTTGCGTGGTATGGCGGGCATCATCTCATCGCGAACCGCATGGGCCGCGGGACGGCGTTCGCGGACCGCAAGGTCGAAGTCGAGCACGACTATCCGAACCGGCAAAAATTCCTCGGCGAGATGCAGGCGCTGTTCGAACGCGATTGGAAGAACATCGAGCAAGGTCTCTACGCGGCACCGGCAGCCCTCGACCGCAGCGCCATCCAAACGCTGCAGCACTCGCTCGACTTCCTGCGCGACGTACCGAAAGTCGCCAAGCGCCGCCGCGATCACGTCCACGATGAAGTCCTGTCGGATGAAGCGCGAAAGGACTTCCCGCGCTATTACCTGCAGAACTTCCACTACCAAACCGGCGGCTGGCTGACGGAAGACTCGGCCAAGCGTTACGACTTTCAGGTGGAGTCGCTGTTCGCCGGCACGGCGGATGCGATGCGCCGCCAGGCGCTTGTCCCCATCGCCGAGCACATGAAGGGCCGCGATCAGCGCACGGTGCAACTGCTCGACGTGGCGACGGGCACCGGCCGCTTCCTCACGTTCGTCAAAGACAACTGGCCGCGCCTGAAGACGACCGCACTCGATCTCTCGCCCGCCTACCTCGACGAAGCGCGCAAGAACCTAAAACCCTGGCACGACATCGCCTTCGTCGAGGCGAACGCCGAAGCGATGCCGCTGGCTGACGAAAGCCAGGACATCGTCACCTGCATCTATCTGTTCCACGAACTGCCGCCGAAGGTCCGCGCGGTGGTGGCGAAGGAAATTGCCCGGGTCCTCAAACCCGGCGGCCTGTTCGTCCTCGTGGACTCGATCCAACCCGGCGACACGCCCGGCTTCGAAGCGCTGACTGAATTCTTCCCGCAAGCCTTCCACGAGCCCTACTATGAGAGCTACCAAACCTGGAACATCCGCGCCGCGTTCGAAGCCGCAGGCTTGACGCCGCGCACCGAAACCCCGGCGTTCCTGTCGAAAGTGGCGAGCTTCACGAAGGCCGCAGCCGCCAATCGTTGACGCGCTATTAACGGACCCGGGCCTAGCATCGCAGGATCAAGCTATTCGTCCCGCGCGAACCCAATTTCACTTCGATGGACCTGAAGTCCGCAGTACTGCGCCCATTCTTCGGCCGTCCGATCGCACCGGACGACGGCACGCCGTCGGCGCTCGAGCTGCAGATCCACGCCGTCATGGTCAGCGCGCCGCTGATCGCGATTTCCGGAACCATCATCATGGCGGCGGTCGTCGCCGCGTTTTGGAGCACGGTCCCGCCGCTGATTCTCCTCGGCTGGGCGGGGCTGGTTTGCGTCGCCAACGCCATCGTGCCGCGCCTGCTGAACGGTCTCGGGCAGCGCGTGCTCAACGACGACGAAGCCTCCCGCGTTATCGGCCTCATCATCCGGTTCAGCGTACTGCGCGCGTTGATCTGGGGCGGCGGCGCAGTTCTTTTCTACCAATACGCCTCGCCAGCGCAGATGACGCTGCTTGCCGTGCTGATCCTCGGCAACGCCATGGGCGGCGGCGCGGCGCTGATGCCGATCCCGCGCGCGGCGATGTCGTACGCCATATGCACGGTCGCACCGCTCGCCGTCGCGTTCGCGTTCAACGGCGCCGTCGAGACCCTCCTGATCGGCGTGCTTCTTATGGTCTACGCGCTGGGCCAGCGAACCGCTGCGGGCCAGCTGCACGGCTTCGTGGTCAGCGAAGTGAAACTCCGCCAAGCGCTCATCGACAAGCAGCAGGAGCTCGTCCGCGCCAAGCTCGACGCCGAAGGCGCGAACCGTGCGAAGTCGGAGTTCTTGGCCCACATGAGCCACGAGCTGCGCACGCCATTGAACGCCATCATCGGCTTTTCGGAGACGATCAGCACGGGCGTGTTCGGCGCCGTCAGCGACCGCTACGCCTCCTACGCAAAAGACATCAACGACAGCGGCGTGCATCTGTTGCGCCTGATCAACGATGTGCTCGACCTCTCGAAGGTCGAAGCGGGCGCCCTCGCCGTCAGCGAGCAAACCTTCGCGCTGGACGAGGCGATCGACGCCGCGCTGCGCCTCCTGCGGGAGCGCGCGGAGCGCAAGCGCGTGAGCTTGGTGTACAGGCCCACAACGCCGCTGCCGGCCGTGCGCACCGATCAGCGTTTGGTACAGCAGATCTTGATCAACCTGGCGACGAACGCGATCAAGTTCACCGGCGAAGGCGGCAAAGTCATGATCGCGGCCGCGCACGAAGCAGACGGCACCGTCCGCCTCACCGTCGCCGACAACGGCGTCGGCATGTCGGCGGAAGAGTTGAAAGTCGCGCTCACGCCGTTCGGCCAAGCCGGCAACAGCATGACCGCCCGCACCGAAGGCACCGGCCTCGGCTTGCCGCTCTGCAAACGCTTCGCCGAAGCCTTGGGCGCAACCTTCGCGATCGAAAGCAAACCGGGGCAGGGCACAACGGCAACGCTGATCCTGCCGGCAAGCTGCAGCGCGACGCCGGCCGAACAGCACCAAGCCCTAAGCGCGTAACGTCCTTGGACCGCGGGCGGCCTCGCCCGCTCTTCTTTGATTTAGAACGCGCAAGATCGCGGAGGCGCGGCAAAGAGCGGGCGAGGCCGCCCGCGGTCCCAGGAAGGATCAACCCGTAATCTTCTTGATCGCCGCCGTCACGATATCTTCGACGGCGTTGCCGACCGCGCGCTCGACCGCGTTCTCGACCTTCTTCGCCGCGCTCTGCGGCTTGCGCCGCTTGCGCTTTGCAGGCACGCCGAGCGCCACCTCCAATGCCGACCGCTTCTTCGCCGGCCGCTTGCGCTTCTTCTTCGGCTTCCCAAAAAGATCGTCGAGCATCGTCACACTCCGTCCGGGATGAAGTTGACGATGATGTCCACGGCCGTGTCAACGGCTTGTCCGAGCGCCTTCTCGACCGCTTGGGTTACGGCCCCATCGGCCAAGTCCGCAAGCGGATCGTTCGTCTTGTCGTGGTTTCGCAACGCCTCCAAGCGCTGTTTGACCCTCGCCCGCCGGGCCTTCTTCGGCTTACTCTTCTTCACGCGATCAGCCCGTCCCGTGATACCGCCCACCTCGCAAAGGGCATGAATCTCAGATGGTCAGACAGGGAGCGTTGCGCAAGGGAGCCATTCCCAATGAGCAGGCAATCAACGCCGTCATGGTGAAAAATTCGGCAGTTCGCTTAACCTAGCCAACCTGCCCACGATGCCGGAGCAAATGATCCGCGAGCACCGCGGCCATCATCGCTTCACCCACCGGCACGGCGCGGATGCCGACGCAGGGGTCGTGGCGGCCTTTGGTTTGGATGTCCGTCTCTTGCCCGTCGCGCGTGATCGTCTTGCGCGGCGAGAGGATCGACGACGTCGGCTTCACCGCAAAGCGTACGACGACGTCTTGTCCCGTCGAGATGCCGCCTTGGACGCCGCCGCCGTGGTTTGCAAGGAAGATGGGCTTGCCGCCCGCCATACGCATCTCGTCCGCATTCTCTTCGCCCGAGAGCGCGGCCGCCGCAAATCCGTCGCCGATCTCGACGCCTTTGACCGCGTTGATCGACATCATCGCGGCTGCGAGATCCGCGTCGAGCTTGCCGTAAACCGGCGCGCCCAACCCCGCAGGCACGTTCTCTGCGACGACCTCGATCACGGCGCCGCAGGAAGAACCTGCCTTGCGCCGCTCGTCGAGATAGCTCTCCCACAGCGCCGCCGCCTTCGCATCCGGCGACCAGAACGGATTGCG
>CAZYGK010000242.1:0-3822 GCA_964647355.1 uncultured Flavobacteriaceae bacterium | reverse complement strand
CTTGAATGGCAAGGAACCAGTAATGCGAAGCACAGGTTCCGAACGACGGGGCTTGTCGAGCATGGGGGCGATCTCCTTGCTTCGCATTACTCAGGATCACAGCGAGTCCAGCCAGTTCAACAGGTCAGGGTTGCGCCGCCAGCGTGGCGGGCTGCCGGGCCTGGTCGAACGATCGACCTGCTCGATGGCGCGACGCTTGGTTTCGAGGTTCGCGCGTGCGTAGTGGTTCGTCGTGTCGAGGCGAACATGTCCAAGCCAACTCCTGATCACCGTAACGTCGACCCCGGCAGCGACCAGTTGGACGCCCGCCGTGTGGCGGAACGTGTGCGGGTGCACGCGCTTCTTCCGCAACGACGGCATCTCGGCGGCCGCCGCTTGCACGTACTGCGCAAGCTTGAACCGCACACCGGCGGCGCCGAGTGGCTGCCCATACCGGTTGACGAACAACGGTTCGTGATCGAGTCGAGGCTGGCGCTTCAGCAGTGCCGCAAGCAGCTTGGCCGTCTCCGGCCAGAGCGGGCAGATCCTCTCCTTGCGGCCTTTGCCGAAGAGCTTCACTTGCGCCGGCGCCGCCAGCCGGATGTTGCCAGGGCACAGGCTCAGCGCCTCCTGGATCCGGGCACCCGTGTTGTACAGGAGGGCAAGTAAGGCATGGTCGCGTTGCCCTTCCGGCGTCGATCGATCCGGCTGACGCAGGATCGCGGCGACCTCTTCGCCGTCGAGGTAATCCGGGTCGGTCCTCGAGCCCTTCTTCGTCGGGATGCGAAGGACGGCCGCGCACTGCAAGGCCGCCAGCGGCTCGCGGTCGGCGACGTAGCGGAAGAACGATCGGATCGCCGCCAGGCGGCAGTTGCGCGTGCCCACGCAAGCGCGTCGCTGGGTCTCGATGTGCTTGAGGAACGCGATCACTTCCTCGGCGGTCAGGTCGGCCAGCGTCAACGAGCTCACGGAACGATGACGGCGTCCTGCGACGAAGCGCAGGAACATGCGCCAGGTGTCGCGGTACGACAGGACGGTGTGTCGCGAGCAGTTGCGCTGCTCGGCGAGCCACTCGTGGAAGAACGAGTGGAGCCAGGGTGCGAGGTGCGTCTTGCTCATGACCGCCCCTCCGATGCACGCAGCGCGCCGGCGTTGCGTCGCCGGTGGCGTTCGCTGGCCTGTTGCAGCAATTCCGGCGTGATGTTCAGGTACACCAGCGTCGAGCTGATGTCCTTGTGGCCCAGGTAGGTGGACAAGTGCGGCAGCCGGGTTTGCGCATCAACGCCCTCGCGGTACCACTGCATCATCCGATGCGCGACGAAGGTGTGCCTCAGATCATGAACTCTCGGTCCACGTTGGCCGTGTGCTGGTTTGAGCCCGGCGCGGCGCATCACGCTGACCAGGAGTTTCTCGATCTGCCCATACGCGTACGCACATCGGCGCAGCGGCGTCCACCACATCGGGGCGTCCGGCACCGTTGGAGCACCCGTCGCCGCCCGCGCCTCAAGGTAGTTCTGCAGCACAGCGAGGGTGCTGGACGCCAGCGGCAGCCTCCGCGACTTGAAGAACTTCGTGTCCCGGATCTCCAGCAGGCCGTTCTCCTGGTCCAGGTCGCCCAGCGTCAGCGAAGCGATCTCGCCAAGCCGCAAGCCAGCGCAGTACGCCAGCGTGATCATCGCGTGCAGTGCGATCGGCCTGAGCGGCGCGTTGCGCGACGGGAACGTGCGCGCGGCTTCCAGCAGCCGCTCGATCTCGGCCTCGCTGAACAGGTGGGGACGTCGTTCCTGTTGCACGACGCGCCGGTGCAGGCCGACCTCGGCCGGCAGGACCGGCGTTGCCGCGTCCTTGCGATGCCGCGCCTTCGACAGGATCTGTCCGCACTGCTGCACGCGCAGCTGATGCCGAACGCCACGGCTTTCGCGGCGCCAAGCTTCGAGCTGCGCCTGAAGCGATGCCCTTGCCAGATCGGGGTGGCGCTGAAGGAACCGGTCGAACCGCAGCAGATCTCGCTCGCGCGCCTCGTACCGGTAGCCCAGTCCCTTCATCCGCATGACGTGCTCTTGCATGTCTGCCCCGAGGACGCTGCCCCACGGGCGCAGAGGCCGGAGGGCTTCCAGCGCACGCTCGTAGTCGTCGTCGAGCAACGCTCGCACGATCGGGTTCAGCCGGCGACCATATTTCTCCCGCAGGTGAGCCAACACATGGGGACGTTCGCCGGCGGGCGAACACCAGTCGAGGTAGCGAACGATCACGCAGACGCGCTGGACGACGTTGGCCAACGGCGATCGCCGAGCATCTTGCTGCAGCCAGGTTCGCAGCGTCCCCAGCGATGGGCGGTTGGACGATTCGCGTTCGAGCACGAACGCCTCGAAGGCCCGCAACACACCGGCATAGGTGTAGCGTGATCGGAGGCCGAGCGACTGCGCGCCCAGGAATTTGTCGACGGTGCCTCTCATCTCGACACCCCCGGCGCTTGCAGCGCGACCGCTCTCAGATCGGCGGTGGCCAGCTTCAGGTAGACCGCCGTGGACATCTCACTGCGATGCCCGAGCACGTCTCCGATCACCTTGATCGGTACCCCACCATCCAGCAGCGAGACGGCTCGACTGTGCCTGAAGACGTGCGGGCCGCGCTTGCCGGTCAGGGTCACGCCAACAGCCTCCAGCCGACGACCTACCGTGCTATAGATCGCACCACCTCGTTGCAGCGGGCGGTATGGTGCCTGGGCCCTGAGGAACACCTCGCGGTGCGTCGTCTCCGGGCGCGCGTGTTTGAGGTAGTCGAGCAAGGCATCGGCCGGGGCGCGCAGCAGCGGCAACTCGGAACAAGCTCCTGTCTTGCTGTGTCGGACGCGAAGCCTCTCGTGTCGCCAGTCGATGTCGGACAGGCACAGTCCCGCGACTTCCCCTGCGCGCATGCCGTAGGTCGACAACAGCACCAAGATGGCATAGTCGCGGCGGCCCAAGGGGGAGTGATCGCGTCGCACAGCTTCCAGAGCTCGATCGACGTCATCGCGCCGAACCGCCGAGGGGATACCCTCCAGCGCGTAGATCGGTGGCCCCTCGACCATGTCCGCCAGATCTGCCGGCATCAAGCTACTGCTGTGCAGGTAGCGCAGCACACCCCGCAGCGAGCTGATTGCCGTCGCTTTGCTGTTGCGCCGCATCGTCGCGCAGCGCGACGCGACGTACTCGTCCAAGTCGGCAATGGTCAGCGCTGCAAGACGCCGGCCGCGATCACGCAACCAACCCAGAAGCAGGCCCGCTTCATGACGCGCTCGCTCGCGAGTGCTGGCCGACAGGCCGCGAAGCTCAACCATCCACGCGTCATAGCTCCTCAGCAGTTCCTGCTCGGCGATCTCATCCGGCCCAACGGGCGCGACCTCAGGAGGCCAGTCACCATGCACCAGTCGCAGCAGCATCTGGATCGCCGCACGATGTGCTCGCCGCCAAACCGGCGGGATCGTGCTTCGATCTCGCTTGCGCTTCAGGCCACTGACGTACCGGTCGACGTCGGCCGGCGACACAGACTCGAGGGGCTGCTTGCGCCGCGCCAAGTGGCGCATGAACCGTCGCGCATCGTTGGGGTAGTTGTAGGTGACGCTGCGGCTGTACTTCTCTTCCCGCAGGTGATCGCGCAGGCGCGCGATCCAGAAATTGATGAGGGATTCCGGTTCGGACATGGTGACCTCCAGGGGTGGAACACCCCGAGATCGTGTCCGGGACCGCTGCGCAGGACCACTGAGCATGAGGAAAATAATGCCAAGCAACACCACGCTGGACCTCGGTCGGGTCAGCAGCCAAAGGCCATGCTTCGCATTACGGCCTCCTTGCCATTCAAGTC
>CAZYGK010000241.1:0-3853 GCA_964647355.1 uncultured Flavobacteriaceae bacterium | reverse complement strand
CATGGCAAACCCTGCGAGCGCGGCGAGTAGAGCTGTCCGAATGCGCGGCATCACGTTTCCTGTTGCCGGGAGGAATCCCTTGGTGCATCCACTACAATCGCTGAACTGCGGCAGGAGTGTGGTGGCCCCACACCGAGGCGGGCGCTTCCAGGGCGACTTCGTGTTGAGTCTGATCACAGTTTCTGCCCAGCGTGCTGCCGTGGCAGGGTTCACGCACATGTGAGGCGACGACGCCCGCGCGCAACCCTTGTCTTCCGCGCGATGGTTGGAGAGTGACATGCAGCTGCCCGAGAACACCCTAGCGATGCTTGCGCGCTTCTTCGTCGGAACCCTCAGCACGGGCTCTGTTCTGATTACCGTGTCGGCTCTCATCCGTACGCAGTGAGGAAGAGCGGCCGCGAAGTGCGGTAGGTATCAACTACGCGGTTTGCGGCCTGACGGCGGCGCCGCTTCGGGCGGTGGGGTCAGCATGCGGTCCAACAGCTCGAGCAAGCGCTTGCGGTCGGCCGCGTTCCAGCCGGCGAAATGGTCTTCCATCCATTTGCGGCGCACCTTGGCGATGCGCGCCAGCATTTCGCTGCCCGCTTTGCTGAGGGCGAGGTGATGCGCGCGCTGGTCGTTCGGATCGGCCGTTCGCACGAGTAGACCCAGCTGCTCAAGCTTCACGACCTGGCGGCTGACGGTCGAGTGGTCACGCCCGGCGAGGTTCGCCACGTCTGCGACGGTCATATTCGTATTCATGGCGATGCGGCTGAGCAGCGGGAAAAGCGCGCGATCGAGTTTCACCCCGGAGGCCGCGAGAAGGCGTGCGTCGAGGTCGAGCCGGTTGACCCGGTCGGAGATGGCAATCACCGCGCGGTGAAGTTGGTCGGTCCAGTGCATGAATGTGCATTATGCACATTTCTATTGCCAAACCAAACCGGATGATCTACGCCGACATATATGCATAACGCACATATGTGAGGGTGCATGACCCAGGTGCTAATCGCCGGCGCCGGCGTCACCGGCTTGACGCTGGCCATCGAGCTGCTCCGGCGGGACATCGCCGTGCGCATTGTCGATGCCGCCGCCGAATACTTCCCGGGCTCCCGCGGCAAGGGGATCCAGCCGCGCTCGCTCGAACTGCTCGACATGATGGGTTTGGCGGAGAAGATTTTTGCGAACGGCGTCCTCTACCCTTTCATCAAACTTCACTTCGGACCGATCGGGATCAAGGCTTGGTCGTTGGGCACCCACCATCCGGCCAGCGAAGACCGGCCATACCCGAACCTCGTCATGCTGGAGCAATGGCGCACCGAGGCGATCCTGCGGGAGGCCGTTGTGGCGCTTGGCGGCAAAGTCGAGCTTCAGACCGGCCTTGAAGGTCTGGCACAAAACGAGAAGCGGGTGACGGTGACGCTTTCCACCGGCGAAACGGCGACCGCCGACTATGTGGCCGCTTGCGACGGTGGGCGCAGCAAAACGCGCGACTTGCTGGGGCTCAAGCTCTACGGCTCTACCGTGGACAATCAGACGAGCATCGTCGCAGACTTGGAGATTGAAGGTCTGGACCGGAGATTTTGGCATGCTTATCCGCTGCGCCGGGGCGGCATCCATTCTCTCGCGCCCCTGCCCCGTGGCGATCTGTTCCAACTGCAAGCGCCGGAGGCGATCGCCGAACATGGCGTGGAGAAAGGGGTGCAGCGCATGACGGGCAAAAAGGTCGGGCGCGTCGCTTGGCAATCGCGCTACCGCCACCAGGCACGGATGGTCAATCGCTATAGCGCGGGTCGCGTGTTCATCGCCGGCGATGCGGCGCACCTTCACCCGCCATCAGGCGCGCAAGGGCTCAACACGGGGCTGCAGGATGCGTGCAATCTCGGGTGGAAGCTGGCGTCGGCGATTAGAACCGGCGATCCGGCGATCCTTGCGACGTACGAGGCCGAACGGCTTCCGGTTGCGGCGGCGGTTCTCGATGTCACCAAAGAACTCCACCTGACCGTGTCCAAATCGCGCGGCGACCTCACGAACCAGTTGGGCCTCAGCTACCATGGCGGACCGTTGGCGAAGGGCAAAGCCTCGGGCACGCTCAAGCCCGGCGATCGTATGCCCGATCAACGCCTCGCCGACGGGCGCCGCTTGTTCGAAGCGATGCGGCACGGCGGAGCGACGCAGGTGATGCGGGCGAACCGGCAGCACGTGCTGGTGCGTCCGGATGGGTATGTTGCGGAGATCACGGCGCGGGAGGTTGCGGCGTATCATGGGCACGCGGTTGTGCGTGTGGAGGCGGCGCGGTAGGCGGGCGCCAGGCGGGGAGTCGCCGCGACTCTGTTCGTCGACGAGCGGCCTACCGCGTCCGCGACGCCTGCCACGCCCGCGAAACCCGCGGCAGCCGCAGTCCCGCCGGGAACGGTGATGAGCACACCGGTGGACGATTAGCGTTAGGCCGAAGTCAGGCTGAGGCCGTTGCCGTCGGGGTCGTTGAAGAAGGCGACCTTCGCTTTGCCGTCGGGCGAGGTCCAAATGCCCAGCTCGTCCTGGCCCATGCCCTTGTAGACGTTCATCGCAACGCCGCGCTCGCGCAACGCCTTGATCGCGGCCACGATGTCGGGGACTTCCCAGCCCAGCACCGTGTGCGGGTGCGCGACGTGATCCTTGATCTCCGTGATGCGCAGCTTGATGCCGTTGAGGTCGAAGACGCTGGCGAACGGATCGTCGCTCGTTAGCGCGAGGCCGCAGCTTCCTGGGACCGCGGGCGGCCTCGCCCGCTCTTTGGTGTTTATCCAATGCAGCCGCCGCGCAGAGTCAGCGAAGAGCGGGCGAGGCCGCCCGCGGTCCCAGGAAGAAGGTACTCAATCGCCGTAGTAGACCACGTCGGCCCATTCTTGATTTTTCGCTGTCCCAGACGATGAGCTTGGCGCGTGTCGCGTCGGTGGGTACGAGCGGATAGGCTACCCCGCCGTCAATTCTGTACTCACTTCAGCAGCAAATATTGACTCGCCCCACCAATTCTATTGCCCTGTGTCTTCATTTCCGGGTTCTTTAGCCAAAGCAGGTAAGAATCAGCCGGAGGGACGTACAATGACGGCGAAGACCATTGGTGGTTTGGCGGCGGCGATCGGCGCGGGCGTGGCGCTTGCGGGTTGCGCGACATTGCTTGAGGGGACGTCACAGGAGATCTTGATCTCCACGAACCCGGCCGGCGCGACCTGCACGCTCGAGCGCGAAGGTCAGACGATCGCAACGGTCAATTCCACGCCGGGCGCAGCGCTCGTGAAACGGCGCAAGCACGACATCACCGTTCGCTGCAAGAAGGACGGTTTCCAAGAGGCGACCTACATCAACGATTCCGGCCTCGCCTCCGGCGCGGTCGCGGGCAACGTCGCGGCGGACTTGCTTCTGACCGGCGGGCTGTCGTCCATCGTGGACTCTGCGTCCGGCGCCGACAATCAGTACCAGGGCACGGTCAACATCACGATGATCCCGAACGCCGCTGTGCCGGTGACCGCAGCGCCGCTCGCAACGCCGGCGCCTGCCGCTTCCGCGACGCCTGCCACGCCCGCGAAACCCGCGGCAGCTGCAGTCCCGCCGGGAACGGTTATGAGCACACCGGTGGACGACTAGCGTTAGGCCGAGGTCAGGCTGAGGCCGTTGCCGTCGGGGTCGTTGAAGAAGGCGACCTTCGCCTCCGCCGCCTACTTCACCCGTTGGCACACGAAGTCGAGCAGGTCGGCGCCCATCGTGCCCGGGATCACGGGGCTGCCTTTGCTGCGCCAGTCGCTTTCGTATTCGAGCGAATAGGCCGAATAGGACACGCGCTTGACGCAATCGACGGCGGCCTTGCGGGGCGTGTTCGGACCGTCTTCCTCGTCGT
>CAZYGK010000240.1:0-3887 GCA_964647355.1 uncultured Flavobacteriaceae bacterium | reverse complement strand
CAGCCGACACGCAATTCGTTCCGGGGAGGGTCGAGCGATCTGCGTGAGGCGGCGGGGATGCGTGCCGATCTTGAAGCGCCGCCCCAAGTATTTGAAGCGTTTCACAATTCTCCCCGTGGCGGGATTCAGCGATTGCGTAGCAATCGAAGCGGGAGCGTGCAATCGCACGGGCGCGGAGTTTATCTCGGAACAGAGACGCCAAACGACTCCTGGGGGCAGCACGCTTATCGTGTTCAGGTGCGAGGAAGGCGTGAAGATTTTCCACAAATGTGGTCGCCTCTGTCGTCGCGCGATGGACTCCTTGAGCGCTTTCAGCAGGCGGGCCAAGGGCGGCGCGTAGAATTTACGCCAGACATGCACGTGGATAATGCGTACCAGCGGTTAGCGGACGCCATGCCGGGCTGGACCGAAAAAGCTCGTGAATTGGCTGCGTCGCGCGCGCTCGCGCGGGCAGGCGTACCGGGCATTGCGGGCGACTTCACGCGTCCGCAGATCGTTGTGTTTGATGACGGAGCGTTGAGCATTGTCGAGCGCGCCAAAGGCGCCCCGCGACATTGGCGGGCAGACACCGGCGCGCTCGATGATGGCATCCCGCCCGTTTCCGATTATCCCGTTGCCCCACCCCCCACGACCCCCACAGGCACAGCTCCCTTCGGAGGCCCAAGGGCTTACCCGCCGCAAGCGTGGGAGGAGTTTGGCTCTCTCCAAGGCGGCACCCCAGAAGCGCGACTGCGCGCGCAAGAGCAGGGGTGGGATGCGCGCGGCTATCACGCGACTACCGCTGACATTCAAGGCGGAATGCGCCCGTCGCTTTCGGGTGAGCTTGGCCCCGGAGTCTATGTCGCGCGTCAACCAAAGACGACAGAAACGTACATCGGCGGCAGCATCTGGAATGACTTCGACGCGACCCCACCGTCTCGGCCGCAGCAATTCTTCGAGGGCGCCAACATTATGCCCATCGTTACTCGCGGAAAGATCGCGACGCGTGAGCAGTTGGATGCAGCGCAAGAGGCTGCGCGCAAACGGATGCGCCGACGCTACAGAGACGATCAAGATGTCCAGCAAGCAGCTGCCGATGATCTGCGAGCGCAAGGTTACACCGGCGCGTCCGACCCCTCGCGCGACTTCACTGTAATGTTCGCCGATCCAGATGGCCAAGTTCGCAACATTCGATCTGTGAATGCCGCCTTCGATCCCTCTAAGAGGGACAGTAGCGACTTGCTTGCGATAACGAATGACCCTGGCGGGATTGGCCCCGGGTCCGTTCCTCCGCTCGCGCCCCCGTCAACGTCTGATTCCGTTGCAATGCGGATGGCGCGCGCTGAGCGCATGGGGTTCGATACGCGCCCGTTCTATCATGGGAGCCCCGACGCACGGCAGGTACGCGAGCGCGGCGGCTTTGAGCGCAGAACGCAAAATGCGGGCTACCTCACTGACCCAGAACGCTACGCCGCTATCCAAAGCGAGATGGCCGCTGAGCGCGCCGCCAACGGCACGTCAGAGCGCTACTTTGAACTGCTGAACGAGGCAACGGCGCTCAACCAACACGTAGAAGCGCCGCGCCCGATTTACCTATCGGACAATGAGGGCATCGCTCGCTCTTATGCACGAGACGACCGAGCATTTGACTATCAAGGCGCCGAGCCAGCGGTGATGCCATTGCATACCAGAGGCAACCTAATGGTGGTCGATGGTGGCGGGGAGCGCTTTGCGAACATGAGCATTGATCGCATTCGTGCGTCGCTGCCGGAGAGCAGGCGAGCAGCCTTTGACGCGATGGTCGCTCGATACAAGGCCGACTTCACCGGAAATCCTGGGCGCATCACCACTAACGACTTGGAAGCAATCGCTCACGGCATGGGCTTTGACGGCTTCGAGGTTCGCAATGTTCGCGATACTTACCAAGGCCAAGGCGCCCCCTCGACGGTGAGAGCGATCTTTGATCCATCAAATCTGCGCTCCCCCGGGGCAGCCTTCGATCCCTCTAAGAGCGGGAGCAGCGATCTGCTCGCAGCAAGCGCAGCCGCAGTGCCCATACCCCTCGCAGCAGCACTCTCACACCGACAAACACCAGAAGGGCGCCCTAACCGGCGCTCTTCTGATTCTCAGCGCACGCGCGGCGCGTTCGATAGGACCGGCAGATGACCGTAGGCGTTCGCATCCCGATTCCGCGCGACTTCGTTCTGACCGCTGCGGCGAACACGCTCGCGGGCGCAGAGCTGTACGTCTACCAGAACCTCACCACGACGCCGCTCACGCTCTACAGCGATCGCGCGTGTACGACGCCGGCCGCCAATCCGATCGTCTCCGCCGCTGGTTTCTTCCCGCGCCGCTACGTCGCGAGTGCGCAGTTGATGACGCTCACGCTGAAGACGACGGCGGGCAGCACGATCCACAGCGACGATTACGTCGCGGGCTACGCGGAGTCCGGCAACGAGGTGTACGACATCGCGCTGACCACGGCGGGCGGCACGACGGCTTACACGCTGACGACCGGCCTTTCGCTTGGCTCGTATGCATCGGGCCTCGCGTTCCTGATCAAGATGAACGCCACGAACACGGGCGCATCGACGCTGAACGTGGACGGGCTCGGTGCGAAGGATTTGACGAAGAACGGGAGCACGGCGCTATCGGCTGGTGATCTCACATCGGGCACGGTCTACCGCGTTGCGTATGACGGGACGCGGTTTCAGGTGGTGGGGGTTATTCCTGACGCGACGGATGCTACGCTTACGGCGCTAGCGGCGCTGCAAACGACAACGGTTGCTCCACTCATCAACGGCCTGTTGTTTGGCTGCACGCTCAGCAACAACGGTAGCGACGCCACGAACGACATCGACATCGCGGCGGGCACATGCGCGGACTATACCGGCGCGCAAGTCGTCACTGTCGCCGCGCTCACGAAGCAGCTAGACGCAAACTGGGCCGCTGGCACGAACCAAGGCATGCGCTATTCCGGCGCGGCGATCACGAACACGACGTATCACATCTACGTGGCGTGGAAGGCGGATGGAACGCAAGACATCTACGCAGACCCGAGTGCTGTTTATGCGACCGTTCTTTCACACTTGCAGGCGGAGACGGGTGGGTCGGGGTATCTGTATCTGCGGCGGATCGGGAGCATCGTACGCACGGGCGGCGCGATTAAGGGGTTCACGCAGTTGGGCGACGAGTTTCTTTGGAAAGCGGCGGCGGCGGACATTAGCGCTAACCCAGCGAGTTCGTCGGCGGTGTCTCGCACGATGACAGTGCCAACGGGCATCCAGGTTGTCGGTATTTTCAACGTGATGGCGCGGGGTGATGCAGCTGCGTCAGCGGACGGGCGCGCGTACATTTCATCGCTTGATCAAGATGACGAAGCGGCGGCTAACCGAGTCAACGTCGGCATGTCGTCAAACGTTGTGCAGGCGGGCGACGGTTCTGTGCAGCTTCGAGTAAGAACAAACACGTCCGGTCAGGTCCGTTCTCGTATGGTCGATAATGACGCTGGTGTCTTGTTGATTATGACGACAGTGGGCTACGTCGATACGCGCGGGCGGTTATCGGCCTAATGCGTTGTCGATGAAGGCGCCAAGGGTGATGCAAACAAGAATGCCAAACCCAATTGCAGCGATGACAATGTGTTCTCGAAAGGACATGAGCCGTGCCCTACGTTGAGCGTCACGCAGACGGAGCTATCAAGGGTGTCTACGCTAACCCGCAACCGGGTTACGCGGAAGAGTGGTGTGATTTTGCCGAGCTTCCGCCGCCTCCGCCGGAGGCAGGCAACGCACTACCGCTCGTCCTTCAAGCCCTGCACTCACGCATCGAAGCTCTAGAGGGCCGCAGTTTTGCAGAAGACGAAGACCCCGGCGAGCAGCCGGAGATATTCACGGAAGAGGACGTGG
>CAZYGK010000239.1:0-3897 GCA_964647355.1 uncultured Flavobacteriaceae bacterium | reverse complement strand
GCCGTCAGCGGCGTCTTCTCCGACGGCTTCCAAATCACGCTGTCGCCGCACACGATCGCAAGCGCCGCATTCCACGCCCACACCGCGACCGGAAAGTTGAACGCGCTGATCACGCCGACAGGGCCCAGCGGATGCCACGTCTCCATCATGCGATGACCGGGCCGCTCGGACGCGATCGTCAAACCGTAAAGCTGGCGCGACAGACCGACGGCGAAATCGCAGATGTCGATCATCTCCTGCACTTCGCCAAGGCCCTCTTGCACGATCTTGCCCGCTTCCAGCGTCACAAGCCGGCCGAGCGCGTCTTTGTTCGCGCGCAGCTCTTCGCCGAACAGACGCACGAGCTCGCCGCGCCGCGGCGCCGGCACTTCGCGCCAGGCATGGAACGCGGCAACCGATGCCGCGATCTTCGCCTCGACTTCAGCGGCCGTGTCGCTCTTCACCCGCCCAAGCTCGACCCCATCGATCGGGCTCTTCACGACCAGATCGCCGCGCGAAGCCTCTTCGCTTAAGATCCCAAGCGCCTTCAAAACATCCGCAACCATCGTCAATCCTCCGTCGAGCGCGCTTACGCGTACACCTTACCGAACCGGTTGGCGAGGAACGACGGCAGATCCGCCTGCTCCTGCCGGACGAAGCCTTTCTTCGGCAGCTTGCCCGCGACCATCATGTCGACCATCGCGCAAATGCCCGCCGCAGTCGTGATCTGAATGGCGCTCATCAGCTTGCCGCCGATTTCATGCGCGTAGACCTTCTTGGCATAGCTTTCCTGCGTCAGCTGGCCGTGCTGCTGGCCCGACACCGTGACGAACACAAGCACCACGTCCTGATAGGTAATCGGGATCGCGGTCTCCAGCACGTCTTTCATAATGTCGCGGCGCTGGCTCAAGCGTAGGTCGCGCACCAGCGTCTTGATGATGTCGCGGTGGCCCGGATAGCGCACGGTC
This sequence comes from uncultured Flavobacteriaceae bacterium, assembly GCA_964647355.1. Lineage (GTDB taxonomy): Bacteria > Pseudomonadota > Alphaproteobacteria > Micropepsales > Micropepsaceae > SZUA-430. Next base: position 2,950 of record CAZYGK010000239.1, on the reverse strand, counting down.
TTGTAGTTCAAGTTCTCGATGCGCCCTTCCAGCGTCTCGGCGAGCGTACCGAGGCCGCCCGACGTGTTGAACGCCTCATAGTCGATACCGTCGAGCGAGAAATGCTCCATCTCTTCGAGCGCCGGTACTTCGCGCAGTTTCCCGTCGACGATCGCCTCGCACGGATTGCAGTACTCGTTGATCAGACCGTCCGTCGACCAGGTCAAATTGTACTTCAGCGCATTCGTCGGATAGACCGGCAGCGCGCCCACCCGCATGTTCACGTCGCGAAGGCTCTCGAACTTCTTCGTCATGTCGTGCGCGACGATCGAGATGAACCCCGGCGCCAAACCGCATTGCGGCACGAACGCGGTGTCCGCGCCGGCGGCGAGCTTCTTCACGACGCGCGTGCTCTCGACGTCTTCCGTCAGATCGAAATAATGCGCGCCGCAATCCTTGGCCGCGCCCGCGATCACCGGCGTCAGGTGATAGGGCATCGCCGAGACGACGATGTCGTGCCCCTTAATCGCGCCGCGCAGCGCCACCGGGTTGGCGACATCGAGTACCATCGTTGTCGTGTTCTTTGTCGGCAGCCGCTTCAGGCTCTCCGCATCGCGGTCCGCGACCGTCAGCTGATAGTCGCCCGTACCGCCCAGCATCGCCGTAATCGCGCTGCCGATCTTGCCGCCGCCGAGGAGAATGAGCTTCGTCGCCATGGAACTGCCTTTCGAAATCGCCTGAGAGAAGCCGACGCTACGCCCGCTTTCCGCCGATTTGCAGCCTACAAACCGTCGAAAGTCTCAAACGGGAATAGCAAATTAACGGGTTGACCGTCATATTGCCGGAATGGCAACCCTTGACGACACTGACCGAAAGCTCCTGAACCTGCTCCGCGCCGACGCCCGCGAAAGCGTCGCGAGCCTGGCGCGCAAACTCGACCTCGCCCGCTCCACAGTACAAGAACGCATCGCCCGCCTCGAACGCACCGGGATCATCGCGGGCTACACGATCCGCATCGGCGAAGACTTCGCGGAACGCCAGATCGCCGCGCATGTGATGATCAGCGTCGACCCGAAAATGGCGGCAAGCGTGACCGCCGATTTGAAGAAGATGCCCGAAGTCCGCTCGCTCGCCGCGATCTCCGGCACATTCGACATGATGGCCGAAGTCGCCGCCGAAACGACGGCCAAAATCGACGCCATCCTCGACGCCATCGGCCGCCTCAAAGGCGTGCAGAAGACGATGTCGTCGATCGTCCTCAGCGTGAAGTTCGAGCGCTAACCCCGGCGCCAAACCGCGAACGACATCCCGCTCGGCGCGAGCAGCACCGCCATCTCGTCTCCCTCGGGAAGAACGGTTGCCGGGATCAGCACCTTGGCATCCAGCGTCTGCGCCTTCGCGATCGCGTCCTTCACGTCGGCGACGCTCACGAACAACTGAACGAAGTCCGGCGCTTGCGGCGGCGCAGGCCAGATACCACCTTGAATGCCCTCGCGCGATCCCGTGTCGATGCGCCGGTAGCCCATCGGATTGTTCGCATCGATCCGCCAATCGAACAGCTTCGAAAAGAACGCCGCCGTCTCGTCGGGCTTCTTCGCCAAGATTTGAAATTGCGTCACCGGATTGCCCATGCCTCAACCTCCGTGTTCGGCGAGCGGACTCTTGACCCGCTCGGCCACATACTTGCGAAAACTCTGCGCCGTGATCGGCGAAAGGCCCGTCTTGTCCCGCCACACCCCGTCCGCGCCGACCTCCATCAAACCGAGCCTCAGCATCCGGCTCAGCGCAATGTTCACGTCGTCCACGCCGACGCCGATCGCCTGAGCAGCCGAGCGGCTGTCGCTCTTGAATCCCTTCGTATGCATCAGCCGCAACAATTCCCGATGCACCGCATCGCCCAGAAGCGCCATCATCTCGGCCGCCCATTGTCTGAGCGCCTCGCTCGCCGCGCGCGCCTGTTCGTCCGCAATCCGCGCAACCGCCGCATAGACCGCCGTCTCCTCCGGCGAGAGCTTCAGCTTGCGCGCCCACGACCCGATGCGCTCAACCGACACCTGCCGCTTGCCGCGCAGGATTTGCGACAGCGTTGCGTGATCCGCGCCGAGCAAATTCGCGAACGCACGCAACGAATACCGCGCGTTGACGGCGCGCCGCGCCGCAAACTCCTGCATCAACCGCTCTCGAAACGTCACAGCCAGCATCATGTCGCAAGACCATGCCGTACGCTCAAGCGCAAACGGCGCGCGGCTGTCGGAAACCGGGGCACCATCGCGCCCCGCCTACTGATTCACCTTCATATCCTGCACGCGCACCACATACCCCGCAGCCCGCACCGCGGCGCAGATCGCATCCGCGTGCGCCGGATCGCGCGTTTCCATCGTGATGCGCAACTCCGCGCCCTTAGCCGGCAGGTCGGTCAGCATCCGCTCGTGCTGAACTTCAATGATATTCGCGCCCGCCTCGCCGATGATCGCCGCAACCTTCGCCAGAATGCCAGGCCGGTCCTCGATCTCGACGGCGATCGTCATGACCCGCCGCTCCCGGCCGAGCTCGCGCATGATCACGTTGGCGAGGAGCCTCGGGTCGATATTCCCGCCGCTCAACACCACGCCGACTTTGCGCCCTTTGAACATCTCCGGATGTTGCAGGAGCGCGGCAAACCCCGTCGCCCCCGCACCCTCCGCCACCGTCTTCTCGATCGAGAGCAACAGCGCAATCGCCCGCTCGATCGCCTCCTCTGAAACAGTCAGCAGATCGTCCACCAGCCGCGCACAAATCTCACGGGTTATCACGCCCGCATTCTTCACCGCAATACCGTCCGCGATCGATTGCCCGCCGCTGACCGGCCCGCCGCCTTTGAGCGCATTGCGCATCGAGGGATAAAGCGCCGTCTCCACCCCCACGATTTGGATCGAGGGCTTCAGCGCCTTCGCCGCCACCGCGATGCCGGAGATCATGCCCCCGCCGCCGA
>CAZYGK010000238.1:0-3919 GCA_964647355.1 uncultured Flavobacteriaceae bacterium | reverse complement strand
TGCGCCAACCGATAACCAGTTGAATCTCTTTGCCAATTAGCCGGACACTACTGATACTGTCCTCGTATGTCTTCTGCTCGCCCTGCCTTGAAAAGCTACTTCGCAGCGGCGGCGAACTCGGGTTGAGGCTCAATAGGCGCCGGCACCTTATAGTGCACGCGCGCGTCGCTGCAGATACGCTTCCAACTCTGCTCGATGTTGCCGGCCAAACGTTCGAGCATGTCTCTTGAAAGAACCGGCTGATCGAGTCTGAACTCGCTGTACACCGTTGCCAGGCTGGTGCGGAGATCCCTCAACGCGGTGCCGATGTCGTCGTTCACCACCCGTTTGAACTGCTTGATGCCGCTTCTCGCGTTTGAAGTATCAAAGCTCGTCAGGAACTTGGGGAATTCGATAAGTTCCTCCATCGCGCTTTGCACCTCGGTCAGGCGCGCGACGATGGCGTCCTTTTCCTCCGAGCTAAACGCGGCGGCGAGGGTAACGGTTCGCTTGGCCGTATCCACTTCGGTCACGAAGGCCGTGAGCGTGGTCGACACCTGCGAGGCGCCCCGCAACGTCGGCACATTCTGATCGGCGATTGTTTTCATAGCGCCGAGAAAGCGGCCGCAAATATCGGCCACATAGTTGGCAAGCTTGTCTTTCGTCGCAAACGACGTTTCGGTGCGCATGACTTGCGCCGTCAGCGGGGTCAGGAAAAAGTCGATCGCGAGAAGAGTGACGCACAATCCGTAGACGGAATTGTAAAGCAAAGCATAGACGCTGGCGCTCTGGCTATTCTCGTTCAGACCAAGCAGCGCGTACAAGCCGGTCAGCGGCTTCAGGTGCCCTTCGCTCTCAAGCGCGAGCAGCACGAACGGCGCGAGCAGAAACGCGATCGCTCCGATCCGCATCCAATGGATCAGCGCCTTGTTCGCATCGAAGCTCTCGACCGAGGCGATCCCTTTGCTGCGTAGCGCTTCGTTGAAGTCGGTCTCGCCGCCAGCCGCCGCCGCGAGCAGCCCCGCCAGCACCAGCGCAACCGCCGTATAGATCACGCGGTCGAATACAAACGCCTTCTCACCGGCGACGCTGAGCTCCGTCACGGGCAACACGGCCCACGCGAGCGTCAGCAACACGACCGTGAACACCCCGAACAACGCAATTTGCGCTTTGCGATACCACCGCATGCGACGCCCCCACGCCTAATGCCACGCAAGCCATGCCCCCGGGCTCGCCAGAACAGTATTGCGCAGGGACAATTAAAAGGGGTGGCGCCCGGAAAGCACAAACCATGTTTATCTGTCTGGATTTGGGCGCTGCGGCGGGAACGTGGCGTGAACCATCGACCAGAACAAGAGGGAAAAGGGTGACAGCTTAGGTCAACCGAGCAACTACCGGCGAGTAGGCTGTCACGATTCCGGTTCCAACAGAGGGTTGCCGCCGAAATTCGCTTGCAGGGTGTGCTCGGGGACCTTTCGCCAGCGCGCTGCGTATAGAATTCAAACCACACTGCCGCAATTCGGCGCCAGCGTACCTGTCTCTCAATTTCCGTGTCTCAACAACCGGGTGCAGTTCAGTATGCTGTCACCCAATTCCTTTGAGGAGCGCGCCACGCATTCGTGTTCGCTCACTCGTGAGTTGAGTGGCGAAGACTACAACATTATCCGCGAATTCTGTTCGAATCCTTGGAGTTGCGCCACTTGGAACGCAAATTGTGTCATGGCGCCGCTTCGACTTGACGCGACTTACATTTGATAGATCTCGAAAACAGATAGGTCGTGTGTCCTAGCCACAAAACTGCCTCATTCCGTGTTCAACTGAACGCCATTCACAGCTACGCTGTGCGTTCACAATGGAGGGGCTCTCAATATGGACTTCATTACAAGATACGCGCTTCGACTTTCGATTGGCTTAGCCGGTGCGGCATTCGCCGTTTGGCTTGAGGGAACTGATCGGGACCAAATTGTGCGGGCCGAAAAGCTCCTGCAAGCGTCCGCCGACGCGTTCAAAGCGGCAGAACGTCGCCGCGTCATCGGGACCACCGTCAACACAGAACTCTCGCTCAACTCGCCTCTCGAAATCATTCGCGAGAAAAAGAGCGCCTTTGATGCAGCTTTCGCCGAGCATCAAGAAAGGGTCAACCAAGTGTTTCCCGCCGCGAGTTTCGGCCTTGTGCGATACTCTGACGAGTTCAAGAAGTTTCAGCTTCTGTATGAGGACCGGCTGGCGGTATGCATGTTGAAGCCCATGCGCGTGAACCTTGAGGCTCGATACAGATGCACCGTCGCGGGAGGTCAAAATTGCGTTCGAGCTATTGAGCTCGACAAAGATAAATGCGGGACGGACTACGCCAGTTTTAAGACTCTGAGTGAAAAGGCCCTGGTCTGTATCACAGAACTGAGAGCTGCTTTGGATCGGTCCGTTGAGACAAAAGTCCGTTATCTGGGCCTTACCGGACGACTGAGTTTTATATGGCGGAAGCTCACGGGTGCCGATACTGACCTCACGGTGGACGGCAGGTCGTGGAAGGAAGCTCTTATTGCTGCCGACCAGCGCGAGTGCCAACTGTGACCCACTTTTCTCGTCAATGACCAAGATGAAATGGTACGCTATCCTCCTGAACTCCGAGAAAACGGAGACAGCACACCAATTTCCTGGGGCGGCGCAGACACCGGCAAGCGGATATTTCTCCGTTCGTCAGCAACGCGCAAAAGACATGCGACGGGCCAGTTGCTACGGGGCTCGATAGCCTCACCTGTCTATGCGACCGCCCACCGGAGTTCCAAACGCCATGGCCCGCAGCCGACGTCCCATCAACCTCCCCGCACCCTATCTGAAGCGCGTTTGGCTCGACGAGGCTGGCATCGCGGACAAGACCGCGTACCCGTTTTGCTTGCCCTTGTTCCGCGCCGACTTCGAGCTCGCGTTCACGCATCCGATCACGATCGTCGTCGGCGAGAACGGCACGGGAAAATCGACGCTGCTGGAGGGCATCGCTGCCATGGCGGGCTATGACGATGCCGGCGGCGGTAAGGGCTATAGGCCGGTCGACCACGCGGGCTCGATCGAGACGTCGGGCGGACGGCTTGCGAGTGCGCTGCGCGGGAGTTGGCAGCCGAAGATCACGTCGGGTTGGTTCTTCAAGGCGGAGAGTTTCTTCGCCGTCGCGCGCTACCTCGACCGTGCCGCGGTGGAGGCCGAAAAGCCCCCGCCCGATTTCCTCTCGCATTCGCACGGCGAAGGCTTTCTGCGCTTCTTCGAGGAGCGCTGCAGCCGGCAGGGCATCTTTCTGTTCGACGAACCCGAGTCGGCGCTGTCGCCGTCGCGCCAGCTGCAATTTCTTCGCGTGCTGCGGCGGATGGAACAGTTCGGCAAGTGCCAAGTCATCATGGCGACCCACGCGCCAATTCTGATGGCCTATCCCGGCGCTCAGCTGCTGCTGCTCACGAAGGCCGGTCTCGAGCCCGCAACCTTGGAGCAGATCGAACACTTCAAACTCATGCGCCAGTTTTCAGAGGACCCGCACGGCTTCGTCCAAGACGCGCTGCAAGAAGCACCGTGAGAGTTGAGAAGGGCAGGGCCGCACCGGCGCAGGGCGCGATGCTCTGCATGCGTGAGCGGTGCGAATTCGCTTGATCTTTGTGCGTAAAATGAGGTGACAGGTTATGGTGTCTGCCGGCGACGGCTTGCCTGGACACCACAGCCTGGCGCCCGCTTTTCCCTCGCCCGCTCAGTGCTTCACGACCGGGCCTTCACCATCGCTGCAAAACTCACTCGACCAACTTTGATCGCTGAAGCGTCCACGCAATGCTCTCGTCGACAAACTCGTAGAACTTGTCTCGCAGTGCCGGAGCCTGTTGCGGCGAAGGCAAAACGCCGTCGCCCGGACAATAGGTATCGTCGATTTCTCGGCGCGCAGTTGAGGGTTCGAAGATGCTGG
>CAZYGK010000237.1:0-3927 GCA_964647355.1 uncultured Flavobacteriaceae bacterium | reverse complement strand
ACAAGGACTACATCGTCAAGGACAGCAAGGTCGTCATCATCGACGAGTTCACCGGGCGCATGATGGAGGGCCGCCGGTATTCGGACGGCCTGCATCAGGCGCTGGAAGCGAAGGAAAATGCCGCGATCCAACCGGAGAACGTGACGCTCGCCTCAATCACGTTTCAGAACTACTTCCGCCTCTACTCGAAGCTGGGCGGCATGACCGGCACGGCGTCGACCGAGGCCGACGAGTTCATGGAGATCTACGAACTGGACGTCGTCGAGATTCCGACGAACGTGCCGGTCGCACGCGTCGACGACGACGATGAGATCTACCGCACGGTCGAAGAGAAGTACGATGCTATCGTCGAGACAATCAAAGATTGCGCGAAACGCGGGCAGCCGGTGCTCGTCGGCACGGTGTCGATCGAGAAGTCCGAAACGCTCGCGGCTCACCTGAAGAAGCTGAAGATCAAGCACAACGTCTTGAACGCGCGCTATCACGAAATGGAAGCGCAGATCATCAGCCAAGCCGGCGTGCCCGGGGCGGTGACGATCGCGACGAACATGGCCGGCCGCGGCACCGACATTCAGCTCGGCGGCAATGCCGACATGCGCATCGCGCTCGAGACGGTCGGTATCGAAGACGAGGACGAGAAGAAGCGGATCGCGGCGGAGATCCGCGCGGAGATCGCGGAAGCGAAGAAGAAGGTGATCGCGGCGGGCGGCCTTTACGTGCTCGGCACCGAGCGGCACGAGAGCCGGCGCATCGACAACCAGCTGCGCGGCCGTTCGGGACGTCAGGGCGACCCCGGCCACTCGAAGTTCTATCTGAGCCTGCACGACGACCTGATGCGCATCTTCGGCCAAGATAGACTTGACGGCATGCTGCAGCGGCTGGGCCTGAAGCAAGGCGAAGCGATCAGTCACGGCATGGTCAACGCCGCCGTCGCGAAGTCGCAGCAGCGGGTCGAAGCGCGCAACTTCGACATCCGCAAGAATTTGCTGAAGTTCGACAATGTGATGAACGATCAGCGCAAGACGATCTTCGAGCAACGGCTCGAGTTCATCAGCGCGGATACGGTGCACGACACGATCCTGGCGATGCGGCATCAGCTGATCGAAGATCTGGTGAAGCGCTACATCCCCGAAGGCTCTTACGCGGAGCAGTGGAAGCTCGGCGAACTGAACAACGACGTTCAGGATTTCTTCGGGCTCGACCTTTCCGTCGACAAATGGGGCAAGGAAGACGGAATCGCCGAGGAAGAGATTATCGAACGCATCACGAAGGCGGCCGATGGGCGGGCGGAAGAACGCTTGCGCGGCGCGCCGCCGGAAGCGGTCAGCCAGATCGAACGTGCGATCTTGCTACAGACGCTCGACCACGAGTGGCGCGAGCATTTGGTGACGCTCGAGCATTTGCGCCATACGATCGGCTTACGCGGCTACGGGCAGCGCGATCCGCTGAACGAGTACAAGTCGGAAGCGTTTATCCTGTTCGAGGGACTGCTCGCGCGCGTGCGCCAGCAGGTCACGCGCCAGCTGATGCACGTGCAGATCCAGCTTGAAGCGCCCCCGCTCGAAGAGCGCGCGCTGCCGCAGATGCAGGCGATGCACATCAACCCGGATACCGGCGAGAACGAATTCGACGAGCCCCAAGCGGGCCCGCGGCAGAACGCACCGCGGCTCGGCGGCAAGCCGGTCCCTGTGAACCCGAACGATCCGTTGACGTGGGGCAAAGTCTCGCGCAACTCGCCCTGCCCTTGCGGTTCGGGCAAGAAGTTCAAGCAGTGCCACGGGGTGTTCTAACCCCCTGGCCTTCCCCCTAACGCGGGCGGTCGCCTTCGACGGTGACGCGGTGCATTTCGCGGCGGTAGCCGTGATAGTCGTTCAGCGCGTAGTGTTGGGTGCAGCGATTGTCCCAGAACGCGACCGAGTTCTTGCGCCAGGCGAAGCGGCAGGTGAACTCCGGCTTGGCGCAGTGTTCGTAGAGCCAGCGTAGCAGCGGGCGGCTTTCTTCTTTCGTCCAGCCTTCGAAGCGTTGCGTGAACCCGATGTTCACGTAGAGCGCCTTGCGGCCGGTTTCGGGGTGCGTGCGCACGACCGGGTGGATCGTTTCGGCTTTCGCGTCTTCGGACGTTTTCGGCTTCATCGAGCGTTGGTCGTTGTGGCGGTTCGCTTCGCTCATGCCATCGACGCCGTATTGGGCGTTGGCGGAATGGACGGCGTTCAAGGCATCGAGCGTGCGCTTCATGCCGGGCGAGAGCGCTTCGTAGGCAGCGTACTGGTTCGCGAACATCGTGTCGCCGCCCTGGGGCGGAACCTCTTTCGCGTAGAGGACGGAGCCCAGCGGTGGCTTCTCCAGGAACGTCATGTCTGAGTGCCAGCCGCCGCCGAAGTTCACCTTGTCGTCTTTCTCTTTGAAGACGCGCATGACTTCCGGGTGACCGTCGATGGAGGCCGCGTAGGGGTGGATTGAGATCGGACCGAACCGGCGGGCGAAGGCGATTTGCTGCTCCGGTGTCATCATCTGGTCGCGAAAGCAGATAACACAATGGTCCAGCAGCGCCTTGTGCACGGCGGCGAACGTTTCGTTGCCGAGCGGTCCGGCGAGATCTACGCCGTCGATTTCGGCGCCGAGCGCGCCTGCTATACGGGTAACTGTGATGGTCTTGCTCATCTTGCCGCTACGTCCCTTCGTTGGCTGCGAGCCTAGGGCAGCGTTGGGCTGATGAAAAGGTAACTTGCGCGCGGCCGCGTCCGGGCGTCCAATTGGGGATCAAACTATTTGGAGTACCGCGATGTCCCAGCCGGTTCCTTTCAAGATCGAAATCCCGCAAGCGACGATCAACAAGATTATGGAGCGCGTGCGGACGTTCGAGTGGCCCGATGCGCCGGAGGGCGGCGGCTGGGCCTATGGGACCGAGCTCAAAGAGATGAAGGCGATCGTCGAGTATTGGCTCCATGGCTACGACTGGTATCGCGAACAGGAGGTCATCAACCGCCTGCCCCATTTCAAGGCGCGGGTGCGCGATCTCGACCTTCATTTTATCCATATCAAGTCGAACTCGCCGAAGCGGCGGCCGCTGATCATTTCGCACGGCTGGCCGGGATCGTTCCTGGAGTTCATGAACGTGATCGAGCCGCTGGTCTACCCCGAGAAGCATGCCGGTAAGGTGAGCGATGCGTTCGACGTGGTGGTGCCGTCGCTGCCCGGTTACGGGTTTTCCGATAAGCCCAAGAAGCCGATGAGCCCCCGCACGGTTGCGGGGTACTTCGATGAGCTGATGACCGGCACGCTCGGCTACTCGAACTACATCGCGCAGGGCGGCGATTGGGGTTCGTCGATTTCGGGGTGGCTCGGCTACGAGGGGCGCGGTTGCAAGGCTGTGCACTTGAACATGATGGGCTGGACGTCGCCGGGCGTGACTTACGATACGCCTGAAGAGCAGGCGGCCCGGCAGCAATTCCAAGCTAGCTTCGACATGGAAGGCGCCTATTTCCGGCTGCAGTCGACGAAGCCGCTGACGCTGTCCTACGGCATGATGGACTCGCCGGTCGGTGCTGCCGCGTGGATCATCGAGAAGTTCAAGGGCTGGTCCGATCTCGACGACGGCAAGCTTGAGAGCGTCTACACGAAGGATCAGCTACTCACGAACATCATGCTCTATCTCGTCACGCGCACGTTCGGGACGGCGACGTGGATGTATCGCGGACTGTTCGAGGATCCGGGCGGCAAGCCGATCCCGCCGAAGTCGCGCATCGAGAAGCCGGTGGCGGTCGCGCGCTTTCCGGTCGACCTGATCCCGTTCCCCCCGCGCTCGCAGGCCGAGAAGAGCTTGAACGTCGTGCGCTGGAGCGAGTTCAAACGCGGCGGCCACTTCGCGGCGATGGAACGGCCGCAGGATTTCGTCGAAGACGTGCGGGCGTTCGGGCGGGAGATGGA
>CAZYGK010000236.1:0-3931 GCA_964647355.1 uncultured Flavobacteriaceae bacterium | reverse complement strand
CGGACGCGATGATCTCCGCCCCCTCGACAAGCTCGTTCCCATAACAATGATCGCCGTTGTGGTGCGTGTTGACGAGCGTCCCAATCGTCTTCGCCGCCCGCGGCGCGGCCGCCCGCATTGCCGAGAGCATGTCGCGCGTGAGCTTCAAATCGAACAACGTATCGACCAGCAGCGACTGATCCCCATCGGTAATCAACCCCGCATTCGACCACCCCCAAGAACCGTCAGGCTGCAGGTAAGCGAACGTCCCATTGCCGAGGTCGGTAAGGCCGCGCTTGAAGGCGTATCCATTCTTAGCGAGTGACACTTGCATCTCCATCTTTGGCGCAGCGCAGTCTGGGAGCGCGGGCGTCCCGCCCGCTCTTACATCCTGGGACCGCCGGCATCCTGCCAACTCTTACTTTCTGCCTTCAACATTCAAAGCCCAGAAAGAGCGGGCGGGACGCACGCGCTCCCAGACTGCGCCGGAGCCGCGACAATCCCTGGTCACGCCCGTCGCGAGGGGGTACCCGGCGTGAATTTGAGCAAACAACCCCATGTACCCGAGCCTTAGCTCTGAAAAGCGCCATTTTGGGCGCCCCGTTTTGGGCCTGGCGGCACCTTCGTGATCGACACTCAAGATAGAACAAAAGACGAACAAGAACAAGAGTTCTTTGCCGAGTGGCGTTGTCGCGTCACAACCACAACGTTTGAGGTGTGTCCCCGGAATTCGGTCGGTTCTTACTCCGCCGCAAGCGCCCGTCGAACCGCTTTAGGTTCCCGCGCAATGATCGTCAGCAGGACCCGCGCGGGGCCGTGCGGCATCCGCCGCCCGATCTCCCATTGCTGAAGTGTCCGCGGGCTAAACCCGAAGCGCGCCGCAAACTCCGCTTGGGTGAGCCCCGTCTGTTCGCGGATCGCCTTGACGTCTACACGCACGGGTACATGCGCCACGCCTTGAGAGCGGTCACCTCGGGCATACGCCAACGCTTGCCGCGCACCGGCCAAAATTTTCTCGCCTGCCTTCGTCATGACATCGTACTCCCGCGATAGTCGTCCAAAATCACCTTCAAAATCGTCCTCAATTCCGAGAGCTGCTTCGGGCTCAGATCTGTCTTTTCACCCTTTGAGAAGCACGCCAACAGAAAAACGGGCGAACGCTTGTCGGCGTAGTATGTGACAACACGCGCCCCGCCGCGTTTGCCCTTGCCTTTCGCGCCCCAGCGAAGCTTTCGCGCCCCGCCGGACCTCGGGATCAAATCCCCGGCGTCCGGTTGCGCCGCCAGAAACAAAATCAAAGCCTCTCTCTCGGCCGAAGTAAAAACGGACTCGGCATCCGCCGCGAACGCATCCAGTTCGACCACGGTTTGTAGCGGCTGCTGCATATCTCATTGTATATACGCCATTGGCGCACTAAAGTCAATGATGCCTGCGTCGCATTTTTCGGCACAGCCCGCGAAGGCGGGATAAGCAGCCGGGCCGCCACAGAGTTTGGTGTGTGTCCCCGGAATATACGCGCCCCGGGATCACTCGCAAATATAGCCCTGGACCTATTATAGGTATTAAGCTATACACCAGTCATACCCTGGACAGTGCTCTTCCAAGAAGATTTCGCGGCAGAGTTCGCTGAGTTCGAAGAGCCCGTCCAGCTCGAATTGCGCGCGATGGTCGGCCACTTGGCGAAATTCGGACCCACGGCCAAGCGTCCGCAGGTCGATACGCTGAAGGGATCGAAGATCGCCAATCTGAAGGAATTTCGTTTTAGCGCTTCGGGCGGTGTTTGGCGGGTCGCATTTGCTTTTGACGTCAAGCGCCGGGCGATTGTTTTGGCCGCGGGTGACAAGTCGGGCGTGAGCAGCGCCGCGTTTTACAAGCGCCTGATCAAAACGGCGGAGAAGCGCATGGCAAAGTTCGAGGCCGCGCAAAAGGAGGACGAGCAATGAAGACGATGTCAAAGCGTGTTGCGGGAGCAAAGACATTGGCGGAGGTTGACGCCGCGTTTACGGCATCGCAACGCGCCGCGATCCGGCGTCGCATGAAGGAGCTTGAAGCGGAGGAGCTGTCTTTGGCCGACCTGCGAAAGGCCCACCGGATCACACAGGTCGTCCTCGCCAAAAAACTCGGCGTCAAGCAGGCGACGGTTAGCCAAGTCGAAAACTCGACCGATCTCTACCTCTCAACCCTGCGCAAGCACATAGAAGCGATGGGCGGCGAACTCGCCCTGACAGCCAAATTCCCCAACCGCCCGCCAATCGCAATCGCCCTAAAGGAAGACGCGTAGGGACGCGTCCTTTCCGCGGTGAAGCCAGTACGCTTCGGAAGTCTTCAGGCGGCTCCGCACCTTCAGAGTTAGGTGTATGTCCCCGGAATTCCTGGTCCCCGGAATTCCGGAATACGTGAAGCCCGGCCCTGAAGAGTTTGGAGTGGCGTTTAGCGACTGAATCGCAACGCCGCACTGGTCACTCGTAAGGATCAACCCAAGCCCCGCTTCTCAGATCGCGGTCCTCCTGCCGAACGATCCTCACGCGCAGGGGCGTTTGAGACGTGCAATGGCAACGCACGGCTTCCGAGAGCGGCATGGCCGCGAGCTCAACGAAACCGAAGCGATCCGATCGCTCTATTGTGCCCGCTGATACGCGCGACAGATCAAACACCTGCAACTTCCAACTCGAATCGTCACCCCAGATACAGCCGGCAACGAATGCCACGTCGAGCGTACGCCATGGACCAACGTGGCTTGCGAACCCCGCGTTTTTGTTCGCGTCAAGTTCATGAAACGACTCCGCATCGGCTTCAAACAGCCAGTTCTCAGACCTGTATGTGGGATTGCCAGGCCGCGTCGTCGTGACGACGCGATAGCGCGGCACAAACAGTTCCACAGGGCAGAATCCGTGCGCTTGGGGTTCTTCGCCGCCGATGTCCTTGCAGTCAGGGAGCGTCATGACGCGCGTACATGTGTAGTCCCTCGAGTAGAGGGCGTACCATCTGCCATCAAGTTCAAATGGTTCGAATGTCTCCTCGGCGAACCGAGGGTAATTGCGCTCGTAGGTGCCGACCTCTGTGTCCCCATCAAGGACGGTGACGATCGTGCTGTCCCACGTTCCCGGCCGATTGCTCTTCGGCTGGGTCGTGACACGAAAGCGGCGAACCTTGAGCGATGCCTTCATGCATTAACTTCCTTGCATGTTCGTCAATTCTCGCTACCGCGCCGGCAGCCCCTGCTCCAAGAACCGCTCCGCCACCGCCGCGTAGAGCGCGACGCCGTTCGCCATGGCGTCTTCGTCGAGCATCATCTTGTTCGAGTGGCACGGCGCCGCGTGGTGGTGATCGCAGCCTTCCGGCGCGACGCCGAGGAACACCATGCATCCGGGAATCCGCTGCAGCACATAGGACCAATCCTCCGCACCCATCACGGGTGAGGGCATCGTCATGAACCCGCGCTCGCCCAGCATGTCGCGCACCGTCGCCGCAGCGAGGTCCACCATCCGCCCATCGTTGATCGTGACGTCATAGCCCGGCGTCAGCGTCACCTCCGCGCGCGCTTCGTGCGCCTCGGCGATCTTCTTCGCGACATGGGTGAGGCCTTCCTTCGCGCGCTTGCGCGAATGCTCCGACACCGAACGCAGCGTGCCGACCAGATTCACCGTTTCTGGAATGACGTTGTTCGTCGTACCGCCGTCGATCTTGGCGATCGTCAGCACGACGGGATCGAACGCGCTGATCTTGCGCGTGACGAAGCTTTGCAGCGCAAGCACGATCTCGCACGCGACCGGCATCGGATCGACCGCAAAATGCGGCTGCGACGCGTGCCCGCCTTTGCCCGAGACCTTGATGTTGATCACGTCGGTCGCGGCCATCATCGCGCCGGCCTTCGACGTGAACATGCCGCTCGGTACGTTCGGCGTGATGTGCATCGCAAACGCGCCGTCGGGCTTCGGATGCCGGTCGATCA
>CAZYGK010000235.1:1227-3973 GCA_964647355.1 uncultured Flavobacteriaceae bacterium | reverse complement strand
GCCTCACAATCTGGCCCGGCGGCGAGACAGAGAAGATCGCTATCGCTCACCCGCATGGCGCCTGGATCGAGTGGCTCCATGAGGGATGATTCAAATGTTGCGGGCGTTGTTCGGGTCGTCTTAGTTTCGCGCTATGGCTCTTCCTGGTTCTAGGAGTTGCGAGCTTGAGCGCGGCAATAGTAGGCGCCATTCCTGGCGGCCCCGAACTCCTGCATTGGTTCTCGGGACGGATGCCCTCTTTTCACGACGCCGAAGTGCTGTCGCTTGCGCTCGATCGCGAGGCTGCGAGCGCCATCCTGAGGGTTCACGCCTTCGAGATGACCTCCGAGGTAGATGCGCGAGGTTACTTTGTCTGCACGCGCCACGATGTCGTAGTCTTCAAGCTATCGTGGATCGGCAGCATGGAGCTTGACGGATTCAACCACCAAAATGCGTTGGATGGTCTCAAGGTCAGCCGAACAGGTGATGGTGAGGTTCGGCTAGACCTAGAGCCCGCGTATGGACTCGGCGGCTTCATTCACGCGAGAGGAGTGGAAATCGGGCTTGAGCCCGGAATACCAGCTGGCAGTCAGTATCTCAGAGTGGCGAGCGGTGACCCCGGCAAAACCTAGAACGCCATTTGCTTTGCTCGGCCAGCCGCTTTCGGCGAATAAGCCCGCGGCGCGTGGATCGAATTGCTGCTTGATTGATTGGTGAGGGCTACCAGAAACGCTTACGGGCAAAAGCCTGCCCCGAACCGGTCTTCAGATAGTGCTCGAATGCGCGCGCCTTCGCTTCGTCCGCAAACGCGTGATAGCTAATCAGCTTCCAAGGCATGTACTTCGCTGTGTGTTTGGATTTGCCAGCGTTGTGCGCGGCCATCCGCTCTTTGAGGTTGGCCGTGAAGCCGATGTAAGTCTGCTTCGGAAATGCTTTGCTGCGGATGAGATACACGTAGTGCATCTGGCCTCAGTCCCCCTACGCATTCGCTGCGCTCAAGCTTCGGGCGACACTCCTTCGCCTAACCATCTTCGGGATGTCTTACTGGCGTAAGCCACCCGAAGCCGGAGGCGAAGGGTGGTGCCTGGGGCCGGAATCGAACCAGCGACACGCGGATTTTCAGTCCGCTGCTCTACCAACTGAGCTACCCAGGCTAACCGGCGCCGGACCGAATGTGACCAGCGCGAAGGCCCGGGGTTATAAGGAATAGGCTTGGGCCTGTCCAGCGGCAGAAATCTGCGGCAATTGGGACGCGACCCGCCTCATGCTAAGTACGGCCCATCGCCATTCCATTCGCATTGAGGACGAGCCCCATGACCACCTACACCTGCTTCAACGTCGAGACCAAGGACAAGGTCGCGCACATCCAGCTGAAGCGCCCCGAAGTTTTCAATTCCATGAACCGGGCCTTCTGGAACGAACTCCCCGACATCGTGAACAAGATCAATGACGACGCCTCGGCCCGCGCCATCGTTATTTCATCGACCGGCAAGCACTTCTCGGCCGGCATGGACCTTTCCGTCTTTACGGACGGGCAGGGCGTCTCCGGCGGCGCGACGCGTGAGGCCGCCCGTGCGCGCTTGGGCCTCCGCGGCGAAGCGGCGCGCCTGCAGCGCACGTTCTCTTGCCTCGACGAAGCGCGTATGCCGGTACTGCTGGCGGTCCAAGGCGGCTGCATTGGCGGTGCCGTTGATCTGAGCACCTGCGCCGACATGCGTTACGCCACAAAGGACGCGTTCTTCGTTATCCAGGAAATCAACCTCGCGATGACGGCCGACGTCGGCACGTTCCCGCGCCTTTGCCACCTGTTGCCGCAAGGCCTCGTGCGCGAACTCGCGTACTCCGGCCGTCGCCTCTCGGCCAAGAAGGCCTACGACCTCGGCTTCGTGAACGAACTCTTCGACAGCCAAGAACAGATGCTCGACCACGTGTTGAACCTAGCCGGCGAAATCGCGACCAAGTCTCCGCTCGCCGTCTACGGCTCGAAGGTCATGATCAACTACGCCCGTGACCATTCGATTGCCGATGGCCTCGACTATATCGCGACCTGGCAAGCCGGCATGTTCTCGGCGAACGTCGACATGGCGGAGAGCTTCAAGGCCAAGCAGGAAAAACGCACGCCGGTCTACGAAGACCTGCCCAAAATCCGCAAGGCGATGTAGCGGAGCGCGAGGGCTTGCAGCCGCGGGTGTTTGCTTTGTACCAGTTCATCGCCAAAGTGCCGGGACCCGGTGCGGGGGCTGATGTATCAGTCGCGCCAGCAGACGCCGTTCGGTCGTATTTCTCGCTCGCGGAACTCTCGACGGAGTTCGGCGGCTGGATCGAGTTCTGGGACACGCGCTCGGAAAGCAGTCTGCTGGGTGTGTGGGGGGCGCGCAAGGCAAGTCGGTTCAGGCGGCTCTTGAGAGAGCGTGGCGCCGACTTTCAGATCATCAAGAAGAAGCCACCGGAGCTACGCTTGGTTATGGCATCAACCACCGCTCCGCCAAGCAAGAAACGTACTAGATTGATTCAATCCGCCACCAAAGCAAAGCCGACTCAATGACCACGATTTCCGCGCCCGCGGGCTATACCGCCGTATTCGGCGAAACGGGTTTTAACAAATATGTCGGCCCCGTCTGGCAGTCGCCCGACAAAACCGAATTCCTGTTCGACGTCCGCGACATCCATTTGAATGGCGGGCAAACCCTGCACGGCGGCATGGCGATGGCATTGGCCGACATCGTGATGGGCCGCAGCGTCAACGATGCGCTCGACGGCGGGCGCG
>CAZYGK010000235.1:0-1127 GCA_964647355.1 uncultured Flavobacteriaceae bacterium | reverse complement strand
TTGGCCGACATCGTGATGGGCCGCAGCGTCAACGATGCGCTCGACGGCGGGCGCGCGATGACGATCTCGCTGAACTGCGACCTCATCGGCCCCGCCAAGCTCGGCGACCGCATCCGCGGAACCGCGACGATCACGCGCCGCACGCGCTCGATCGTCTTCATCTCCGGAACGCTCACCGTCGAAGACAAGCCGATCCTGACCGCGACCGGCATCTGGAAGATCATGGGAACCGTGTAGTGGCGGATTACAACTTCACGCCGCTGAAGGCGGCCCGCGACGTCACGCCCCCGCCCGGGTGGCGGCTCGCCGAGCAGTTCGACCCATTCGAAGCGTTCCTCGGGCCTTATTTCGACCGCATCGTCGACGGCGCCCACGAGTACGCCTTCATCGTCGACGACCGCCACACGAACGCCGCCGGTATCGCCCACGGCGGCGCGCTGCTGACGTTCGCCGACGCGGCGCTGGGCTACGCGCTCTGGATCGCGACCGACCGCGCACCCTGCGTCACGGTAAGCCAGCAGTCGAACTTCATAAGCCCCGCCAACGTGGGCGACCTAGTCGTCTGCCGCCCGGAGGTCGTTCGCAAGACGCGCGAGATCGTCTTCATGCGGGCCGACTTCAAGGTGGCCGATAGGACGATATTCACGGCCGCCGCCGTCTGGAAAATCTGGCCGAAGGTCTGAGGCGCAGTTAAGCATCCGCATACTCTTTGCTGCGATGCTCACCCTCGCTATGAACACCGCACGCTTACCCGCTGAACTCGTTTTGGGCGTCGAAGCCCTCGGCACCCTCGCGCCCGAAGAGGCCACTAAACTCGTCCGCAATGCTCTCTCGACCGGCGTCGGCTGGATCGCCTCGACCTGCGCCGAAGCAAGCAGCGAACCGCAAATCGCGGCGGCGCTCCCGGGCATGAAGGGCGTTCGCATCGCAACCAAGATCGCGCCGATCAACGATCGCGACACCGGAACCGTCCGCCGCGCGCTGATCGACGACATCTACCGCTCCTGCGCTCGCCTGCGCACCGACCGGCTCGACGCCCTCCTGCTCGACGACACGCGCCATCTGAAGTCCCACGCCGGCGTCGTCTGGCACACGATCAAGCATCTGCGCGACCACGGCGTCATTTT
>CAZYGK010000234.1:0-3993 GCA_964647355.1 uncultured Flavobacteriaceae bacterium | reverse complement strand
ATTCGCGATTCATGGCCGGTAACTTAGGCGCACCGCGTGGCAGAATCACGGCCCCGGTGTGTCGGGAAGCGCCTCGATCGGCATTTTCGGCGGATCAAACCTGGGAGGCCGCCGCCATGCCCGCAGAATTGCCGCCAGAGCGCGCGCGTCGCCCATGGCGAGATTGCGGATTCGCAGTCCTTCCGATGGTGCCCCCGCACTGTCGACGGCGATGGTGGCAAGGCCCAGCCGGCGCTGCAGCGGACCGGCGGACAGCGAAACCGACTGAATGTTGGCGAGCGGCAGAAGCCAGTGTTCCTGATTGAACCACCCGCAGCGGACATGCAGCGTTTCGCGCTCTAAAAACCAACCATGCTGGCGCGCCGAGATCACCTCGCTCGCGGCGAATAGGCCGACCGCCACAATTCCCAACCACAGCGGCGGCCAAAGGAAGCCGGCAAGGAGTGCGAATAGCGCGAGCGGAAGGCCTTCGTTCTGGGCGTCGTACCACCGGTGAACGGGGGCAACCGGCTGGAAGCGCTCCGGCGCAATACGCTCGAAGCGCCCAGCAATCGCGAGCACCCGCGTCGCTTCTTCGGCGGTTGCGAGAGGCGCGAGTTCCTGAATTCCGAAAAACGCCGCGCCGCCCATCGTCTGCGCCTCGACGCGGCAGAAGCCCCAGCGGCGCTTGATCCAATGCGTGACCGTCCGCGCCGCCTGTATGCGGTGAAGCGGAATGGCAACTTCGCTGCGCGTGATCAGGCCGCGCACACGCCGCAGCGTTCGGCCCTCGTGCGAGAGCGTGAAGCCGAAGTTGCGCACAAACATCTCAATGACGCCCGCGACCGTGCCGAGCACCACGAACAGCACGGCCGCCATCGCCATCGTGACCGGACCGATAAGGCCCCAGATTTCCGCCCGGTGAAGCCCGATCCAGGCTTCGATCTCGTCCATGGACGGCAGCCACTCTCTGAAATACTGAAGCACGCCAACGATGATCGCTAACCAGAGCAACGAAAAATTGAAGAGCCCCGCCTGCAAGATGCGTAACAGCGTCATTTCGAACACCGGCAGCACGGCGGTCGCCTCTTGCACGGACGTGTCAGCGACAACGCCGCGCCGCGCTCTAATTTCGTCGCGCAACGCCAACGCGTCAGCGAGTGCGATTGAATCGAGCGAACCCTCGTCGCTCTCCGAGCCGCCGGTCTCCAGCTTAACCTTGGCCAGACCGAAGATGCGCGCAAGCGGCCCGCGCTCGATCTCGACGTCGTGCACCCGGTCCCAGGGGATGCTCCGCCGGTTGCGCGAGAGCACGCCGCTCTCGATGTACATCTCGTGCGGTAGCAGCGTGTAAGTGAAGCGCCACCACGCCAGAACCTGAAATGCCAGCACCACCGCCAGCAACGCCCCGACACCGAGGAGCAGCATCCCGAGTCCTGCGCTCTGCGCCACCGCGATCATGCCGATCATCGGGACCGCAAGTTCGGGCAATTGCCTGACGAACGCGACGAGGGGTACGATCGGGTGGAGCCGCCGGGCCTGGGCCGCCTCGTTCATTCTTTGTCGGCCCGGATATGTTGGCGGATCTCGTCGCGCAACGCCTCGGCGATCGCGCGCGACAGTCCTGGCAAACGTATGCGGCTGTTGAGCGTCCCGGAGGTGTTCAGCACTAGCTCCCACACCCCGCACATCCGCTCGATCGGTCCTTGCGCAATGTCGATGTGCTGCACTCGGTGGAACGCGACCGAGGTTTCGGTGTACACCAGAACACCATGCGCGACATGCAGTTCGTCTTCGGTTTTCGCATAGCCCCAGCGGCGAAACCGCCGAGAAGGCGTAACGACCGCATAGTAGAGCAACGCCGCGCCGGCCGGCACGCCGACCAAGCCGAGCGGCGTGTTCATTTCGGAGGTGAGAGCGACGTCGATACCGATCGCAAAGACGAGCAGGATGACGGCCGTGAACGCCGCGCCAATCCGCATAGCCTTCAGTTGGCCGGGCTCAAGCGGCGTCCAGGTAATGGCGGAGGCGGTCATGACCCTATTCTCGGACGTCATTTCTTAAGCAGGCCCTACCGCCTGCCCGCGGTGCAGTGACGGATGCGATTGCATAGTTCCAATGGCTATTGCCCGAACAGCCCCTTCAGCGGGTCGAGCGGGCCCTTCTTCTTCGGATCGCTCGGCGCCGGTTGCGTGCCGGGCTGCTGCTTCTTCTTGCCGCCGAGCAAATCGCCGAGCCCGCTCGAGTCCTTCAGGCTCTCCAGCGGGTCGCCACCTTTCAGGATGGAGTCGACCGTAGAATTCAAGACGCCACTGAGATCGGGCGCGTACGACAGGTTGGCCCACGGCCCTTTGATCCGGAACGGAATCCCGACACCGCCGAGATTGCCTTGGCCGCCCTGGCCCTCGGCCGAGCGAACTGCTTTCGGTTCAACACGGTAGTCGAGCGTCTGGTTCCCGACGTCGACGACTCCCGCTCCCGTCATCCGCACGAACGGGTTGAGCAGCTTCAAATCCTTGTTCGCGGCAACGCCGTTGCGAATGACGAATGAACCGGACAGCTCCGCAAAGTCGGTCTTTGCACCCGGGCCCACGGCCGCCCCCGACAGCGCCGACTGAATGGTACGCGCGATCTCGGCTAGGTTCACGCCCTTGATCGCACCGTCGGTAAACGTGATCTGCATCGTCCCGCCAAGCGACTTCATCAGCGCGCGTTGCGACGTACCGGTACCCGCCACGTTCAACGCAATGTTCCCGGTCCCGCGCAACCGCGTGAACCCGGCCGCGTCGGTCAGGAACGGCTCGCCCTGCACGCCCGCAAACGAGAGATCGAGTCCGATCTGCGGCGTATTCGCGCCGGTCAATGAAATCACGCCCGATCCGTTGCCGCCATAGAGCGCCATCTGCTTCAGGTTCGCGCGCAACGTGCCTCCGTTGAGCGCAATGCCGAGTGCGCTCCGTCCGATCTTCATGCCGCCTGCGCTCAGCGCGCCAACTGCAAAGTCGAGATCGGCATCGACGATACCGAGCGCCGAAAAATCGATCGCCGCATCGCTCCAACCTGCCGTCGCAGCCGGCGTGCCGCCTTGCGTCGGAGCGCCACTACCTAGATACGGCTTCAAGTCCAACCGGTCGAGTTCGAACGCGCCTTTGGCACGTGGACGCGCGCCCGACGTGTCGAGTGCGAGATTGCCGGAGCCGTTCATCCCGTCGAGCGAAAGCTTGGCTTGCGAGAAGGCGACCTCGCTCGGTGTCGAGCGAAGCTTGCCGCTCAACGTCATCTTCCCGAACCCGTTTACCTCCGGCAGCGCCACCCCCGCCCACGCCGCGAGCCTGCGAGCGGAGGCGGTTACAAAATCGACATTGCCGCTAACGGCGCTCGTCGCCGCATCGACCTCGCCGTCGAGCGACGCCTTCAGCCACTCGCCTGCAACATTCGCCTTGAACGAGCTATTGCCGCCCGTCGAAAGCGCCCGCGGATTGGCGACCGTGGCATCGACGGTGATCGCTTCTTTGTTCCAAGTCAGCCCGCCCGCCACCGCCATCGGTTCGTCGAGGCTGGGTAGTTTCACGGAAACGTCGATCGCATCGATCCGCTGCGCCGTCCCCGTGCGGGCGTCGCTATAGGTCAGCGTCCCGCCCCTGATCTCGACATCGCGAAAACTGAAATCGCCGCCGCTCGCAGGCTTCGGCTGGCCCCCTGTCTCCGGGGTGCCGGGCGCTCCTTCGAACAGCCAGTTGCCGCGCCCTTGTTTGTCAATCTCAAGATTGATCGTGGGGTTGACGAACCGCACCTGTGTGACGTTGAGCGTGCCCGAGAGCAACGGGATCAACTCCGCGCCAACGATCATCGAGTCCATTGTGACCATCTCCGGCGTCGCGGCGCCGGCCACGTTCGCGAAGCTGACCTGGCCGACCTCGACCCCGAAGGCCGGCCAAAGCGAGAGTTTCAGATCGCCGTCGATCTTGAGGTCGCGCCCCGTGGCAGCGCGCGTCTGCGCGATGATCTGCTCCT
>CAZYGK010000233.1:0-3994 GCA_964647355.1 uncultured Flavobacteriaceae bacterium | reverse complement strand
CGCCCTTCGGCCACGTCTGCGCGCCCGAAGACATCGCCAACGTCGTGCGCTATCTGGTGTCGCCGCTGAACACGTACGTCTCTGGCGAAAAGATCACAGTCCACGGCGCCGCCGACCGGGCGGGCTTTGCGTAAGATGAGCAACGACGCGAAGCCGCGATGAAGAGAAGAAGAGGCTCACACAATGGAACAATGCAACAATGAGGGGGCCATCCTTGCGCCGCAGGCGCGATGACCGCGGTCATGCGGGCGCTCATTGTTTCATTGTTCCATTGTGTGAGATTTCTTTCTTCTCCTTCGCCCCTCGACAAGTCGCACGGTTCCATGATCATTTCGGCGCATGACGGCTGACGTGAGCCCGGCTGGGGCAAGGAATAGGTTTCTCGACGGGGTCGAACGTTTGGGCAATTTGCTGCCCGACCCCGTCTTCATCTTCATCTGGATCATCATCGCGGTCGTCATCATCTCGGTGATCGGCGCGGCGGCCGGCTGGACGGCGACAAACCCCGTCACCGGCGAGGTGTTGGTCGCCAAAAGCCTGCTCACCGAAGAGAACCTGCAAAAGCTCTTCGTCGAGATGCCGAAGACCTACACCGGCTTCACGCCATTAGGCCTCGCCCTCACGATTATGATCGGCGCAGGCGTTGCCGAACGCAGCGGCCTCTTCTCCGCGCTGCTGCGCGGCGGTTTGAGCGGTGTGCCGAAGGTGCTGCTGACCCCCACCGTCATGGTGCTCGGCATGATGACGACGCACGCGGTCGATGCCGGCTACCTTGTTTACATTCCGCTCGCCGGTGTGATCTTCGCCGCCTTCGGACGCCATCCCGTCATGGGCATCGCCGTCGGCTTTGCGGGCACGGGCGTCGGCCTCGTCGGCAACCTCTTTCCGGGTCAATACGACGTGCTCATTCTGGGCATCACGGAGACCGGTGCGCGCATTCTCGTGCCCGATTGGACGATGAACCCGATCGGCAATTGGTGGTTCAGCCTCGCCGCGGCGTTCCTCTTCACCGCCCTTGCGTGGGCCGTCACCGAACGGATCACCGCACCGAGGCTGGGCGAATGGAAGGGCGGCGGCGCGCAAGCGGAACTCGCGGCCGCCGCGCTGAAGCCGGAAGAGCGGCGCGGCTTGGCGCGTGCGGGCCTCGCCGCGCTCGCTGTCGTGGCTTTGTTTGCAAGCCTGACGCTCTGGCCCGGCTTCACGCCGCTCTACGACGAAGCGGCCACCGGATCGCAGCGCCTCACGCCGTTCTATCGCAGCCTAACGGCAGGCTTCTTCCTGCTCTTCATCTTGTGCGGCTGGGCGTTCGGCAGCGCCGTCGGCACGATCAAATCGCACCGCGATATCGTGGCAATGATGACGAAGGGGCTTGAGGGCATGGTGCCCTATCTCGTGCTCATCTTCTTCGGCGCACATTTCGTGGCCATGTTCGGCTGGTCGAACTTGGGGCCTATCACCGCGATCGTCGGCGCCGAGCAACTGCGCGCGATGAACGCGCCGCCCGCGCTGCTGCTGCCGATGCTGGCGGCGATGTCATCGTGGCTCGACTTCCTCATCGCCTCGGGCTCAGCGAAGTGGACGGCAATGGCGCCGGTCGCAACCCCGATGATGATGCTACTCGGCATCTCGCCCGAGATGACGACGGCGGCTTACCGCGTCGGCGACTCCGTCACGAACCTGATCTCGCCGCTGAACGCCTATTTCGTGCTCGTGCTGACGTTCTGCCAGCGCTGGGTCGCCGACTTCCGCTTGGGCTCGCTGCTCGCCGTGATGCTGCCCTACGCCGTCGCCTTCTTCATCGGCGGCACAGCCCTCACCGCCACCTGGGTCGCGCTCGAAATCCCCGTCGGCCCCGGCGCACCTGTCGCTTATGAGGTGCCGACGGCCAAGCCCGCCGTGCCGTAACTCGTTGCGCGCACGAATCCCCTCGTCGCAAATAGTCGCGAACGAGGTGATTCGTGCCCGATCCGACCTACAACCTGAACGGCGGCTTCAAGCCCACGACGAAGCGGCGCGCCGATCTCGACGGCCCGGACTTCTTTCCGACGCCGGCCTGGGCGACGCATGCGCTCATCGAGAACGAACGCTTCGACGGCACCATCTGGGAATGCGCCTGCGGCGACGGCGCGATGGCCCGCGTGTTGGAGGAGGCGGGCTACAAAGTGCGCGCGACCGATCTCTACGGCCGCGGCTACGGCGAAGCCGGCGTCGACTTCCTGAAAAGCGTGCGCAAAGTCGACAACATCGTCACGAACCCGCCCTACAACGTCGCCGAAGCCTTCGTCGCCCAAGGCCTGAACTCGCGCGGCACAAGTTCGCGCTGCTGCTGCGCCTCGCCTTCCTCGAAGGCGCGAACCGCGCGAACACGATCTTCCTAAAGCACCCGCCATCGCGCGTGTGGATCTTCTCCGAACGCATCACGTTCTACATGAAGGGCGCGGAGCGGGCAGGGAGCGGCACGACCGCCTACGCCTGGTTCGTCTGGGACAAGCACGCTGAAGGCCCAACCGAACTCAAATGGTTCAAGCCGGGCTTAAAGGCGCGCTTCACTTCCCCCGCATCTGCCGCTCGATCCGCCAGTCGGGAATGAACCAGATCACGGCGACGATGCAGTAGATCGCAAACCCGGCATAGTTGTTCACGAACGACATTCCGATCCCCGCCAGATAAAGCGCGAGCGACAGGTTGCCCTTGATGTCGCGGCCGATCGCGGTCGCAAGCAGCGATTCATTCCCGTGCAACGCGATCAGCGTCCGCACCAGGATCGTGTAGGCGACCGCCGCCATGAACAGCACGACGCCGTAGAGCGCGACCGGCACGGTCGCAAAATGGTTCTCGCCGACCCAACCCGTCATGAACGGAAACAGCGACAGCCAAAACAGCAAGTGCAGGTTCGCCAGTATCACCCAGCCGTTGATCTTGTGCGCCGCATGCAGAAGGTGATGGTGGTTGACCCAATAGATTCCGACATAGATGAAGCTGAGCACATAGCTCACGAACACCGGCCAAATCGGCACCAGAGCCGACAGCTCCGTGCCGTGCGGCGGCTTCATCTCCAGCACCATGATCGTGATGATGACGGCGATGACGCCATCGCTGAAGGCTTCGACGCGTCCTTTGCCCATGCGCGCTCTCTTACGGTGCTTCGACGGTGAATTGAGGTTTCAACAGGCCCGACGCGACAAGCCCGTCGATCACCGGCGCATCGTGCGCCGGGATGATCGTCAGGCCCGGCTCGGCGGCCTTCAAATCGTGCAGCGCGCGGATCTGGTCGGCGACGGCGGCGCGGTCTTCGCTCGAAACCATGTAGAACTGCTGCACGAAGCGCGGCCGCGTCTTGAGGTCGCTCACATTCGACAGCACCCACGCGATGTCGCCGATGAACAACGCCTCGCGGCCGTCGGCGAGCTTCACGAAGAACATCACGCTGCCGGGCGTGTGCCCTTCCGCCGGGATTATCACGACGCCCGGTGCGATCCGCTCGGCGTAGTCCAGCCCACGAATGTCCGCAGCCGCAAGCGCATCCGCCGCATCCGGCGCGAACGCTCGCAGACCCGCCTGCTGCCGCGACGACAGCGTCAAGCGCTCCGCCAGCCGCTCGGGCACGGGAAACTTCATAACACCGCCGATGTGATCGGGATGCTCGTGCGTCACCGCCACGCGCGACGCATTTCCCATCGCCGCAATCACGCGCCCGTAAGCCGCCTCGTCGAACGAAGCAGCGGGCCCTTGCTGCGCCTTCGCCGCGATCTCTTTGTCCATGGCGCTGTCGATGATGACGCTGCCCGCAGGCCCGTTCAGTTGGAACGCCGCACGCACGCGCTTGTATTCGTCGAACGGAGCGCCCGCCTGCATCGCGCCCAAAGGAATTGCATCGCGTCCGACGATCTCCACGCGGATTTCGGTAGGAAGCGACGCCGTATCGGCGGCGACGAGCGCGCGCCAGCCGGCGATGTCGGTCTTGTAGGAAGCACTTGCCGGCACCGCGCCGTCG
>CAZYGK010000232.1:0-4018 GCA_964647355.1 uncultured Flavobacteriaceae bacterium | reverse complement strand
TCTTCATCTCGGGCTACGCGGAGGAGTCGTTCCGCAACTCGCCCGACCGGCCGGAGGATTGCCTGTTCCTGCCGAAGCCGTTCAGCTTGAAGCAGCTGACGAGCAAGGTGAAAGAGGTTTTGGGCGAGGCGTAGGTTTGCGGTTGCGGGCATGTCGGTTCCGTCTTTGGCGGTACCGCCAATTTTCGGGCCAGGTTTCAGCCAACCTGCGGTCCGAATTCGCGACGGAAGGGGTACCCCGTCAAAATTTCAGCGAACAACCCCATGTACCCGAGAGTCAGGCGGTGCACGCCCGCGATCCCGGGGTGCGGAGCGCCGATGCGAACGCGCGTTTCCACGCTCGCGGGACGGGCAATTGCCGCCAGCGTGCTGGGCGCGACAAACACCTTCTAGCGCAGAACATAACACGAACAAGTGTCGGCGTCAAGTCCAACTGTCTCGGTGGGGTGATAGATCTTGAGAGGTGGTTTGTGACGGGTTCCCAGTACGGGGAATACGTATCATGTCCCTGTATTTAGGGAATTCTGTCCCTGGAGTTCCTAATTCCTGCTGAAATTTCACTCTTCGCGCAACCCTACAGCACCCATGTTCACTTCAACTGTCATCCTTTCATTCGAGTCGTCCACCAACTCAAGTTTCTCCCCGAATCGAAGGATCGTGGCACATGACTCCGACGCCACCGACACCCCAACTGGACCGTCTGGTGTTGTACAGTACCTAGTATTGTTTTCCCTAAGCACCCATTTCCCAGTACCTATTGCACCCCAATTGGAGGAAAACCAATAAGTCCCATCTGGTTTTGTGATTAAGAACGTTTTGAGGCCTGAAGTTGACGTGAGGGTAACTGCGTTGTCGGACGCCGCCAGAAACGGGTTTGGCAGCGACTCCAGCTGGCTGATCATCGCGCCCTGCCTGTTGCCCCGTCCAGCGCGAAGCTGATCTACCGTAATTCCATCTCTCGATTGCACAAGCGCGCGCAGGGAGCCGTCGTTCACCAGCTTTCGAACGAGACTTGCGTTGATTTTAGTCACCAACGATTGGTCACCGTTTGCCGACGCGGCATTTCTCCAATCCAACTGAAACTTGAACCTCGCATACCGAACCTCAAGGAGGCGCCGATTCAATGGAACTGACGCACGCTTCTTCCCACAGGCTTGGATTTTGTGGTCGTCTACGTCGTAGTAGCTTTTCAACGTTGCCAGATCGAGCCAGCGATCACACCAAGCATCGCGCACTCGCCGTCGCATTTTTGGGCCACACTGGTTTGGTCCCGACATTGCCAGCGCAACTTGAGCCGTAAAATAGCGCCGGAGTGTTTCGTCCACTGAGCGAGACGGCTCGTTGATCGGTCCCATCACCGAAAATGTGCAAGCAGCGAGCGTCGGGTTATAGATTGTGGTTGTCACAAGGCTCAGGCCCTCGTGCAAGCGCAAGGGCAGCCACAGATCTCCTTTGTCCTCGAAGTTCGCGGAAAGCGTTGCCCTCCATATTTCACCGTCACCGGGATGGGGGTACTTATACGTTCCCTTGAATTGCCGTCGAACAGCGTCTAGCTGCAATTTAAGGCGGCTAGATGCATCGTCCAACGAAACCGCCTCGGGTTTTGGTGCCTCTGGAACCCAATCCACTGCTATAGCAGTAGAAGGATCGTTGCGCGGGGCAGCGCCAGCATCGCACATCCAGTTCAGCGCTACGAACGCGGCAAAGGCTGTACCCATAAGTCGCGACTGCAAGCACATCTCAAGATTCCTTAGCTGTGGACCTGATGCTAAACAAGACCACAACATAGGTCCCTAGAGATTCCAGAACTCCGATTAGATACTGGTTCTTCAACGCTGAGAACTGTTCTGCCGATTGAATCTGACGCAAGTCAGCTACTTGCCACAGATCCTGGGCAACTTTGTCATCGTTGAGATAGTATAGGAGGAACGCTGCACCCAACAGCCCAATTCCGGCGATGACGAGTAGCGAGACTACGGTCGCAGAGCGCGCCTCTGACCATAGAAACACAGTCGCGAGGCCGGCGCTAATGGGAACGAGAAACTTCTGGAGAATTGGCCAGGTCTCCGTTGGGGATGTCATGAGCGAAAGGAAGAAACGACCGGACCAAGAGTCGCCTGACAAGTCTCCGAACAATGCTGAAAAAGCGCCAATGAAAACCGGATAGACATAGAGAATTATCAGGATAAGCAGGCCAATTCTAAAACCGACTCGCTGGCTCGCAGTCATTTGCACCGTCCGGAGAGAAAATCGTTGGCTATCCTGATCCAGATTATCTCTTTTTGTTTTCTATTGGTAGGGCCAACTACGCTTCGCTCCAACCCGAAGCAGACGGATGCGACCGCGAAATTCTCTGGGTGGAACGCAACCACCGCTCTTAGCGTCGTGCCACGACGATCAGCAAGCTGTCCGAGTTGGTGTCACGCACGCACTGTACTTAGGGGTGCTGATATCTCAGCGTTGGCCACTGTTCTTGATACGATGCGAAGGCTGGCCGCGAATCTCGCTGCACGTATCCCTGCTACATGTTCCTAGCGTCAGAGAGTGCGAGATTCATGTGCGGTATGGGCAGCTTGAACGGTTGATCAAAACGTTTCCCGCAGATACCAGAAGCATGTCAATCGCATCCAGGATTTGACTATCTGCGTCGGCGGGCCAAACAACCACTTCTATCATTCCCAGATGGTTTGCATACCGCTCGATAGGTGGGGCTGGGCGCAGTCGCCTTCTATCGAGAACGAGCGGGACGAACGGAATTATCGATCCAGATGAGGTCCTGAATTTGACACGCGGAGTAACCTTGGCAATTGGCATCACAGCTCGAACCTCCCGCTCTTCTGAAAACGTAGGATGCTTGATTGTGGATGCGATCTCGACCGCAGCCAATGACAATCTGCCTTGCAACTCCACATTTGTTAGCCGTCCGTCAGGCTGCGAAGAGCATTCCTGATGCAGAGCGGCCGCGATAGGTTCAAGATTGTGTTTGATCGCCGTCAACTCGTCGGCGCTCGCATAGGCGCATTCAGAGAGCGTTCCACCGTCGCTCTCCGTGACCTTTGTGAGGTGTTTCCGATCGAAACCGATAGCCACGCTTACCCTTGAAGATCCATAAGCGCGCCACTGACTTAGTTGATCCCTAGCGCGCGAAAAGCAGGTAACGAATTGCCACGCTCTTCCAGGTTGAAAAACTGCATCAAGCGCTGCAGCTGGGATTGTGTACTTCGGGTCGTCGGAGACGAGTCGCTGCATTTGATTGAGAGCATACGAAAGTTCGAGTTTGTCGTTCATGAACCGTGAGTCTGAAGCCCATATTTCCCCGCTCTGAACAATCCCACGTAGGCCCTCAAGTGATGTGTAGTGGTACAGGATATCGCCTTGTGCCAGACGCTGTTGCAAGTACTCATCATGCTCACGTGCGTACCTATTCGCTTCGATCGGACCGTCATGCTGCCAAAAGGCAGGATCAAAGTGACGTATTTGAAGCGTTTCACCCTCCTTCGAAGAGAGCATTGCGGTTGCTAGCGTCATGATGACAAACCCTCGATCTTACGGGACACGTGACAATCAGCTGCTTCAAGAGCGGGCGAGGATGCCTGAATTCCGGGGACACGTAACAAACTCTGACGGTTGTCGTCAGAACTTGAACGGTGCCGCCATGTCCGCGTCGTTCAGCGTTATTGCCGACGCGGGGCCGGTGTCTTTGACGATTTGCTTGGCGATGATCGCGCTCACGGGGCCGAGTACGGTGAAGTGGGTGGCGCGTGGGACCAGGTGGAAGCGGAGGTTCGCGTTCGTCGTGGCCGCGCGCAGGGCCGCGAAGGCTTTGGCGTTGCCGTCTTCGCCTTCGATGACGAATGTGGGTTTGGCGATGCCGTCGAGGAAGCGCACCGGCGCGCGGCGGTCGAGGTCGTCTTGGGCGCGGACTTGGACGCCCAAGGCTGCCATGTAGTTGCGCACCGGTGTTGCGATCGGGCCGAAGGCGAAGGCGGCGCGGAACTGGGTCGTTGCCGCTTGCGTGA
>CAZYGK010000231.1:2777-4028 GCA_964647355.1 uncultured Flavobacteriaceae bacterium | reverse complement strand
AGCGTCATCAGGCCGTTGATCATGCCGCCCCACGACGGCATCCACAGCATGATCGAGAACGTCATACCCAGCGTCTGCGCCCACACCGGCAGTGCCGTGTAGTGCAGGTGGTGCGGACCCGCCCAGATGTAGAGGAAGATCAGCGACCAGAAGTGGACGATCGACAGGCGATACGAATAGACGGGCCGCTGCGCCTGCTTCGGAATGAAGTAGTACATGATGGCGAGGAAGCCTGCGGTCAGAAAGAAGCCGACCGCGTTGTGCCCGTACCACCACTGTGTCAGCGCGTCCTGCACGCCCGCGAACGCCGAGTAGCTCTTGATCCCGATCCACGACACCGGCATCGCGAGATTGTTCACGATGTGCAGCATCGCGATTGTCACGATGAACGCGAGGTAGAACCAGTTCGCGACGTAGATGTGCGGTTCTTTGCGTTTCCAAATCGTGCCGAGGAACACCAGCAAATAGACGACCCAGACGATGGTCAGCCACAGGTCGGCGTACCATTCCGGCTCGGCATATTCGCGGCCCTGGCTGACACCGATCAGATAACCGGTGCCCGCGACCAGGATGAAGATCTGGTAGCCCCAGAAGACGAACCAGCCCCAAGCGCCGCCGGCGAGCCGCGCGTGGCAGGTCCGCTGCACGACGTAGAACGACGTCGCCAGCAACACGTTGCCGCCGAACGCAAAGATCACCGCCGACGTATGCAACGGACGCAAGCGCCCGAAATTCGTGAACGGCAGGTCGGGGAAGTAGAACAGGCTGGGAAACGCGAGTTGCAGCGCGATGATCACGCCGACCAGCATTCCCGCGATCCCCCAGAACATGGAGGCGATGACCCCGGCTTTGACGATGTCGTTGGCGTAAGCCCCCTTATCGTCGTCGGGTATTCCTTCCGCGTAGCGACGGACGAGGTGGATGAGCGCAAGGCCCACCCCCGCCATGAACGTCCAGGCCTGGATCCGCATCAACGGATCGGTGGTCTGGGTGGTGACGTAAAAGCCTAGGATCAGGCTTAGGATGAAGATTGCGGGAACCACGAACAGATCGAATCGTGGCAGTTCCCGGCCCGTGACTGGCTGCATCGCCGCCCCTCGGTCGCGAAGTTGAGACGGCGCTAGATTGAGACGAGGGGACGCCGCCTTTCCTTGACCTAGATCAAGCGGGCATGCGGCATTTGCGGCGCACAAAGCGAAGCCCTTGGCGGCCCATCAGGCTGCAGCTCGCGCCCTGCGTCCGCAGCTTGAA
>CAZYGK010000231.1:0-2677 GCA_964647355.1 uncultured Flavobacteriaceae bacterium | reverse complement strand
CGGAGTTCCGCGCTCACGCGGGTTGCGCCGCCCGGTTCGTCACGGTCGCAATCCAGTCGCGCACCTGGTTCGCGGTCCGCTGCCAACCGGGTTCGCCGATCAGCCAATGGCTCGCGCCCTTGACCTCGACGTACTCGCCCCGCTCCCGGTAGCGCCGCGCGATGGAGGCGACGGTCTTGGCCGGATTCACCCGGTCGAACTCCCCGGCGACGCAAAGCACCGGGCAGTCGATCTTGCGCGCGTCCACAAAGGTCGCGCGTCGCGGATCCATGGCCCAGTGCAGAATCTCGAAAGTCGCAAGGCCCGACTCCGGCACAAATCGCGCGAACGTCGCCTCGCGCTCGCCGGGCGGCAACAGATCGAGCGCATGCGTCTCGGCGATCCAACTCTCCGGCCGAAGCGGCTTGTTCCAAAACTGTCCGGCGAAGTAGAGCCCCTGCGCCGACACGATCTCCCAAGCGCTCGTGGGCAGAGTGCCCCAGGGCGCGGACGGAGCAAGCAGAACGAGAGCGCGCACCGGCAGCCGCGCCGCCACCATCTGTGCGACCAACCCGCCCATCGAATGTCCGATCAAGATTGGCGGTTCCTTCAGGCCCCGGACCAAAGCCTCGATGTCGTCCGCATAATCGAGCGTCGACGTCAGCCCAAGCTCCCGCGGAGCACGCATCCCCGGCGGAAGGTCGTGGTGCCGCAACGTCGGCGTCACAACCTTGTGCCCATGGGCCGCCAACAGCTGCGCGTAAGGCTCCATCGCCCAAGCCGCGCAAAACGCGCCGTGAATCAAAACAACCGTCGAACTCATCGGCTCACTTTAACCGGGCTTGGCGACGTGGCGAAATGCTTCCACCACTTTGGCGTAAACGCCGCGTTTGAACGGCACAATCAAATCCTCGAGTTCGTCGATCCCAACCCAACGGAACGCGTCGAATTCCGGCGGCGTGTGGTGTTTGAGATTCACGTCGCGATCGCCGCCCAGAAAGCGAACCGCAAACCACTTCTGCTTCTGGCCCCGGTATTTACCCTTAAGCGCGACGCCAACGGCCTCCGGCGGCAGATCGTAGGTGAACCACTCTTCCGCCTCGGCAAGAAACGACACCTGCGTGATCCCGGTCTCTTCCTCAAGTTCTCGAAGTGCTGCGTCGCGCAGGTCCTCGCCGTCGTCGACACCGCCCTGCGGCATCTGCCAAGCCTGCCCAAGTTCTTGGTGAATGCGCCGGCCGACGAACACGCGGCCTTCGCGGTTCAACACCATCACCCCCACACAGGGCCGGTAGGGCAGTTTGCTCGGATCGACTTTCTTCACGGATGCGGCGCCGAAGTTGGGGCAGCGGGCTCCGGTGCGGGCTGGGCTGCCGGTTTGATCGTCGTCGTGCGGCGCGTGCGCTTGGGCGGCGTCGCGCGCGCCTGCGTACGCGGCTTCGAGGACAGACGCTGCTTTGACGGCGCGACCGGTTTCGCCGAAGGCGCGGGCTTCGGCGCCACCGCCGCAAGAGGCAGTGGCTCGGCCGGCGCCGCGCTGGCCAGTGCCGAAACCGGCACCAGCGCGATGCCCTTCTGGTCCAAGCCGGCGATCCAGGCGGCGACGCGGTCGACCGTGTTCGGCAGCGCACCGGCGATACCGATGGCAACGCCGCGCTTCTTTGCCGTCGCTTCGAGAGCGGCAAGCTGTGCGTCGATCGCCTCGCGCGAGGGCGCCTTGTCGATGATGCTGTCCGCACGCGCGAACGGCGCCCCCATCGTGCCGGCCGCCATCGGCGCCAGCGACTCCGCAGTGCTGCCCGCCTCGACGAAGAAGAGGCCGCGCTTGGCCGTCTCGGCCATCACGAAGATGGCTTCGTCTTTCGTCGCCAGGAAACTGTCGCCGAACGTGTTGATCAAGCCGGCATATCCGGTCGTGCGCGACAGAAGCCAAAGCATGCGCTGGGCGTTTTTCTTGTCGGCGTTGATGGTGAGCGTATGCAAGCCCGTACTCGTCGTCGGCCGCTCGCTCGACTCCATCGGAATCTCCAAGAGAACCTCGTGTCCCTTGGCGCGCGCAGCCGCCACGTCTGTGGCGACCTCAGGACCTTGCGGAGCGAACGCAAGCGAGACGTCGACCGGCAGCTTCTCCATAGCCGCATCGGTCAGCGCCTTTCCGAAGCCGAGCCCGCCGATCACGATCGCAACCTTCGGCCGCGAGTCGTTCGCGCGGTCGTATGCGCGCGCGTACACCGCCATGGGCTTGCGTCCGTCGGCGCCGATCCGGGGCAAAGGTCCGAAGGCCGACGTCTCGATGAGGCCCGCATCCGCGGTGCTGGCCGCCGCCCCTGGGTTGAGCTCCGGCGAGGCTGCCGGCGCGTCCGCGATTGGCCCGCCGACGCCCGTTCGCGGCAGGTCCTCCAGCTTCATGACTTGCTTCGGTTCCGCGTCGTCCCCGTCGCCGACCAGCGAGACGATGCCGAAGGCCACGACCACCATGCCGGCCGCAACCGCACCGATCGTCCGGGGCAGGCGCCGCTTGTCCAGCGCACCCACGACCTTGGCGGTCAAGGCGGGTATCCAAGTCAAGGACATACAGCAGCGCTCGAGAGGTTTCAGGCCAGCCGAACTTGCCTCGCTGACGCTCCGCGACGCAAGCAACCGGCCCCAGCAGGGGCCGCTTGCGACCATTTTGCCCGCCGTTTCGCGCGGATTTTGG
>CAZYGK010000230.1:0-4052 GCA_964647355.1 uncultured Flavobacteriaceae bacterium | reverse complement strand
GTGGGGTTGGTGGCATTCGCCGGTGTTTTGCGAGGGTTCTCGGGGTTCGGCTCGGCGATGGTGTTGGCGCCGAGCTTGGCTGCGCTCTATCCGCTTACCGAGGCCGTGCCGCTGGTCATCCTGCTCGAGGTGGCACTTTCGTTCCAGCTCTTGCCGGGTGCAGTGCGTCAGGTGGTGTGGCGCGAAATCGGGCTCATGTCGATGGCGGCACTGCCGGGGCTCGCTGTCGGAGCATGGCTTCTTGCCGCGGTCCCCGCAGAGACATTGCGCCTGGCGATCTCGGTCGCGATCGTCGCGTTCTTGGTTCTGATCGCCATG
Organism: uncultured Flavobacteriaceae bacterium; assembly: GCA_964647355.1. GTDB lineage: Bacteria > Pseudomonadota > Alphaproteobacteria > Micropepsales > Micropepsaceae > SZUA-430. The sequence goes on along the minus strand of CAZYGK010000230.1, from coordinate 3,734 downwards.
CAGGTTCGGCGCCACGGGCCAACGACCGCCGGCGGTCTCGTGGGTGCCGGCCTTCTGTCGGGGGTGGCGAACGGTGCATCGGGCGTCGGTGGTCCGCCGATCGTGCTCTATTATCTGGCGGGCGACGGCAGCTCGGCGGCGCTGCGCGCGACGGTGATCTGCTACTTCTTCGCAATCGACGTCGTGTCGGCCGGTATCTATGGGGTGCAAGGGTTACTGACGAGCAAGGTTGCTTTTCTGACGCTCGTTTGTCTGCCCGCCTCCATCGCCGGTGTTTGGCTGGGTAGCCAGTTGTTCGACAAAGCGTCTGAGCAACTCTACCGCCGCGTTGCCTATGGCATCATCGCGGCGGCAGCCGTGTTGGGTCCGTTCGTGTGATCACTTCAAGACGAAGTCGATATCCACGATAACGTTCGTGCGAATGAGGTTCGATGGCTTGTAGCGCCACTGCTGAACCGCGCGAACCGCCTCGGATTCGAAGTAGCCTTGCGGGCGTGCACTCATGACGCGCACATCGCGCACCGAGCCGTCCGGCATGATCGTGATCGTGAGGCGCACGCGGCCTTGAATCTCGCGCGCTTGAGCTGCACTGGGATAACGCGGCAGGAGCTGCGAGACGGGTTGCTCTTGGATCGGTTCGCGCACATCGAGCGATGCAGGACCCGTCGTGACGGGCGCGATTATCGCCGGCAGGGGCGATTGTATCGGCGGTTGAACCGGCGGGTTGTGCGGCGAACGCTGTTGAAAGAGCGGTCGTTTTTCGATGGGTTCGGATTCAGGCGGCGGCGGTGGGGGTGGTTGAACCATGACGGTTCTGATCACCGGAGGTTCGTTCGGCTGCGCGATCGGCGGGACGATGTTGAAGGCCACAGCGACGTAGTAAAGCACGGCGGCGTGCACGAGGATGGACAGTATGATGACCTGCGGCGTCCAAATACGCGGGCGCGCTTGAGCGGCATTCATGATGGCTCTCCCGGCTCTGGTTATTTCCGTACGTCAAGATAGGCATGGGAGACAGATTCGAACAAGTAGGGCGCTGCGGCGAAACTGTCGGTCCCTCACCAGGTTTTGTTCCGGTAGCCCGCCCGTAGGAGCTCATCCCTGAGGCGCACGACCGCCGCGTACACGACCTTCTTATCGGCCCGGACAAGGATTTGCCGGCCCGGATTGCGTCAACATGAAGACCGATTCCTCGGCCGTCGGCGCCGGCGGGGAATAAAAAAGAGCCGGAAAAATCCGGCCCTGCTTAGCGTTTCGCTTGGTGGCGCCTGCCGTCAGTCAACGACGTCCTCGGCGACAAGGGCTTTGTTCTTGTAACCCTCGTGATCGATGGCATCCATCAGACGCATGACATCCGCGTAGATGACCTTTTGGTCGGCGCGGATGAAGATCTTGCGCTCTTTGTTGCCCCCGGTCTTTTGGTTGATGGCGTCGGACAGCGTGGCAAACGTCGCCTCAAGCTCGCCAGTGCTTTGCGTGCCGACATTGATCGTGCCTGTATCCTGCAAGCTGACGAACACCGGCTCGACAGGGTCAACGATCTGCTGATCGGGATCAGGCGGCGGCAAGTCCAACGGGATGCTGATCGTCGCGAGCGGCGCGGAGACCATGAAGATGATGAGGAGAACCAACATCACGTCGACGAACGGCGTGACATTGATTTCCGAGTTATCGTTGTAACGGCCGCGTTTGCCGCCTTGGCTTTCACCGGTTCCGACTGCTCCGGCCATGACTCAGTCTCCTCGGCTCACTGCAACTTGAATTCGACTTCGACGGTGGCGGTAATGGTTCGGCCCGAGGCCTTGTAACGCCAACGTTTCACTGCGGCGAGAGCCGCGCTTTCGAAGTATCCGCTGGGCCGGGCCGACACGACTTGGGCGTCGGCGACCGATCCGTCCGGACTGATCGTAATTTGGATGCGGACAACGCCCTCTTTCTCGTCGTCGAGCGCGCGCTGCGGGTAACGCGGCGGCGGCTTTGAGACGGGACTGTCAATCACCTGCTTGTCCGACAATATCGTCGTCGCGTCCGCCGTGCTTTCCGCCGGCGGCTGTGGCTTCAAGGGAACGGGCGGTACTTTCACTTGAACAGGAGGTGTGGGAACCGGACGCGGCCTAAAGCGCGGCTTCTCCTGCACCACCGTTTCCGGCGGCGGCGGCGGCAGCGGCGACAGCGACGGTGGCGGCACCACCGCGAGAACCTGTTCTTCCGGCTCTTCCAGAATGCTGGGCACGATGCCCCACGTCACGGCGACGTAGTACAGCAGCCCAATATGAAAGAGCACGGAGACGATAATCGTGATGTAAACCGTGCGCCTATCCATGGCGGTCCATTACCCGATCTCTGAGCTATTGCGGCGCGACCTGGCGATCTTCGGCCACCAAGGCAATCTGATAAAAGCCGGTGTCCTGGACCACGTTCATCACGCGCATCACTTCTTTGTACTGCACCGTCTTGTCCGCACGGATGAAGATGCGCCGGTTGTAGTTGTTGCCCGAGGCAGAGACCAAACGCGTCGAGAACTCACCGTAGTTCACCTCGACGTCGCCGATGTACACCTTGCCGTTCTTCTGCAACGAAACGTAAACCGGGTCCTTCACCTTGGCTGGCTTCGACGCGGATGGCGGCAAATCCACTTTGACGTTCACGCTGGCCAGGGGAGCTGCCACCATGAAGATAATCAACAGCACCAACATGACGTCCACGAAGGGCGTCACGTTGATCTGGCTGTTGTCGTCGTAGCGCTTACCCGCCATGTGCGCTTACTCGAACTCGCGAGCCACGCGGACCGACACTTCGTTGGCGAAGTTGTCCATACGCGTTTGGTACGCGCCGATGCGGCGAGCGAACATGTTGTAGAAGATAACCGCAGGAACAGCGGCGAAGAGGCCGATACCCGTCGCGAACAGCGCTTCGGCGATACCGGGCGCGACGACCGCGAGGTTCGTCGTCTGAGTTTGGGCGATGCCGATGAACGAGTTCATGATGCCCCAAACCGTACCGAACAGACCGACGAAGGCCGCGATCGAACCGACGGTGGCGAAAATGCCCATGCCCGAGGAGAGTTCCTCGCCGGTTTCGGCTTGGACGATCGCCATGCGTTGAGCAACGCGGCCCGACACCCCGCCCTTCTTGCCGGCGCCGATTTCCTCGACCGCAACGATGAGCATTTTGGCGAGCGGATTGTTCTTGAAGTTACGCGATGCGGCCTTGGCTGCGTCCTGCAGCGAGCCTGCACTGCGGAATGCGTTCAGGAAGCGGTTTGTCGTTCCGTTTAGACCGGAGAAGAACGACATCTTCGAGATCATGATCGCCCAGGTGATGACCGACCAGAGGAGCAAAAGCACCATGACAACCTGCACGACGATCGATGCTTCGAGGAACATCGTGACCGGCGTGATGTCTTCGACCTTTGCCTCTTCCGCAGGGGCGGCTTCAGCGGGCGCTGCCGCTTCGGCGGGCGCCGCGCCGTCGGCCGGTGCTACCGGAAGACCATCCGGTCCGATCGCGGGCGGCGCTGGTTCGCCGGCCGGTGCGGCGGCGGGATCCGTCGCCGGAGCGCCCGGCTGCGTCGCCGGTGCTGCTGGTTGAGTTGGAGCCGGTGCCGGCTGTGCCATTGCCACGGACACCATCATGGTGAGTCCGAGCATCAATCCTGCCGCGGCAGCAACGCGCGCGATCGTCATCCGATTACCCCTGTTGACAGTTACACGTCCCATAACCACTTGCCTTCC
>CAZYGK010000229.1:0-4087 GCA_964647355.1 uncultured Flavobacteriaceae bacterium | reverse complement strand
CTTCATACGCTGCCCGTGGCTCAACCCCGCCGCAAAGCGGTTGCGAATATCGGTAAGCCCAAGCGCCTCGATCGCGCTTTCGACCGCACCCGAAAGCTTCCGCCCGCTCAACCCGTAAAGCTGCCCTGCAAACCGCACGTGCTCGACGACGGTGAGCCTGGGATAAAGCCCGAACTCGTCGTGCAGCATCCCAAGCCGTGACAGCGCACGCGTCCGGGCCTGAGCAACACCGGCTCCATCTATCGAAACATGACCGGCGTCAGGCTTGATCAACCCGCCAATCATCCGAAGTGTCGTCGTCTTCCCCGAACCATTACCCCCAAGAAGCGTCGTGATCGCCCCATCTTTCACCGCGAACGAGAACCCGTCCACTGCCGTCACCGCACCGAACCGCTTGCGCAACCCTTCACCCGTGATCATGGCACCCTCTCTAAAGCGTCGGCGAAACGATGAACCGGGGCAGTGCAATCTTCGCAACGCACGCATGATCGCGCCCGCCCGTCGCCGGATCAGCCAAGAACGATCCGATCAAATCCGCGATGCATTTCGTCGAACTGTTCGTGTGAAACCCGTTCGGGATCACGACATGCACTCTGCTACCAAACATCTTGAGCGCGCCCTCCCCGCCGGCAGGCGGTGTCACCGGATCCGCAGCCCCCGAAATCGCCATCGCCGGCACGTTCGAGCGGAACGCTTTCGTCATCTCGGCCGGCAACGGCCGGTGCGGCCAAACCGAACACCCGGCGCGGAAGTTGCGCACATAACTGTCGCGCATGAAGCCGAACGACAAATCAGCGGGATTGGCGTCCGCCGCGCGCACTTGGTCGTCGCCGCATAGCATGCCGAGCATCGCGCCAAGCGACATCGTCTCGGCCGACCACTCGGTGGTCGCCGCACCAAGCGCGGACAACGGGCCGAAATTGCCCTTCACGCCCTGGTCGATCGCGTAAGGCGCAACGCTGCGCGTGAAGCCCGCATAAAGCGCACCGCGAACAAACCCGGCCAGGCCGTCGCGGTCGATCGTCGAACGGCGCGTCAAGCCCGAGCGCGGATCGACGACATCGGCAGCAATCGGCTGCGCCTCGGCCCGCTTCAACAGAAGATCGAAGTCGGCGCGTAAGTTCGGAAACGCGGCCCCGCACGCCTTTTCCTTCGCGCAATCCGCAAACATCCGCTCCAGTGCCGCCTGCCCATAGCGCGGCGCGCTCACAAAAATGGAATCGTCGGACGGAGTCGACCCGTCGAGCACCACCGCACGCACGCGCGCGCTATGCCGGCTCACATAGTGCTGCGAGACCCGCGTCCCCCACGACCCGCCCCAAAGATTGATCTTCTCGTAGCCGAGGGCCGCACGAAACCGTTCGATATCCTCGACAACTTCGCGCGACGAGAAAAACGCAGCCCGCGGCCCAACCTTCGCCGCACATGCCGCCGCATCGCGTTTGAACGTCTCGACCATGTCCCCTTCGCTCACCAGTGTGAACGGACATTCAAGCGCGCTCGACATCCCCGTGCCGCGAATATCGAAGAGCACGACGTCGCGCTCGCGCCGCGCAGGCGCAAACGCCGAGTTGAGCCACGGCCCCATGCCCGTCGCCGCTTGCCCCGGGCCGCCCGCGAACACGAACAGCGGATCCCCCGCTGGCCGCGCCGTCGTCGCAGGCGCAATCGCCGCCGTTATCTTGATCGTCTCGCCCTGAGGGGCCGCATAGTCGAGCGGCACGGTAATGGAAACGCACCTAACCCTCGTCTCGAACCCGTCCACATAGCAGCGCTCTTCGGCAAATGGCCGAGCCTGTCCCGCACCGGCAATGCTCATCGCCGCCAAAAGGCCAAACCAGGATCGCAGCATAAGAAAGCCCCCAAGATTGCGGTCTTGAGGGCTTAGTCTCCTACGCTGGGCGTTTCTTACATTTCTAGTTCGCGACCCTGAACTCCACGCGCAGGACGAAGTCGCGGAAAATCCCCCCATCCGTGCCCGACGAGCCCAGTTCGAGGTTAAGGACCCCCGCCTCAAGGTCGGCCCGCGCACCCAGTGCCATCGACCAGACACTATTGCTGGACGAACCCTCGCGCAGCGAATAGAGCGTCGCCAAATCGTCGCTATAGGCGAGCAACTGTTCGTATCCGCCGAGCGAACGCTCGCGACGTTCGAGCCGGAGATAGGGCGCAATCGTTCCCCAATCCGAGTCGAAATTCATCGAGGCGCGCGCCCCCGTCACCAGCGAATGGATCCGCCGGTCGGCTTGCAGATACGTCAGATTGGTCGCCGGCGAACCGTTTTCCGCCGCAGCTTCAAGGCTGATGTCGACATACTCGTAGCGCGCGTAAGGCGACAGGCGTACCGCTCCCACCTGAAGCTCGTAATCGATACCGAGCGATCCGAACGTCACCTCCGCTTCGCGATCGCTGCTTGCGAACGCGCCGCTCTGTGTTACGTACCGGTCGACGCCCATATCCATCGAGCCCCAGCCGAACGCACCCTCAAAGTAAAACCCGCCGAACGGATTGTAGAGGAAGTACCCCGTCACCGACTCGCCGAGTCCGTCGAGCCCGCTCCCGTTCGAACCAACGTCTTCCTCGCCGTAGGCGGCACTCGCCGCAAGCCCCAGCGCAAAGTCGTTCGACAGGCGCCAGTCGACGCCGCCGGTCACAGCGCCCGCATTGTAAGCGCCGTCCCGTCCTTCCTCGGCCGTCACCGCACCCCAGAAGCTAAGGCCATGCTCGCACTGGGCCGCGTTCGCACTCTCTTGGCCGTCGTCGCTCTCTTCGCTTTCGGGCGCCGTACCGCAGTCGTCGCCGCGCAGCGATTCCAAGTGACGCGAAACAGTTTCGAGCTGGTTCTCGCCGAATTGGCCCGCGACATCGAACGCCGCACCGACAAGCCCGCTCACCTCCGGATCGAGTGCCGGATTCGGCCGCGCGATAACATTCATCGTGAACACGCGCGAACCCCAATTGCCGAAGCTATCTTCGACGTACAGCGTGAATGTGAAGGCGCCGGACGCGGTCGGCGTCCCCGATACCTCGCCGGTCGCCGAGTCTATTGTAAGCCCTGGCGGCAACGCGCCGGCCGAGATGCTGTACGTGTACGGCCCGGTCGAACCGGTCACGCTGAGGTCCGCGGAATAGGGCACCGCCTCTTGCGCATCGGGCAAGCCGCCGATGCCGATCACAACAGTCGCTCCCGGTTGCGTCGTCACACTGTAGTCCTGCGACGCCGTGTTCGAGAGCGAATCCGTTCCCGTAATCGTAAAGCTGAACGCGCCCACAGCCGCCGGCGTGCCGCTGATCTCACCCGTGTTCGCATCGAGCGCAAGCCCGGCCGGCAGCGATCCCGCCGTCACAGCATAGGTGTAAGGCCCTGTTCCACCGCTAGCCGTCACGGTTTGAGAATAGGCAGTCCCGTTGATCGGATCAGGCAAGGTCGCAGGCCCAATCCCCATCACCACGGCTGCCGCCGCAATGCTGACGCTAAAGGCGCGCGTGCCGGTATTGCCCGCGTTGTCCGTGACTTCGACCGTGAAGTTGAACGAGCCCGTCGCCGTCGGCGTACCGGTGATCTCGCCCGTGCCGGCATTGAGGTTCAAACCAGTCGGCAACGCACCTGTTGTAACGGCAAAATTCGTGTACGTCCCCGTCCCGCCCGTCGCTGTAATCGTCTGCGTCGGATAGAGCGTCCCGCTCGTACCGTTGGGCAACGTCGCCGGATTGACGGTGAGCACCGCACCCGGCGCAATCGTGACCGAGTACGCCAACGTCCCGGTGTTTCCGGCGCTGTCCGTCACTTCGACGGTGAAGTTGAACGTCCCGGCAGCCGTCGGGGTGCCGGTGATGTCGCCCGTGCCCGCATTGAGGCTCAAGCCCGGCGGCAGTGAGCCCGCCGTCACGGCGAAGTTCGTGTACATGCCCGTGCCACCCGTCGCTGTGATCGTCTGCGTCGGGTAGAGCGTGCCGTTCGTACCGTTCGGCAAGCTCGCCGGACCGACCGAAAGCACTGCGCCCGCAGCGATCGTCACAGAGTACGCACGCGTACCCGTGTTCCCCGCGTTGTCGGTCACCTCAACCGTAAAGTTGAACGAGCCCG
>CAZYGK010000228.1:0-4096 GCA_964647355.1 uncultured Flavobacteriaceae bacterium | reverse complement strand
GTGCAGCCGGTCACCAGCAGATAGACCGCGAGGAACCAGACCGGGATCAGCGCGGCCTCGGTCGCCAAGCGAATTTGCGCACGCGGGAAGCCCGCCTGCGTCAGGAGCACCGCGAGCACCGCCCACAGCATCAGCAGCGGGAAGATCGGGTTGATGAGGCGCTGCACGCGGCTCGCGAACCAGTCGCGGTACGTGCCGATCGCGTCGGGCTCGGCCTTGCGCAGCGTCGCGTCCCAGCTGACGCCGTTCGAATAGCCGCCGACGAGGAAGAAGACCGGCATCACCTGGAAGATCCAGGTCAGCCAGTGCGCCCAGGTGGACACGCTGAGCAGGTCGCCGCGTTGCAGCTCGCCCGCCTCATTCACATAGACCCCGGCCATCAGCCAGTGGCCGCACACCACCGCCAGGATCGAGAGCGCGCGCAGGAAATCGACCCAGCGGTTGCGCTCCGGCGGCGTCATCGCAGCCAGCTCGCGCGCCTTACGCCACATGGGAGGGCCGGGGTGTTGGCATGGCGAATCCTATGACGGTTCGGGTGATACTAACATCGGGTGCCGGGTGGCGCGGTGCAAGCGGGTTGGCGCAAAACAGCAGGTTCGCGCCCGCGCTCAACTGCGGCGTTCGACCTCTTTGTCGAGGAGAGCCTCTGGCGCAGTAGCCGGTGCGTTCGTCGTGCGCAACAGCGTTCAGTCACGGCGACGGCAACCGTTTCGATAGGAACGCTTCCGACACCAACTTGAGATCGGCCTTGTCAAAAGCACGCTAAGAACATATAGTGAACATACTCATGCGCAGCCCCAACCGTAGAGATGGCCGGTGAAAGCAACTGTTGAACAATTTGACGATGACGATTCGCTTCTCGAACGCCTTCGGCGAATCGAACTAACAAAGGGGCAGAAATCTCAGGCTCAGGTAGGTCTGTTTGGGGATGCCATGCCGTCACAATTGAAAGCGAATTCTGGGAAAGGCCGAGCGAAGAGCCTCAACCAAAGAAAAAGCAAGATGGCCACTGTGGTGTCCAACGAGCAGCCTCTTGATCGCGATGACAGCGGGCTATTACGCTTTGCGGGAGCTCGACGCTTTGGAACAATCTTGGCCGATCCCCCTTGGCAGTTCCAAAACAAGACTGGGAAGGTGGCGCCGGAACATAAGCGGCTGAGTCGCTATTCAACTATGACGCTTGAGGAAATTAAGCGGCTGCCTGTGAAGCAAGTAACTGCCGACGTTGCTCACCTGTATTTGTGGGTACCCAATGCACTCCTGCCAGATGGCCTGGCGGTGCTCAGCGCCTGGGGTTTCACATATAAGGGAAACATCGTTTGGGAAAAAATACGCAAGGACGGTGGTCCTGACGGCCGCGGCGTCGGCTTCTACTTCCGGAACGTGACCGAACTGATCTTGTTCGGCGTGAAGGGGAAAAACGCTCGCACTCGAGCTGCCGGTAGGCGCCAAGTGAATTTCATTGCGACCCGCAAGCGCGAACATAGTCGAAAGCCAGATGAGCAGTATCCAATAATCGAGGCATGCTCACACGAGCCGTTCTTGGAGCTGTTCGCCCGTGGCGTCCGCAAAGGCTGGTCGGCTTGGGGCAATCAAGCTGACGAGAGCTACACACCGACATGGAAGACCTACGCCCATCACTCTCAAGCGAGGTTGGCCGCGGAGTAAGTCAATTACCCCAGATAGGGGCAGTGGCGACTGCCATCAAGCTTAGTATGCAGGCACGAACCCACAGTTACTGACGATCGACGAGATACTGCTTCAGTCTTCTATGCAGTTCGGCGTAATGCCAAAGGCCAAGACTGGGCAGCTCCCGTTGCGTCCGGCGTTGAGCCGATAAAGCAACTTCCCCATCCACGTAGTGCTCGCCCCATATTTCTCGTGAGTCATTCGGGGTTCGCCGGATTTCTTCGTTTCAAGCCGCCCCTCCTTCGTCAAGGCTTGTCCGAGCTGCTTCAACACGGGGGTAAGTGAGGCGCCGCGGGTAACCAGAACGCCTACGTCGATGGCACCGCAAAGCGCAAAAGCGTTGAACGCATAGAGGTCGCGATCAAACGTCTGATCCTTACTGTTCCACTCCAAGTCGAACGCTACCTTTCCCTTCACGTAGTCGATTTTGTGTCCATCCAGGAATTTGGCTCGCTTGATATCTCGGCGACGGATTTCGAACTTGGGTTTACCCTTCTTCGGCTCGTTGACACGCTCCTTCCATGTCAACTTTACCAGCAGATCGCCCTGGATAACGGTCTCATACCAACCGAGTGGACGCAGCGCGGCCGATATCAGTTTCGGAATTTCCGACTCGTTGCCACCAGCCTTGCGGATCATCGCCTTTGAAATTCTGAAGTTCCTGAGGCACTCCAACAGTTCCGCGAATTCGCGTTTGTGGTTCTCGCTCAGTATGACAGCTGCACCACGATAACTGTAAACCTCATACAGACTTCGGATGTCTTTCGGAAGCTTCTCGTTGATTAGCCGCTCCGGATCGGCGACGTCACCTGGTTTAAGGTCTACATCCTCTTTTGAGATCTCATCCTGCAGGTCCTCCAGATCCTCGTCATCCTCGTCGGAGATCATTGGTGTCAGTGCCTCACAGTATTGCGACTCTATTGTACGTTGGAAGTTTGGGGAAGAATACGAGAATACGACACCGCAAGACTACAGCTACGCAGGAGACTCCGGTGACAAGTAGTCGTCCCCCTGCGCGAGGCGAGCAATCATGTCCCTCCGCACAGCGTCGACGTTGCTACGTCGACCGCCGGTACTTGCCGATCTGAGAAAGATCGCACAGCGCCTAATGGCGCATGAAGGCCGGTTGGCGTCCGGTCATTGCGACATAGATCGACGCGATGACGTAGAGGATCGCCGTCAGTACGACGATGCGGGAAAATAGAAACATGAAAGCCATCGTCACCGTGTGATCGGTGATGATGGCGCCGGCGAGAATGTCGACGGTGTCGCTGCCCCGGCTGCCCACAAGATCCAGAAGCCACTGACGCGTGCCGCGTGCACTGTCGATGACGCCGGCCAAAGCCTCGGGCCAGTAGAGCAGCGACAAGATGATGAGGATCCATGCGATCATGACGCTGACGACGCTGCGCCAGGTCTGTGCCAACAAACTCACAAGCATGGGATCGCTCCACCAAAGATAAAAGGCCGAGCCGCTTGCCCGACGCTAGGATCGTGCGAGCGGGGGGCGGTTAAAGTCAACGCGGTTGGCTAAAATGTTGATTTCGTGTGGCTATTCTGTGGCGGTTTCTGTGTGCGGCGGGGGAGCAGACGAGCGGCGGCTGCCCTATAAAGCGCCTCGCCGGCTTGCCGGGCCACGCCGTAAACTGCCGGCGAGACGCTTACTTCCTCGCGGCGGGTTGCGCCGAAGACATGCGATCGACCGACTGCCCTACTCCACCGCCTGAATCGCTTCGCTGTTGGCGACGATGCGCCGGACGAGCGTGTCGATTTCTTCCGGCGTCGGGTCGCGGCCGGTCATGGCGTCGCTCACCGCTTTGTAGGCTTCGTTGACGAGGCGGATGACTTGCGCGCCCGTTGCGATGGCGGCGGGGAGGTTCGCGATGATTTGCGTGATCAGCGTGATGGCGGCGGTGGCGTTCATGGGCGCGCTCCGTTCAGGATGATTTGGGCTTCTTCGATCGCGGCTTTGACGTCGCCGATGGCGATGAGGGCGGCGAGGAGTTCGCCTTCGTCGAGCTTCGCGCCGTTCAGGACGGGTGTTGCGGCGGCGATCGCCTTCGTGGCTGCCGCTTCGACGGTTTTGATCTTCGTCCAGAGCCGGGCGTTGCGGCAGAGCGGCGCGATCGCCGCCGGCGTTTCGCAGGCGGGGAGCCGGCCGTAGATCAGGATCGCCTGTTGCGTCGCCTCGTAGGCGGTCAGCGTGATCTTGGCCGTGCGGCGCGCCTCGTCGTCGGCGTCGAGCGGTTGCAGCAGCGCGCAGGCGGTGAGGGCCGCGGCGAGATATGCCGCGGCCAGTGTGTGCAGGATCGTTCTCATGGTTTGGCGCTCCAGCTCAGCGCGGCTTCGGCTTTCGCGCGGCCGTACCAGGCGATGAGGCCGCCCACGACGTTCGCGGCGCCGGTGA
>CAZYGK010000227.1:0-4103 GCA_964647355.1 uncultured Flavobacteriaceae bacterium | reverse complement strand
AAGCCGATCATCGAGGTCGCTGTGAATGGGGCGCCGAACAGGGCGTGGCCGAACACGATGCCGATCAAGGTCAGTGGAATGGGCGTCAAGATCACGAGCGGCAGCTTGAAGCTCTTGAACTGGCCAACGACGAGCACATAGATGCCAAGTAACGCCACCATAAACGCGGCGCCCATGTCGCGGAACGTGACGTAGGTGATCTCCCATTCGCCGTCCCAGAGCAGGGCTGGCACGGCTTCGCTTTCGGGCTGGCCGTAAAGGCGGATTTCGGGCTTCGGTAACTTGCCCCAATCGTGCTTGTCGACCGCGCTCGCCACCTCCAACATGCCGTAGATCGGCGCTTCATAGGCGCCCGCAAGTTCGGCCGTCACCATCTCCGCGAAATGCCCGTCGCGGCGGAACATGGGAAGCGAACCCGCCTCGCGCGAGGCTTCCATGACTTCGCCGAGTTCGATCGTCTTCGGCCCTTGTGCTGTCTGGGCAACCGCAACCGGTGTCGCCGTCAGGCGCGCATTCCAGCTCAAGTCGCTCTTGGGCAAGCGCACGGCGATCTCGATCGGATTGCGGCCCTCGCCACGGTGCGAATAGCCCGCGACAGTGCCGTTCAGCAGCGCGCCAAGGGAGTCCGAAATGTCGCGCTCGTTCAGGCGGAAGAACTCGACGGCATCACGTTTTACGTTCAAGCGCAGACGCGGCCGGGCAACGCCGTAGGAATCGTCCACGTCGACAATGAAGGGGATGCTCTTGAACAGCTTCTTCGTTTCTTCGGCGACCGCGCGCCGCGTCGCCGCGTCGGGTCCATAGATTTCGGCGAGCAGCGTCGCGATGACGGGTGGCCCCGGCGGTACTTCCACGACCTTGATCGACGTGCCTTCGGGAAGGCTCAAAGCGGCGAGCCGCTTGCGCAGATCGAGCGCGATGTCGTGACTGGCCCGGTCGCGTTCCTCCTTCGCCTTCAGGTTCACCTGCAGGTCGCCGAGTTCGGGGCGCTGACGCAGGAAGTAGTGCCGGACAAGGCCGTTGAAATTGAACGGCGCGGCGGTCCCCGCATAGGCCTGGACCGAGGTAACCTCGGGCAGCGTCTTCACGATCTCCGCTGCTTGCAACAGCACGCGCTCGGTCGCCTCCAGGCTCGCGCCTTCGGGAAGGTCGGCCACGACCTGCAGTTCGGATTTGTTGTCGAACGGCAGGAGCTTGACCGTCACTGTCTTCGTCACAAACAGCAAGCACGCCATCAGGGTCGCGACGCCGACCGCGCCCAAGAAGAACCACGCCCGTTTCCGCGTGCGGATGATGGGCTCCGCCGCACGCCGGTAGAGCCGGCCGAGCACGCCTTCGCCGTGCGCGGCCTCGTGCTCCGCCATGACCCCGGTCGCCTTCGGGGCAATCTTGACCATCAGCCAGGGTGCGAGCACGACCGCGACGAAGAAGGAGAACAACATCGCGGCGGACGCGTTCGCCGGGATCGGGGCCATGTAGGGACCCATCAGGCCCGACACGAACATCATCGGCAGCAGCGCCGCGACGACGGTCAGCGTTGCGATGATCGTCGGGTTACCGACTTCGGCGACCGCTTCGGTCGCGGCCTGCACGCGCGAGCGGCCGTCCTTCATCGCCCAGTGGCGGGCGATGTTCTCGATCATGACGATCGCATCGTCGACCAAAATGCCGATCGAGAAGATGAGGGCAAACAGGCTGACGCGGTTGATCGTGTAGCCCATCAGGTTTGCGGCGAAGAGCGTCAGCATGATCGTCGTGGGGATGACGATGGCGGTCACCAGCGCCTCGCGCAGACCGATCGCAAAGGCGATCAGGATGACGATCGAGACGGTCGCGAGGCCCAAATGAAACAGCAACTCGTTCGCTTTGTCGTTCGCGGTCTCGCCGTAGTTGCGCGTGATCGTGGCTTCGAGGCTGTTCGGGATCAGCGGACCTTTCAGCGCTTCGAGCCGCTCGACGATGCGCTCGGAGATCACGACCGCGTTCGCGCCGGGCCGTTTGGCGACGGCGAGGCTCACCGCGGGCGTGGTGAACCACTTGCCGTCCGCGGCCCGCGCGAGCGACCAGGCGCGCGCATCGTCCGTGCGCGGGGCCTGCACGACGGTCGCCACGTCGCGGACATAGACCGTGCGTCCATCCGCGGTGGGTACGGTCAAGAGCCCGATCTCTTCCGGCCCGGCCAACGTGCGGCCTGTGATGGCGGAGACACTGCTGTCGCGCTCGCGCAGTGTGGCGAGCGGAAACGCGCGATTCGCGTCGCGCACGGCCGCGATCAACGAACCCAACGGTACGCCGTAGAGCGCCAGGCGGCCAGGATCGGGCTCGACGCGGATTTCCTGCGGGCGTCCGCCTACGATGAAAGAAAGGCCGACGTCTTCGATCTTTGCGATCTCCGCACGTAGTTCGTCGGCGACGTCGTGCAGAGCTTCGTCGGTCCAACGGTCCGCGGCTTCGGCCTTCGGCGCCAGCGTCACGACCACGATCGGCACGTCGTTGATGCCGCGGCCGACGATCAGCGGCTCCGGGATGCCTGCCGGGACTTTGTCGTAGTTGGCGCGGATCTTCTCATGCACGCGCACGATCGCGTCGTCCGCGTCCGAGCCGACTTTGAAGCGCGCGGTGACGAGAACGCGGTCGTCCTCGGTCTGGCTGTAGATGTGCTCGACGCCGTCGATGCTTTTGATGATCGCTTCCAGGGGCTTGGTGACGAGTTCGATCGCATCGACCGCACGCACGCCGTCGGCACGCACCCGAACATCGACGAGCGGCACGCTGATCTGCGGCTCTTCCTCGCGCGGGATCGTCACGACCGCGAGCAGACCCAGGGCGAGCGAGGCCAACAGAAACAGCGGCGTAAGTGGCGAGCCGATTGTCGCCTGCGTTAGCCTGCCTGAGAGCCCAAGGTTCACGACTGCACCAAGCCGCGATCCGGCCTCAGCAACACGTCATCGGGTTTCAGACCGGATAGGATTTCGATGCCATCGGCGACACCTTTCGCCTCGATCGGCTGGCCGCGCTGGACCGGGATGTCCAAGGCACCGGACTTCTGCGCAAGGCTCACATAGTCCACGCCGAACCGCGTCGTGACGTAGTCGCGGGGCACGACGATCGCCGTACGCTCGCCGATCGCTACCAGAACGCGCACGCGTTCGCCCACGAAAGCCGTCTCGAGACCTTTCGCTTCCAGATCAATCATGGCGCGGCCGTTGCGCACTTCGGGATAGACTTCGCGGATCGCGGTCGCCGCAAAGCGTTCGCGCCCGACGCCGCCGCCCGTCGAAAGGCGAACCGCATCGCCCTTCTTCAAACCGCGCGCTTCGCGCTCGGGAATTTCCACGCGCACGACAGTGTCGTTTGAAGCGACAACCACAACGACGTCGCCCGGCATTACGACCGAACCCGCGGGCACCGACGCACGTACGACCTTGCCCGCGGCCGGCGCCAGAACGGCGCCCTGGCCCGCTTGCTCCGCGACCACCGCTTGCGCAGCGACCGCTGCTTTCCAAGCGGACTCGGCCGCCTTCGCCGAAGCGATCGCCTGATCGAGCCGCGCTTTGGAATAGAAGCCTTTGGCGTGCACGGCTCGTACGCGGACCAGGTCTGCGGCCGCGCGTTCATGCTCGGCTCTGAGCGCTGCCGCCTGGGCGCCGCGCGACTGCGCTTCCAGCGCGATCTTTTGGTCGGCGATCTGGGCCAGCGTTTGACCCTTTTCGACGACATCGCCTTCTCGCACGCGCAGTTGAGTGAGTGTGCCACCGATGCGCGCGCGGGCTTCGCCGACATCGCGCGTGGTGAACGTGGCAGCGACCGCCTTGTAGTCGGGGATCGTACGCTCGCTCACCACGAAACGGTCCGCCGCCTCGGCTTGCGTTGCGGTCAGCAGGATCGCGAGACCGAGCGCCAAGGTGGAGAAGTGTTTCATTTTTGAACTTTCCGTCACTTTGCCCATCGCCCCCTTGACCTCCGTCAACGTTTGCGCGCCGGCGGCGCGCAAAATGTCCCGTAAAGAATTTCGACGATCGCGCGCGCCGCAGGGTTCGCGACCGCGTAGTAAATCGTCTGACCGTCGCGGCGCGTCCCGACGAGCCCTTCCTTGCGCAACA
>CAZYGK010000226.1:0-4132 GCA_964647355.1 uncultured Flavobacteriaceae bacterium | reverse complement strand
CCCCGCCGATCAGGCCCGCGAAGATCGCGAACACGATGTACATCGTGCCGATGTCCTTGTGGTTCGTCGAATAGACGTAACGGCGCCATCCGGTCGGGTGGTGGTCGTGATGGCCGTCAGCGTGTTGAGCGGTCGCCATAGTTCCTGGGACTCCTGAATAGCGTTAGCGCGAAGCCAGCGCGGTGGTCGCGCTGGTGTCGTCGGCTGCAAATTTGCGTTTAGCTTCTTCGACCCACTGATCGAAGCGTTCCTGACTCACGACCTCAACCGCGATCGGCATGAACGCGTGCTTGGCGCCGCAGAGTTCGGAGCACTGGCCGTAGAATACGCCTTCGCGCTCGGCCTTGAACCAGGTTTCATTCAGCTTACCGGGCACGGCGTCGATCTTGGCGCCGAAGGCCGGGATCGTCCAGGCGTGAATGACATCCTTGGCGGTCACGATAACGCGGACAACCTTGCCCACGGGTACAACGACGCGGTTGTCGACGGCCAGCAAGCGCGGCTCGCCCGCCTTCTTGGCGTCCTCGTCGCTGAGCATCGTTGCCGTGAATACGAACCCGCCGTGATCCGGATACTCGTAGTCCCAGTACCATTGGTTGCCGATGGCCTTCACGGTCAGGTCGACGTGCGCCGGGACAGCGTCGCCTTCGTGCAGAAGGCGGATCGAGGGGACCGCAATGAACCCCAGGATCAGAATCGGAATGATCGTCCACACGATCTCGATCAGCGTGTTGTGCGACCACGTGGCGGGCTTCGGGTTGGCGCGGGCGTTGTAGCGGATCATCACCCACAGCAAGAGGCCGAGCACGAAGATCGTGATGACGGTGATAATAACGAGCAGCAGGTTGTGGAACTCATGGACACGTTCCATATGTTCCGTCGCCGCGGGCATCAGATTGATTTGCTTGTCCACGGCGTAGCCGCCGTTGTTGGCCCACGCCGTGTTCAATCCGGCCGTCATCGCAGCGAGCGCTGCGAACAACGTGATTCCAAGTCGCGAAAATGCGCGCATGCGCGTGATCAGCCCCGTTCGCCGTAATGATTGGAAATCCCAAGAGGAATCGCCCCTTAGGCTCAGACCCATAGGTAGTTTTAGTGGAGGCGGTTTAGCGGCGCAGGCGGTGCAACGCCATTGCGACAGTATGCCACAATATCTAGATGTCTACGATTGACGCTGCGCGCGCAGCCCCTAGGTTCGCCGTGCGTGCACATAATCCCCAGAGCGAGGCCCTCCGATGAGTAATCCCGGCGATCTGTTTTTCACGAAGACCGGCCTTGATCGCGGCGCGGTCGAGCGGATCGCCGAGGATGCGTTGAAAGGCGCCGACGACGGCGAGTTGTTCCTTGAATACCGGCTCACCGAGGCGTTCGTTTTCGACGACGGGCGCATGAAGTCTGCTAGTTTCGATACGACGCAGGGCTTCGGCTTGCGCGCGGTCGCGGGCGAGGCGATCGGGTTTGCTCATTCGTCCGAGTTGAGCGAAGCGGCGATCAAACGTGCCGCCGGGGCGGTGCAGGCGGTCAAGAGCGGGTACACGGGATCATGGGCCACAGGGCCGCAGCGCACCAACGTTAAGCTCTATTCGGACGACAATCCAATAGATCGAACGGCGTTCGAAACGAAGACAAAGCTCCTTGCCGATATCGATGCCTATGCACGGGCCAAGGATAGCCGCGTGCGGCAGGTGTCGTGCTCGCTCGCCGGGGAGTGGCAGGCGATCGAAATCCTGAGGCCCGACGGGATGACGGTGCGGGACGTGCGGCCGCTTGTGCGTCTCAATATCTCCATCGTGGCCGGCGAGGGCGACAGGCAGGAGTCGGGCTCGCACGGGATGGGCGGGCGGACGTCGTACGATTTCTATCTGAAGGCCGAGACCTGGAAGGGCGCGGTCGACGAGGCGCTGCGGCAGGCACTGGTCAACCTTCAGTCGGTGCCGGCGCCTGCGGGGGTGATGCCGGTGGTGCTGGGTGCGGGGTGGCCGGGCATCCTGCTGCACGAGGCGATCGGCCACGGGCTTGAGGGCGACTTTAACCGCAAGAAGACGAGCGCGTTCGCCGGACTGTTGGGCGAGCGCGTGGCCTCGCCCGGGGTCACCGTCGTCGACGACGGGACGATCGATGCGCGCCGCGGGTCGCTTTCGGTCGATGACGAGGGCACACCGACGAGCCGGACCGTGCTGATCGAAGACGGCATTCTTAAAGGCTATCTGCAGGATCGCCAGAACGCCAGGTTGATGGGCATGAAAGCAACCGGCAACGGGCGACGCCAATCCTACGGCTGCTCGGTGATGCCGCGCATGACGAATACGTTCATGCTCGCCGGCAACCACGACCCTGCGGAGATATTGCGCAGCGTAAAGAGCGGCATCTATGCGGTGAACTTCGGCGGCGGACAGGTGGACATTACGAGCGGGAAGTTCGTGTTCTCATGCACCGAGGCCTATCGGATCGAGGACGGCAAGGTCGGCGCGCCGGTGAAGGGCGCCACGCTCATCGGCAACGGGCCGGACTCGCTGACCAAGGTGAAGATGATCGGCAACGATTTGAAGCTCGACACCGGAATCGGCACGTGCGGCAAGAACGGACAGAGCGTGCCGGTCGGCGTCGGTCAGCCGACGCTGTTGATCGAGGGGCTTACGGTCGGCGGCACGGCGGCTTAGCGCAATAGTTCGTCATGGCCGGGCTTGGCGCGGCCACCCAGAGCCACGGGCAGCAGCGTCGCAAACGCATCCGAAAACTGGACAACTAACGGCATTCCGGCGAGCGCCGACGATGCGACCCTGTGTGGCCGGGTCAAGCCCGGCCATGACGAGAATTTGTTGTTGTTGTAGAAGACGTCATGAACCAGCTTCAGCACACCGCGCACGCTTCGCTCTATCGCGACCCTGCTCTCTTTTCTTTCGAGCGCAAGTCCGTGTTCGGACGATCTTGGCTGTTCATGGGGCATCAGTCCGAGTTGGCTAAGGAAGGCGACGTCCTGACCGCGACGATTGCCGGCTATCCGCTGATCGTCGTCAGCACGGCGAAGGGCATCAAGGGCTATCACAACGTCTGCCGCCATCGTGCGGGGCCGCTGTTCGACGAGGAGCGTGGCAATTGCGGCGGTGCGCTAACGTGCCGGTATCACGGATGGGTCTATACGCTCGACGGACGACTGCGGAACGCGCGCGACTTTGGTGCGGCCGCCGGGTTCGATCCGCGCGACTACGGGCTCTTCGAGCTTAAGGTCGAGACGTGGCGCGGGTTCGTGTTCGTGAATGTGGAGTTGCAGGCCCCTGCCCTCGCCACGCTGCTTTCGCCACTCGACAAGCGGTTGGGCAAACGCAACCTCGGCAAGCTCGTCCATACCGACAGGCGGACGCACGATATCGCGTGCAATTGGAAGATCTATGTCGAGAATTACCTTGAGGGGTATCACATCCCGCTCGTGCATCCGCAGCTGAACGCGGAAGTCGACGCCATGAAGTACGAGGTAACGGTCGACGACGGCGTGTGCTTCCATAATGCGCCGTCGAAAAACACCGGCGGCGTCTATGACGGGTTGTGGGCGTTCGTACTGCCGGGTCTTGGCGTCAATGTCTACGAGCACGGCTTGATGATGGAGCGGATGGTGCCGCTCTCCCTCGGGGTCACGCGGCTGATCTACGACTTCTACCTGACGGCGGAGGCAGCAGCCGATCCGGTGAAGCGCCAGAGCGTGATATCGACCTCGGCGATCGTGACGGGCGAGGACAAGTGGATCTGCGAGCGGGTGCAGGCGAACATCGAGGCCGGCATCTATGAGGCTGGCGTGCTGTCGCCGCGGCATGAGGTTGGGGTTGCTTGGTTCCAACAGTTTGTCGCTGCGGCCGTTACCGCTTAAGTTCGCCCCAATCGCCATTCAAGGAAACCCACATGAGCGCGCGTCCCGAAGCTGTCGGCCTCTCGTCAACCAGGCTCGAGCGGATCGATCCTTTCCTGCAGCGCAAGTACATCGAGGCCGGACGGATTCCATGTGCGTCGACGTTGGTTTGGCGGCGCGGGCAGATTGCGCACTTCTCCACCATCGGATTGGCAGACGTCGAGCGGAAGAAGAAGGCGACCGAAGACACGATCTTCCGCATCTATTCGATGACGAAGCCGATCACGTCGA
>CAZYGK010000225.1:1699-4144 GCA_964647355.1 uncultured Flavobacteriaceae bacterium | reverse complement strand
GACGGCAAGATCCACGCGATGTTCTGGATCGGCGGTCTGCCGACGTCTGCGATCACCGATCTGGTGACGACGGGGAACGTGAAGATCGTGTTCGTCCCGGCAGCCGACGTGCTTGCCAAGCTGAACGTGAAATATCCGGGGCTCTATCGTTCGTTCGCGATGCCGAAGTCGGTCTATGCGGGCGTGCCTGCGGATGTGCCGGGCGTCGGGGTCGCGAACATCATGTTCGTGAGCGCGGACATGCCGGCGGCGACGGTCGATAAGATTCTGAAGGGCGTGTTCGACAACCTGGCCGAGGTGCAGAAGATCCACCCCGAAGCGAAGATGCTGACGCTGAGCGGCGCGGCAGCGAAGACCGCGGTACCGTTCCACCCGGCAGCGACTGCGTTCTACAAAGCGCGTGGCGCTGGCAAGTGAGCACACCCGGGTGCGCGACATGACCGACGTCGCGACCGACGAGCAACCGACACGCCGCCTCTCCGCGCCGATGGCGTGGATCGTAGGTGCGCTTGCCCTCGGGCTCTCGGCGCTCGCGCTATACTGGACGCAGTATTCGATCGGGACGACCGCCTACCGGGCGATGTTCTTAGGCCTCGTTCTGGCACTTTCGTTCCTGCTCTATCCGGCCTGGCAGAAGGGAGCATATCGCGACAAGGTTTGGGTCGTCGACTGGCTATTGATCGCCATAGGCACGGCCGCGCTCGTCTATCTCGCGACCCACATCGAAGAGGTGAAGACGCGCGCGACGCGGCCGGAGGAGATCGAGGTGTGGCTCGGGATCGGCCTCATCGTTTGCATCCTCGAAGCGACGCGGCGGACGACCGGCTGGGCGCTGCCGCTGATCACGATCGCCTTTCTGATCTACGCCTTTGCCGGGCCCTATATGCCCGAACCGTTCGATCATCGCGGTTACAAACTCGCGCGGATCGTCGGACAGAATTACCTGACGCTTGAGGGGATCTTCTCGACGCCGCTCGACGTCGCCGCGACGTTCATCGTTCTGTTCACGGTCTACGGCGCCGTGCTCGCGCGCAGCGGCGCGGGCACGTTCTTCATCGAGTGGGCGTTCGCGCTGTTCGGCAAGCGGCCGAGCGCTTCGGCGCCGGGCCGCGCGACGGTAGCGTCGGGGTTCTTGCTCGGCACCGTCTCGGGCAGCGGCGTCGCGACGACCGTGACGCTGGCGACACTCGCCTGGCCGATGCTGAAGCGCTCCGGCTATCCGGCGAATGTTGCGGGCGGTCTGTTGTCGGCAGCCGGGATCGGCGCGCTACTGTCGCCGCCGACGCTCGGCGCGGCGGCTTTCATCATCGCCGAATATCTTGAGGTCACCTACCTCGACGTGCTCGTCATGGCCGCCCTCCCGACGCTGCTGTACTACCTCTCGTGCTGGCTGATGGTCGAAGCCGATGCGCGTCGCTTGGGCGTGATACCGACACGAACCAGCGAGGCCAGCGTCTGGGCTCTGACGCGCGCCTACGGCTATCACTTCATTTCGCTGGGTGCGATCGCGGTGCTGCTCAGCCTCGGCATGAGCGCGTTCATGGCGGTGTTTTGGTCGATCGCGCTTGCGTTCGGCTTGAGCCTCGTACGCGCCAACACGCGGCTCACGCTACTGGAAGGTGCCGCGGCCGGCATTGCGATCACCCTGCTTGCCTGGGCGCTGGGCGAGCGGCTTTCCGCGGCGGTCTTCGTCGGGATGGGGGCAGCGATGCTCTATTCGGTTTCGATGTGGATCGGAGCGCAACGCGAAGGCGGAACGGTCGGTGCAGGAGCCACGGCGATGGTCGAGGCCATGATCGACGGCGCGAAGAACGTGGTCGGTGTTGCTGCGACGTGTGCGTGTGCGGGCATCATCGTGTCGGTGATCACGCTGACGGGCTTAGGTCTCAACATCTCCGGGCTGATCGTCGAGTTCGGCGGCGGCAGTTTGTTCTTCACGATCCTGTTTGCGGCGCTTGCGATGTGGCTGCTCGGTACGGCAGTGCCGGTAACGGCGTCCTACATCATCGCCGCAGTCATGCTGGTGCCGGCGCTGACCGGCGTGGGCGTCGCGGCACCGGCCGCACACATGTTCCTTTTCTACTACGCCGTCCTCGCCGACGTGTCGCCGCCGACGGCGCTAGCACCGTTCGCTGCCGCCGCCGTAACGCGCGGCGAGGCGTTCGCGACGATGATGCAGGCGTGGAAGTATTGTCTGCCTGCGTTCCTGGTGCCGTTCATGTTCTGCCTGTCGCCGGACGGCGTGGGGTTGTTGATGATGGGCGAGTGGACGTCGATCGCCTGGACGTTCGGGACCGCGTCGCTGGCGGTGACTGCACTCGCGGCGGCGGCCGGCGGCTGGATTCTTGCGAAAGCGAATTTGAGCGAGCGCGTCGTCGCCGCGGCGGCGGGCCTCGCACTCTTCTATGCCGATCCCTGGTTCGACGTGGCGGGGCTTGCGCTTGG
>CAZYGK010000225.1:0-1599 GCA_964647355.1 uncultured Flavobacteriaceae bacterium | reverse complement strand
TGAAGGCAAAGTTCCAAGAGACGCTTTCGGCAAGCCGCATGACGCTGGAGGCGAAGGGCGGCAAGCTCGCCGGACCCGGCGCGGACTTCTTGCGCAACCGCATTGCAGGTTCGCACTTCGTGCTCATCGGCGAGGAGCACGGCGTTGCGACCATCGCCGACACGGTGCGCGCGTTGCTGCCGGACTTGACGCAGTCTGGATATCGGCATTTCGCCATCGAAACCGACCCCTACATCGCCGCGAAGCTCGAGGCGATGCTGCGCGCGGGCGGAACGAAAGAGGTTGCGAAGTTTCTTGCCACCGACGGGAACCAATTCGCGATCCCGTTCTACAACTGGTCGGCAGAGGCCGAGTTGGCGTTGGCCCACGTGAAAGCGAACGCGAATTCGACGCCGTCACTCTGGGGTCTCGATCAAGTCTTCATCGGTGCGAGCGCGGCTTTGCTCAACGATGTCGCGGCGCAGGCATCGAATGCGGAGGCCAAGGCACTTGCCGGAAAGCTCGCAGCGCAAGCCAAGGGCAATCTAGAGTTCCTGGGCAAAGTCGATCTCGGCGAGCTCGCCAAGCTGCGTGGGCTGCTCGGCGCCGAGCAAGACCGGGCACTCGCACAGCTTGTCGATGACATGACACTGTCGGCTCGCATCTATCAGCCGTTCGTCGGTGTGACGACGGGGCTTAGCGTTTATGCCGCCAACCTCAAGCGCGAAACGTTGATGAAGCGCCTGTTCCTTGCTCGCTACCGCGCGGCGGGCGGGCCGAAGGTCGCCTTCAAGTTCGGCGCAAACCACATGATGGACGGCCTATCGTCCACGCATGTGCCCTCGTTTGCGAACTTCGTTTCGGAGTTTGCGCTGAGCGACGGTAAGGCGGCTTTCAAGCTGCTCGTTCTTTGCGGACCTGGAACGAAGGCGGGCGACCTCATGGGCAACCCCTCGCCGTGCAGCATTGACATCGCAAAGGACTGGCCGGACCTTGCCGCCCAAGTCGACACGAAGCAGATGACGCTGTTCGACTTGAAGACCTGGAAAGACCGGCCGTCGCGGTGGAAGCACTTGCCGGAAGAGACGCGACACATGATCTGGGCCTTCGACGCGGTGTTGTTCGTACCGAACGGCAAGCCGGCCGCCGCGCTCAAATAAGGCGAAAAGGTCTGTCTTGAGGCCGATGGAGCTTCGCCATATAGTGACACTTCAACTGTCACTATGTCGTGAGGGTGTCCATGAGCTTACTTCCGCCGAGCACGAACGGCGACTATCACGGCGCACCCGCCGCGGCATGGTTCTTGACGTTGGCGGCACTCCTCGAGCTCATACCGGGGTGCATCCACTTCTTCCTGCCCGACGGCGGAGCGGGTGTGATCGCGGGCATCGATCTCGCCGTCCAAGGCCCCACGATCATTCGCATCTTCGCCTGGTTCGGCGCGCTGCAGATCGCAACAGCGCTGTTGCTGCTTGTTATCGCCGTGCGCTACCGCACGCTCGTGCCGCTGGGGCTTGCCACCATCATCGTCTCGCGCGGGCTGATGAGCTACGACGCCTGGCTGGGCAAAGGCGCCGATGCGCTTCACCGCCCGCCAGAGAACTACGCAAGCCCCGTGGC
>CAZYGK010000224.1:0-4173 GCA_964647355.1 uncultured Flavobacteriaceae bacterium | reverse complement strand
GTGTAGTTCGCAAACGTCGACGTGCCCATGTAGTGGAACACCGGCTTGCCGCCGAGCGAGAAGCGCGACGTGCCGTCCGGCATGACGCCCTTACCCTGCGTCGCACGAATCTTCACGCAGAGATTGGTCTTCGGGCTGAGGCAGTACTCGCACTCGCGGCACTCCGGCGTGTAGAGCGGAATGACGTGGTCGCCCTTTTTGACCGAGGTGACGCCGGGTCCCACATCCACGACGACACCCGCACCTTCGTGGCCCAAGATCGCGGGGAACAAGCCCTCGGAATCGAGGCCCGAAAGCGTGTACTCGTCGGTGTGGCAAATGCCCGTCGCCTTGATCTCGACGAGAACTTCGCCCGCGCGCGGGCCGTCGAGGCGCACGGTCGTGATCTCAAGCGGCTTCTTCACCTCGACCGCTACTGCAGCGCGCACGTCCATATAAAGCCTCCAATGTTGTTGGCGGCTTCATGCCAGAAGACGGTGAAGGAATGAAGAGGGCAGGGCGCGGGGTTGTGGTCCCGCGCCCCCGAAGCGTTTACGGCCCGAAGGTGAAGTCGGCGACCGTCACCTGGTTCGCCGCCACGCCGAGCAGCGTGATCGTGTTCGCGCCGATGGTGATCAGCGTATCGGCGCCGTCCTGCACGATCGACACGTTGGCCGCAAAATTGGCCGCCGTGATGCCGAGCGCGGGGTTGAGGCGCAGGATGTCCTGGCCGGGGCCGCCGCCGCCGCCTGCTTGAGCGTCGAAGCCGGTGATCGTGTCGTTGCCGAAGTTCGTCGTGAACAGGAACGTGTCCGTGCCCGCGCCGCCGTTCATCGCATCGTTGCCCGTGCCGCCGTTGATCGTATCGTTGCCGCCACCGCCGTTGATGATGTCCGCCCCGGCGCCGGTGCTGATAACGTCGGCGCCGCCGCCGCCGTTCACGGTGTTAGCGCCCGCGTTCAGCGTGATCGTGTCGTTGCCCGTGCCGCCGGTTACGTTCTCGATGTTGGAGATCGTATCGTTCCCGATTTGGGCGCTCGACGCCGTTGCCGCTGTCACCGTGGCGTTCGCGGTCGTTCCCGACAGGTCGAGCGTATCCACGCCGCCGCCGCCATTGAACGTGTCGTTACCGTCGTTCAACGTCGCGACGAACCGGTCATCGCCGTTGTTGCCTTGGAAGTTGTTGGCGCCGGCACCGCTGGTGAACACATCGTTGCCGCTGCCGCCGACCACGTTCTCGACGCTTGCGATGGAAGCAAACCCCGAAGCCGTGTTCGTGGCCAGATTGACCGTCACGCCGGCCGTGCTTGCGGCATAGCTCAGCGTATCCGTGCCGCCGAGCATATTTAGTGTCACGGATTCGACGTTGCTGATCGCGCCGCCGGCGACACTCGTCAACCGCACGCCGTCGAAGACGACGTTCAGGCTTTGCCCACCCGCCGCGCCGGTGATGACAAGGGTGTCGACATCGTCGCCGCCGTCCACGGTGTCCGCACCATCCCCCAGATTGTAGAGGATCGTGTCGTTGCCGAGGCCGCCCAGGATCGTGTCTGCCCCCGCGCCGCCGTTCATCGTGTCGTCGCCGGCCTGGCCGTCGATGAGGTTCGCTCCGCCGTTCAGGAGGATCGAGTCGTTACCCTGGCTGCCGATATAGTCCTCGATCTGCGACAGGGTATCCGTACCGGCCTCGGCGCTGGTCGCCGATCCGGTCGTGATCGTTGCACCGGCCGTCGTGCCGGCGAGGGAGTAGGTATCGCGCCCCGCGCCGCCGACGAACGTGTTGTTGCCCGCGTCACCGATGAACAGATCGTCGCCCGAGCCGCCGGTGGCGTTCTCGACGCCCACGACCGAGTCGAAGCCCGACGCCGTGCCCGCCGCCAGATCCACCGTGATGCCGGCCGTCGTGATGGCCGCCCCCACCGGATCATAGGACAGCGTATCCGTGCCGCCGCCAAGATCGAGGTTGAACACCTCGACGTTCGCGACCGATCCGCCCGCGATCGACGTGATCGCGCTGCCGTCGAACAGGAAGCGTGCCGTGTTGTTGCCCGCCGTTCCGCGGTACTCCAGCGTATCGATGTCGTCGCCGCCGTCGATCGTGTCGGTCTCTTCGCCGACCTGGAAGATAATCAGGTCGTTGCCGAGGCCGCCGTTGACGATGTCGTCGCCGTTGCCGCCGTTCAAGGTGTCGTTGCCGTCGCCGCCGTCGATGATGTCGGCGCCGTTTCCGCCCTCGATGAAGTCGTCTTCACCCAGGCCGTTGATGATATCGATACCGCCGGCACCCAGGATGATGTCTTGACCTTCGGTTCCGGTGAAGATCTCGTCCGCGCCGGTGCCTTGGATAAAGTCGCCGGTGACGATCGTCGGATCGGACTCGATCCGCTCGTCCACGCCGAAGTCGTCGGTGTAGGTGACGACGACGCGCAGCTGTTTGTCCACCTGATCCTGGCCGGGTGTGAACGTTTCTTCGGTCGCACCTGCGATGGCCACCCAGTCGACGCCGTCGAACTCCTCCCATTGGAAGGCGAGCGGCGTGCTGATGCCGTCTTGGTCGGTGAAGTTGACCAGTGCGGTCAGCGTCTGCGTCTCCGTCGGCGTGATGTCGCTGATATCCAGCGTGCCGAGCGGCAGGTCGTTGGTGTTGGTCACCTCCGCCGTGGCCGCCGAGGCAACGCTCTGTGGCGTGCCCTGGTCGTCAGTGTAGGAGACAACCACGCGTACCATGCGTCCGACCTGGTCTTGATCCGGCGCGAAGAACTCGAAGTTCGCCCCCGCAATGTCGACCCAGTCGGCGAGATCCGCGTCGAAGTGCTGCCACTGGTAGGCAAACTCCGCGAGCGTCAATCCGTCCGCATCGGTGATGTTGTTGGTCGCCGTTATGAAGGCGTCCTCCGCCGGTGTCATGTCGCTAAGCACGACGTTGCCGCCCGGCGGATCGTTGACGTTGATGACGGGCTCGCTCGGCGCCGAGAACACCTCTTCCAGCACGCCATTCGCGTCTTGATAGACCGCTTTGACGCGGATGCGCAGACCGACGAGGTCGTCGCCCGGCGTGAACGTCAGCCCGGTCGCGCGCGCTTCTTCGCCCCCGCCCGGAAGCAGGATGTCCTCGAACACACCCGAGCCCGCATCCGGCTCGAACTGCCAGTAGTAAACCACGGGCCCGGTGATCGCGCCGCCATCCGGATTGTCGGGGTCTGTCACGCCGGCGATCGAGACGCGCAGCGTCTGATTCTCGGTCGGCGTGTCGTCCGGATCCAGCGTCGCGGCGTCGAGGATCTGCAGCAGGCCTTCCGGCTCGCCGTTCAACCCGCTGAGCACCATCGACTGATCGGCAAAGCGCAGACGTTCGATGTTCATCAACGTGTCGACGCCGTCGCGGCCGGCGACCGTGTCGGTCACCGTGATGACGTCGTCGCTGAAGTCGAGCGCCGTGCCATTGTTGTCAATGACGATGTCGTAGTCCGCCAGATTGCCGCGGAACGTCGCCGTGTCGAAGTCGGGACCGGCGCTGTTCAGGATCTCACGGACGATGACGAGCTGACCGGGGTTGATTGCCCCCGTAACCATTTCGTTCACGAGTGCAGCAGCGTTGTTGAAGCTCGCGATCTCCGGCCCCGTGCCGTCGTCGTTCGCCCGCACGCTGATGCGCACGTTCAGCCACTTGTCGCCGTCGATCAGGTCGTCGCCGCCCCGGCCTTCGATGATGTCGCTGCCGTCGCCGCCCAGGATGATGTTACCGGCGTTGAAGCTCTCCACCGGCCCGCCCAGCATCGTGTCGAGCAGCTCTTGCAAGCCGTCGACAAGGTCGATGTTGGTGAGCGTGCTGCCCTGAGCGCCGGACGTCGCGATAGCGATCGCGTCTTCGTCGTCGCCCCGCAGAATGTCGGAATGCGCCGAACCGCTGAGACCCTCGACCGAGTCGAAGCGGGCGAGGACGGCAGCCGCCGACGCCGGGATCGGCGCCAAATCGAACGCGCGGACGTTGAGGTCGATGTTCACCCCGAACCCGTCGTCCTTGAACGTCGCCCAGTCGAAGCCGGACGCGCCGTCGTAACGGTCGCCCGCGCCGCTGCTGCCGACGAAGATGTCGTCGCCGCCCTCGCCGGCCATGCCGTTCGGCATGCCGTCGCCGATGAAGACGTCGTTGCCGGCGACAAGGTCGAGACCGTTCAGGTCCAAATTGTCGCC
>CAZYGK010000223.1:0-4221 GCA_964647355.1 uncultured Flavobacteriaceae bacterium | reverse complement strand
TGCCGGAGCCGGTGACGCCGAGCAGCACCTGATCGCGCTCGTTCGCCTTGATGCCGGCGACCAGTTCTTTGATCGCCGTCGGCTGGTCGCCTTTCGGCGTCATGTCGGAGACGACCTTGAAGCGCTTGCCGCCCTCGGACTTCTCCGGACGCGCAGGCTTGTGCGGCACGAACATAGCGGCGGGCGCTTCGGCGAGGCCGGGGCTTTTGCGGGTGGGCGGCATGGGTCGGAATATATATGTTCTGCGGGGCTCAACGTCGATATAGCACCAGCTGCCCAGGGCTACGACGGCCGAGGTCGATTGGGTGTTACGACGACGATCTTGAGGCGTTTGCGCGCAGGAGGGGAAAGGGCAGCCGCGTCCATATCAAGTACGGTGTAGGGTGGATTGACGTCCGACACCAACGCTTGAAGTGTGAGCGACCAGGGCTGTAGCGTCACCGCGCAGTCTGACGCGGGGGTGGACGATGACATTTTTTATCGCGAAAAGGTTCATTGGCCTTTGTATTCGTATTTGCGTTGTCGCGACCGCGCTTGTGCTCGTGTCGTCGCGCTCTTCGGTTACGCCTGCTCAGGCACAGCCGATGCAGCGCCCCATTGTGTTCATTCCGGGCATTCTGGGATCTGTGTTAGAGTTGAAGGCCCGACCAGGAACATATGTCTGGGGCAATTTATGGGACGGTTTTTGGCACTTTTCGGAACTGGCTTGGCCCGTCGATCAGGGCGTTCAGGACGATGCGCGGTTCAACGCACCGAAACTGCTCGACAACTTCCAGATCCTCGGCCCCTGGACGGAGACCGGGTATGCGGGAATCCAAAATTTCCTGCGTCGCCAGTTCGGTGCAGCGTACTCGGAGTTTCCATACGACTGGCGCTACAGCAATCTGACCACAGCCTGCAAGCTTGCGGCTTGGATCAGGAGCAAGCCCGAACTCGCACAACGAGCGGAAAGTGACGGCATCATTATTGTCGCTCACAGTATGGGCGGTTTGGTCGGGAACCTATTCGCCCATTTCTATGATCCATCGGCGGCAGGGCCGAGCGCGAATA
The DNA here is from genome assembly GCA_964647355.1 of uncultured Flavobacteriaceae bacterium. GTDB lineage: Bacteria > Pseudomonadota > Alphaproteobacteria > Micropepsales > Micropepsaceae > SZUA-430. The sequence goes on along the minus strand of CAZYGK010000223.1, from coordinate 3,171 downwards.
ATCCTTGTCCTCACAAATTCAAAGCGGTCCTGATCGTTACCATCGGCACGCCGTATCGCGGCTCGCTCAGCGCGCTGAAGAGCTACACCGACGGGCCGGCCGCGTATTTGAGGGCGCTTGAATGGGACGATAACGAGTTGCGGAGAGTGTTTTACTCAATTCCTTCCGTCTACGAACTGGCGCCGAGCTTTGACGGATGCTGCCTAGCGAACACGGGCAGCCCGCTCGATCAAACTATCGCTGATCCGTTGGCGGCGTCGACGTGGACGAGCCTCAAGTGGCTCCCACGGGTCATGGAAACGCCGGTGCGTCGGGCGTTCGTGTTGGAATCGCTTAGCCGGGCCGCTCAAGTTCGTGAGATATTGAATCAACCGATGCCAGCCACCAAGGTCATAAGAATCGCCGGAGTTGGGACTCCAACGACGCTTGGCGTCGTAAGTACCACGGTCAGAGGGTCGAGCGTTACGCACAAGTACGACGAAGGTGATGGAGACGGGACGGTACCGGCCGCGAGTGCTGAGGCTCGGGGTATCGGAGGGCAAGCTGCGTTTTCGAGATCCGCGAAGGCGAACCATATGGAGTTGCTCGATTCGAGCGACGTCAAGAGGCTCCTGCTGCTCGCGATCGCGAACGCTGACAAACCGCTTCCTGACCTGGATGGTGTCGTTCGTGCGGCCCAAGCTACGGAAACGACACCTGTCGTCACCAAGTCTGGACAAGTGTCAAACGTACTCTCAATGGGTGTCGAGGTCGTTGCGCAATATCTCCCGACAAGTCAGCCCTACGCAGTCACCTTCTCAGTCGTCGCATTGCAGTGCGAGGGTGGTGCTTCGACTTTTAGCAAGGCGGAATGCAGGAATAGCGGCGGACTACCCAAAGAGACGCCTCTGGATACGATCGATCCTGGCGCGGTTGAAATCGACTTGCGCGATGCGCGCGGAACGAAGCTCGCGGGATCGACAACTGCTTTAGGTAATGGATCGTACAGCGTACACTTCACGACACCCGCGAGTCCGGGCGCCCTGATCCTGCGCATTTCTCTTCCGGCGCCGACGGGCGCCGACAAGCTAACGCGAACTGCCGGCTTCGCCATTCTCAATCCAGCAGGCGCGCAATAGGTCGTTCACCGCAAGGGAGGGAGTTTTGACAAGAAGGGTCATTCGGCTTGCTCATGTCGCCGCCTTGCTCTCGCTATTTCGAGCCGACATTGCGTTCACTCAGCCCGACTCATGTATCACACCGGAGCCGCAGTGGAACGGAATGGGCGTTTCGGAGGGCGGATACAGCGGCTGCGACCTAGCTGTGGCGTTGCAAGAGCATGCCAAGTATTCCGACGGATTCGCGAGCAAGTGGGCCACGAATACTTATCGGCGCTTTTCGGACAATCCGTCCCAGGCCTATAAGGCGATGACCTATCTGAGGCTGCGTGACCTCGGCACAACGGCCTTGGTCGATGCGGTGCGACAACGGCTTGTGGGTCTATCGCAGCCTGGAAACGAAACGAAAGCACTAATCTACGGTGTAGTAGGAAACCCTCTTCGTCCCACGGTATGTGTTTGGGTGATCGACAAGGCCGGTAACGTAACCGACGACTCTCGGCAGCTCGGTAACGTTCCCCCCTCTGGGATGATACAAACAGCGTTGGTTATCAAGGAACGGTCCGCGGTAAGAGCTTGGCGGAGCAAACCGAATTGCCCTGCGCCGACCCGCATATCAAAGCCCGAGTTGGAAGAGCGTCTGAAGCGTGCACCTGCCGCCATTGCCGAGGTGGGCGATGCACTTTTGCCTTTCAACGTAGCGCGAGCTCTCGAAGGTGCCGACCGATTGATCGTTCTTCCGTCGGCGGACATCGGCGCCGTCCCGTTCGGCGCGATTCCGTGGGGGGGCAACGAAAAACTTGGGAAGAGGTTCGCGGTCGTGGTCCTGCCTGACATTGGTGCGCTCGTTCCATCGGTGGTCGCCGATTTGCCAAATGTGGGAGTCGAAACAAACGAGCGGACCTTCAGGTACGACCCTCCCCGCGATCCAAGCGATCTTCTCGTAGTGGCGAATCCGACTCTCAACGATCCTGGCGTGAACTTCGAGAACCTTCCCGAAGCGCGCGCCGAAGGTAAGTTAGCGTTCACAAGCCTCATGCCGGGCGCTGATATTTCTCAAAGTGATAGTTTTCTGGCCGACGCGAATGCAACCTATGGCAATGTCGAGACCAGGCTTGTTCGCAATCAAGACAATCTAAGGGTTGTCTACTTTGCCACGCATGGCTACGTGAATCCTTTTCACCCCTTCGACGACACGTTTCTAGCGTTGCGCGATGGGCACCTCAAAGGCCGCGCGATCAAGGAGCTCAACCTTAGTCAAACGCATCCGCTCGTGGTCATGAGCGCATGCCAGTCTGGCCTCGGACGCATCTTCGATGGCGGTGTTTTCGGTCTGGCGCGAACTTGGTATTACGCCGGGGCCGGGCAGGTTGTGGGCAGTCTGTGGAATGTCAGCGACAAAGAGACTCGGGAATTGATGACGGCGTTCGTTGCCCATCTTGCTAAAGGAGAAAGTCCGGAATACGCCATGCGCAGCGCAATTCAGGACAATCCCTACGTTGCTGGAAACGATGCCGCACTGTGGGCAGGGTTCAGCGTATTTGGAAATCCAAGTGAAAAGCGTACATGGTATGGGCTGCCCCGAACTCCAAGCTCAGGGGCGCCATGACGGAGAGCTTTCGCTCGGCGCACTTCGTGTCAGGGGCAGACCGATGTCGGGCCCGTCTCAAAGCCGAGCTTCACCGCTGGCCGAGTGGCGCATGCGGTCGATCTGTTCGTTGATCGATGATTCCTTCTCGATGTAGGTGTCGGTGCGCGGGACGTAGGCTTCGGGCTGGTAGTAGTCGTAATAGGAGACGAAGTACTCGACCGCGTTTTCGGGGAAGAAGTTCTTCATCTCGCCGTAGAGCTGGGCGGCGAGCGTCTTGTTCGGCGCGAGGATCAGCGCCGGGCGCTGTGTCGCTTCGATGACTTTCGCCATCGTGAACGTCTTGCCGGAGCCGGTGACGCCGAGTAGCACCTGATCGCGCTCGTTCGCCTTGATACCTTTGACGAGTTCCTTGATCGCCGCCGGCTGATCGCCCTTCGGCGTCATGTCGGAGACGACCTTGAAGCGCTTGCCGCCCTCGGATTT
>CAZYGK010000222.1:0-4228 GCA_964647355.1 uncultured Flavobacteriaceae bacterium | reverse complement strand
CGATGCGGCACGGCAAGCACCAGCGCATCCAAATCGTGCAAGCGGCCGATGTCGGTCAATGTGAGCCCGTACTCGTGCGCCGCATGATCGGGCGGCGCGAGCGGATCGCTCACCGTCGCACGCACGCCGAATGCGGCGAGTTCGTGCACGATGTCGGGGACGCGGCTGTTGCGCGTGTCGGGTACGTTCTCCTTAAACGTCAGACCCAAGATCGCGACGCGCGCCTCGTTCAACGGCGTGTTGTTGCGGCTTAAGAAGCGCACCAAGCGCTGCGCGATGAACGCGCCGACGCCGTCGTTGATGCGCCGGCCCGCAAGGATCACGTCCGGGTGATAGCCGAGCGCTTCGGCCTTCGTGGTCAGATAGTACGGATCGACGCCGATGCAGTGTCCGCCCACGAGCCCCGGCGTGAACGGAAGGAAGTTCCACTTCGTCTTCGCTGCGGCCAGCACGTCGGCGGTGCGAATCTCGAGCCTGTCGCAGATCAGCGCCAGCTCGTTCATCAGCGCGATGTTGAGATCGCGCTGCGTGTTCTCCAGAACTTTCGCCGCCTCGGCCACCTTGATCGAGGGCGCAACATGGATACCTGCGGGAACAACCGCCCCGTAAAGACGCGCGAGGGTTGCAGCCGTGGCCTTATCCTCAGCCGACACAACCTTCACGATACGTTGCAGCGTGTGTTCCCTGTCCCCAGGGTTGATGCGCTCCGGCGAATACCCAACTGTGAAGCCGGCCCCCTGGTTCAAACCGGAAACCTGAGCGAGTATCGGACCGCAAAAGTCTTCTGTTAGACCGGGATAGACCGTCGATTCGTAGCAGACGATCGAACCTCGCTTGAGCGCGCGCCCGACGATTTCGGACGCGCTTTTCAGCGGGCGCAGATCGGGACGCTTCTGATCGTCGATCGGTGTCGGGACACAAACGATAAAGACGTCGGCGCCTTTGAGGTCGTCTTCGCGATGGGTAAATGTCAGTTGGACGGAGTTGAGGTCTTGGGCGCTGATTTCGCCCGTCCAGTCGTCACTGCGTTTGAGCGCGGCCACGCGCTTTTCGTCGATGTCGAATCCGATCGTGCCCGGAAACTTCGCCGCAAAGCCGACGGCAACCGGCAAGCCGACATACCCAAGACCGATGACCGCAATCCGCTCGCTCATGCGCCGCTTTCCGAAGTTCGCCGCATAGGTACGCCCGCCTCCTTCGCTGTCAAGGCGTGCAGGGGCGCATGACCGACAACGAAGACACGATGTGGCACTACCCGGAGCGCATCGTGCTTTGCGCCTTCCTCGTCGTGCTCGCCTGGGCGCCGTTTCCGTATGGCTCCAATCGTCCGTGGGCGGAGCTTGCGCTCGGGATGGGCTTAGGAAGCCTCCTGCTCGTCTGGGCAGGCCTGGCGCTCACCGGCATCGTCCCCGTGACGCCGCAGCTGCGCCGCCTCGCGATCCCGGCCTTGCTCACCGGCGGTGCGCTCGGTTGGGGCTTCGTGCAGTCCGTCAACCTCGAAGCGTTCGCGTCGTTGACGGGTTTGAGCCTCACCGCTCTGGCCCACCCGTTGTGGGAAATGGCCGGCACCGCGTTGGGGAGCAACGTCGGTGCTTACGTCTCCGTCGATCCGGAACTGACGCGCCAGGCGCTGTTCGCGGCTTCGCTCAGCATCGCGGCCTTCCTCGTCGCCTTCGAACTCTCGCGCGACCGCGACCGCGCGGCGTCGATCGTCTCCGGCGTCGTCGTCATCGGCTTTCTCTATGCAGCCGTCGCGCTTGGCGCCTTCTATGCAAAAGTCGACTTCCAATCCTGGCTGATGCCCGACCCGAAGATCGACACCGTGCGCATCACCGGCCCGTTCGTGAACCCGAACCACTTCGCGACGTTTTCGGCCCTCGCCGCGATCGCGGGCCTTGGCCTCTTCGTCGAGAAGCTCCGCCAGTCGATCGTCTGGGACCGCGGCGCGCGCCTCCTCGCGCGCACCGGCTTGCAGGCGCTGACGGGCGAGGTCGCTTTCCTGTTCGTCATGATCGTCACGACCGTCTCGGCGATGCTTCTCACCCAGTCGCGCGGCGGCGTAATCTCGTTCTTCATTGGAACGGTAGCGCTGATCGCGGCCCTGTCCGTAGGACGCCGCGCGAACAAGGGTGAGTCCTCTGGGCAGCGCGCCATGGCGGCGTTGCTCGTGGCCGTTCTCGGCATCGCCGCCGCAGTCAGCGCCGACCCGCTGCTCGGCCGCGTGCAGGAACAAGGCGTCACCGACAACGCCCGCGCCGCCATCGCTCAGTCGACGATGAAGGCCGTCGAAGCCGCCCCGATGATGGGCCACGGCTTCGGCGCGTTCGAACGCTACTACCCGTTCTTCAGCGACGGCGCGGTCACCGGCAACGTCGACGAAGCGCACAACGACATCCTCGAAACCTTCGCCGACCTCGGCATCCCCGCAGGTCTCGCCTATCTCTCGGTGCCGGTGCTGCTCGCATGGATGTGCTTCCAAGGCTGCCTGAACCGCCGCCGCGACCGCTTGTTCCCAGCCATCGGCTTCGCCGCCTCGGTGGTCGTCGGCATCCATGCCGCCGTCGAGTTCAGCCTCCAGGTCCCGGCAGTGGCCGTGACGTACGCGGCACTGCTCGGCTTAGGCGTAGCGCAATCCTGGCGCACGAATATGGACCTCATTCGTTAGGACAATCCGCCCACCGCGCGGGAGAGCGGATTCCCTAACTTGACTTCCGCCCGCCGCCCGGTGTCTGTCCGCGCCGAAGATTGAGAGGGTAGATATGAGCCGCGCATTGACGTTTCCGGGGCAGGGGAGCCAAGCCGTCGGCATGGGCAAAGCGCTCGCAGAGGCGTTCCCCGCCGCGCGCGAGGTGTTCGAAGAAGTCGATGAGGCCCTGAAGCAGAAGCTGACGCAGCTCATGTGGCAGGGGCCGGAATCAGACCTCACGTCCACCGAGAACGCGCAGCCCGCGCTGATGGCCGTCAGCCTCGCCGTGATGCGTGTGCTGGAACGCGACGGCAAGCTCGATTGGGGCAAGCATGTGACGTTCGTCGCCGGCCATTCGCTCGGCGAATACTCCGCACTCGCCGCGGCGGGTGCTTTCACAGTCCCGCAAGCCGCGCGCCTCCTCCGCGCCCGCGGCACGGCGATGCGCCGCGCGGCACCCGTGGGAACCAGCGGTATGGGCGCATTGCTCGGCGCCGACTTCGCGCAAGCCGACGAAGTCTGCAAAGAGGCATCGACCGGCGGCGAAGTCTGCGTCGTCGCCAACGACAACGCGCCTGGCCAGATCGTGATCTCAGGTCACAAAGGCGCACTCGAACGCGCGCAGGAAATCGCGAAGGCCAAAGGCATCAAGCGTCTCATGATGCTGCCCGTCGCCGCCGCTTTCCACTCGCCGCTAATGGCCCCGGCCGCCCGCGAGATGGAAGACGTGCTGGGAAATGAGGCGATCCGCCCGCCGCGTGTCCCTGTGATCTCCAACGTCAGTATCAACCCGGAAAGCGACCCGGCGACGATCAAGCGGCTTTTGATCGAGCAGATAACGGGGCGCGTACGCTGGCGCGAAACGATCGAAAGTTTGCGTGGGCGCGGCATCACGTCAGCCGTCGAAGTCGGCGCCGGCAAGGTGCTGACCACCATGGCCAAGCGTATCGACAAGGATCTGCCCGGCATTTCGATCGAGACCCCGCAGGAAATCGAAGCGTTCGTGAAGACGCTCTAAGCGAAGGAAACTCCGATGTTCAATCTTTCCGGCAAAACCGCGCTCATCACCGGCGCCAGCGGCGGCATCGGCAGCGACATCGCGCGAGCGCTTCACAAGCAAGGCGCGACGGTCACGCTGTCGGGCACGCGCCGCGAGGCGCTTGAGACGCTGCAGAAAGAGCTCGGCGATCGCGCCCACATCGCTACCTGCAACCTCGCCGATAGCGCGCAAGTCGACGAATTGCCTAAGACCGCCGAAGGTCTCATGGGCGGCCTCGACATCCTCGTCTGCAACGCGGGCATCACGCGCGACAACCTCTTCATGCGCATGAAGGACGAAGAGTGGGACGACGTCATTAAGATCAACCTGACGTCCACGTTCCGCCTCTCGCGCGCGGTTATGCGCCCGATGATGAAGAAGCGCTGGGGCCGCATCGTCTCGATTACCTCGGTCGTGGGCGTGATGGGCAATCCGGGGCAGGGGAACTACTGCGCCGCCAAGGCCGGCATCATCGGCATGACGAAGTCGCTGGCCCAGGAAGT
>CAZYGK010000221.1:0-4337 GCA_964647355.1 uncultured Flavobacteriaceae bacterium | reverse complement strand
CATCTGAAGGTGATCGGCCGCGCCGGCATCGGCGTCGACAACGTCGACATCAACGCGGCGACCGCCCGCGGCGTCATCGTCATGAACACGCCGCACGGCAACTCGATCACGACGGCCGAGCACGCGATCGCGCTGATGTTCGCCCTCGCCCGTGAGATCCCAGCCGCGAATGCCTCGACCCACGCCGGCAAGTGGGAAAAGAACCGCTTCATGGGCGTGGAACTGACCGGCAAGACGCTCGGCATCATCGGCTGCGGCAACATCGGATCGATCGTCGCCGAACGCGCGAAGGGCCTGCGCATGAAGGTCGCGGCCTTCGACCCGTATCTGAGCCCCGACCGCGCCGCCGAACTCGGCGTCGACAAAGTCGAACTCGACGAACTGCTGCACCGCGCCGACTTCATCACGCTGCACACGCCGCTGACCGACAAGACGCGCAACATCTTAGACGCGAAGTCGCTCGCGAAGACGAAGAAGGGCGTGCGCATCATCAACTGCGCCCGCGGCGGCCTGATCGACGAGAAGGCGCTGAACGACGCGCTCGCAAGCGGCCACGTCGCAGGTGCCGCGCTCGACGTGTTCGAGACCGAGCCCGCGAAAGAAAACCTGCTGTTCGGCTCCGACAAAGTCGTGGTCACGCCGCACCTCGGCGCCTCCACGTCCGAAGCGCAGGAAAACGTCGCCCTGCAGGTCGCCGAACAAATGTCGGACTACCTGCTCTCCGGCGCGATCACGAACGCGATCAACATGCCCTCGATCACGGCCGATCAAGCGGCGACCATGAAGCCATGGATCACGCTCGCCGAGCGGCTCGGCGCCTTTGCCGGCCAGCTCACTGAGACCGCGATCAAATCGGTGGAGCTCGTCTTCGAAGGCCACGCCGCCGACCTGAACACGCGCGCGCTCACGCAAGCCGCACTGGCCGGCCTGCTCAAACCCGCACTCTCCGACGTCAACATGGTCAACGCCCCGATCGTTGCGCGCGAGCGCGGCATCCAAGTCTCCGAAGTACGCCGCACTCAGCACGGCGCCTACGAAGGCTACATGATGATCAAGGTAATCACCGAGCGCCAAACCCGCGACGTCGCCGGCACCGTCTTCTCGAACGGCGTTCCGCGTCTGATCCAGGTCAAGGGCATCGACATGGAATCGCACTTCACGCCGCACATGCTCTACGTCACGAACGAAGACAAACCGGGCTTCATCGGCAAGCTCGGCACGCTTCTGGGCGACGCGAAGGTCAACATCGCAAGCTTTAATCTCGGCCGCACGGCCGCGGGCGGCGACGCCATCGCCCTGATCGAAGTGGACGACGCTGTGCCCGAAAGCGTCCTCGCCGAACTGCGCAAAATCCCGGTCGTCAAACAAGCAAAAGCACTGGTGTTCTGATGACAGGCGTTGCGGTGATCGGCGCCCAGTGGGGCGACGAAGGCAAAGGCAAGATCGTCGACTGGCTCTGCGAGCGCGCCGATATCGTGGTGCGCTTCCAAGGCGGCCACAACGCGGGCCACACGCTCGTCATCGACGGCAAGACCTACAAGTTCTCGCTGCTGCCGTCGGGCATCGCGAGGCCGAACAAGCGCTCGATCATCGGCAACGGCGTCGTCGTCGACCCGTGGGCCTTGATCGCCGAAATCGACCGCATGAAGGCGCAAGGCCTCACGATCGATAAGTCGAACCTCCTGATCGCCGAAAACGCGCCACTGATCCTGCCGCTGCACGGCGAGCTCGACACGATCCGCGAGACGTCGAATTCCGGCACGAAGATCGGCACGACGAAGCGCGGCATCGGCCCCGCTTACGAAGACAAGGTCGGCCGCCGCGCCCTGCGCGCGATCGACCTCGCCGATCCCGCAACGCTGAAAGCCAAAGTCGAGAACCTCCTCGCACACCACAACGCGCTTCGCCGCGGCCTCGGCACCAGCGAAATCGACGCGAACGACCTCGTCGCCAAACTGAAGGAGATCGCGCCCAAGATCGTGCCCTTCCTTGGCCCCGTCTGGAAGCATCTCCACGAAGCACGCACCAAGGGCGACCGCATCCTGTTCGAAGGCGCGCAAGGCGCTCTGCTCGACGTCGACCACGGCACCTATCCGTACGTCACCTCCTCGAACACGGTGGCCGGCCAAGCCGCCGCCGGCTGCGGCATCGCCCCGCGCGCGCTCAGCTACGTACTCGGCATCGCCAAAGCCTACACGACCCGCGTCGGCGAAGGCCCCTTCCCCGCCGAACTCACCGACGAGATCGGCGAGCGCCTCGGCCAACGCGGCCATGAGTTCGGCACGGTCACGGGCAGGAAGCGCCGCTGCGGCTGGTTCGACGCCGTGCTCGTGCGCCAGACGGTCATCACCGGCGGCATCGACGGCATCGCCTTCACGAAGCTCGACGTCCTCGACGGCCTGAAGGAGATCAAGGTCGCCATCGCCTACGACCTCGACGGCAAACGCATCGACCACCTACCGGCCGCCGCCGACGCGCAGAAGCGCGTGAAGCCCATCTACGAAACCATGGAAGGCTGGAGCGAAACGACCGCGGGCGCGCGCAGCTGGGCTCAACTCCCCGCAGCTGCCGTGAAGTACGTCCGCCGCGTCGAAGAATTGATCGGCGCGCCCGTAGCGGTCCTCTCAACCAGCCCCGAGCGCGACGACACGATCCTCGTCAAAGACCCGTTCGCGGCCTGACCTAACGCGCCGGCAAAGCCGCCGGCGCCTTCTCGGCCTGAGCAGGCCCACCGCCGGTGCGCTTCGCCTTTGCCGCCTCGCGGATCGCGCGTTGCAGCTTGTCGAACGCCCGAACCTCGATCTGGCGCACGCGCTCGCGACTGATGTCGAATTCCTTCGACAAGTCCTCAAGCGTCGCCGGCTCTTCTTTCAAGCGCCGCGCCGTCAAAATGTGCCGCTCGCGTTCGTTGAGCGCCTTCATGCCTTCGGCAAGCAGCTCGCTGCGGTCGCTCTTCTCTTCCTGCTCGGCGAGAATAGCTTCCTGGTTCGGCGAGTCGTCGACGAGCCAATCCTGCCACTCGCCTTCCGAGTCCGCGCGCAGCGGCGCGTTCAGCGAGTGATCCGGCGCCGCCAAGCGGCGGTTCATCATCACAACTTCTTCTTCCGTGACGCCGAGCTTCGTCGCGATCTGCTTCACGTTCTCAGGCCTGAGATCGCCGTCCTCGATCGCCTTGATCGAGTTCTTCGCCTTGCGCAAATTGAAGAACAGCTTCTTCTGCGCGGCCGTCGTGCCGATCTTGACCAAGCTCCACGAGCGCAGGATGTACTCCTGGATCGACGCCTTGATCCACCACATCGCATAGGTCGCCAAGCGGAAGCCTTTGTCGGGCTCGAACCGCTTCACGGCCTGCATCAAACCGACATTGCCTTCCGACACGATCTCGTTGATCGGCAAGCCGTAGCCGCGATAGCCCATCGCGATCTTGGCGACGAGGCGCAAATGGCTGGTGACGAGCTTGTGCGCGGCGTCCGCGTCCTCATGCTCCTTCCAGCGCTTAGCGAGCATGTATTCCTGCTCCGGCTCGAGCATCGGAAAATTCCGAATCTCGCTCAAGTACCGAGACAGTCCGCCTTCCGGCGAAAGCATCAGATAGCCAGCGGCCATATCCAACCCCTATGCAGTTAAGCTCAGCCCCGTGCGTGACGCCCCGAAACCGATACCCATCCACGTGCCCGCCAACCGCCCGGGCAAGGTGGCAATATGTAGGCATGGATCGCGTCCATTTTAAGACCCCGCCTTCACCCCTGTTAACCCTTTGAGAATATTATAGGTTTCGGCCCAATCGGCAGGCGGCTCGCTCTCGAACCGCATCGTCTTGTGCGTCGCCGGATGCTGAAACCCAAGCACCGCCGCATGGAGCGCCTGGCGCTGAAGCGAAAGCGTCACGCCGGGAATCGTCCGCGGCCGGCCATAGACCGGATCGCCGATCAGCGGATGCCCGATATGCGCCATATGCACGCGAACCTGATGCGTGCGCCCCGTCTCCAGCCGGCACTCGACGAGCGCGGCCGTCAGCCCGAACGTCTCGATCACCTTGTAGTGCGTGCGCGCCGGCTTCCCGCCAACGCGCAAGACCGCCATCTTCTGCCGGTTCAGCGGCGAACGCCCGATCGCACCTTCGATCACGCCGGTCCGCTCCCGCGGCACGCCCCACACGAGCGCTTTGTAAACCCGCTCGATCGCGTGCGCCGCAAACTGCTTGCCAAGCGAGGTGTGTGCCTTCTCGGTCTTCGCGGCGACCATGAGGCCCGTCGTGTCCTTGTCGATCCGGTGCACGATGCCCGGTCGAAGCTCGCCGCCGATCCCGCGCAAACTGTCGCCGCAATGCGCGATCA
>CAZYGK010000220.1:0-4350 GCA_964647355.1 uncultured Flavobacteriaceae bacterium | reverse complement strand
GAAGGCACGTTCGAGGTGCTCGTCCCCGTGCCCGACCGCGTGCGCCCGCACCGCGTGGGGATGCAGTTCGACACCCAAGCCGCCGCGGAAAGCTGGATCCACTCGCCCGACGGCGAGGACGCGATCGCGGCGATTTTGAAGGCGGGGGTTTAGGGGGGCTGCGAATCCTCCGGAGAGCGCGTAGGGTGGAACGATGCTGCGGCGCTGGGCACTCTTTGGTTCTGTCTACATACTCTTCGGTTTGCCGTTGGGTTACATGATTGTGGCCATGGACGAGAAGCAGCCATGGCTCATCGCCGGTCTGGCATATTTCGTCGTCAGCGCTCTTGTCGGAAATTGGTATGTGTTCTTCGGCTGGCGGTTTGACCGGCCGACGTTGGTGAATTGGCTCGCGATTAATGCGTTCGTGTTCGGGACGATCGCGATTGGGTACCTCCACATTGTTGGCGCGATCGACGTTAATCGCCCGCTCTCTTGGGCTCAGTAGCGCCCGTTCCGGGTATTGCAAACTATAGTACTTGGTGCTATAGTTCTCGGTATCATAGTGGGACGAGCGGATGCGCGTCTTCAAGACCAGGCCGTTTTCCCGCTTTGCGAATTCCGAAGGAATTGCGGATGCCGTGCTGTGCGAGGCGGCCCGCCGCGCCGATCAGGGTCTGATCGACGCCGATCTCGGCGGCGGCGTGATCAAGCAGCGCTTGGCGCGCGAGGGCCAAGGCAAATCCGGCGGGTATAGAAGCATCGTGCTGTTCCGGCGGGAATCGAGGGCGTTCTTCGTTTACGGCTTTGCCAAGAACGAGCGCGACAACATCAAGCGGGACGAACTGACTGCATTCCGCAAACTGGCCAAGACCATGCTCGCGTTCGACGAGGCGGCGTTGGCGGCGGCGATTGAAAACGAAACGATCACGGAGGTCATGTGCGATGGCTAAACAATATCGCAGCAATGCGTTGGCGGCGGTGCATGAGACGGCGCTTGGTCTTAAGGCGGCCGGCGTTCTTTCGAAGCGGACGATGAAAGAGTTCGACGCGGTGTGCCTGACGCCGGTCGAGCAGCTCAGCGCCGCGCAGATCCGGCGCATCCGCACGCGCGAGAAGGCGAGCCAGGCTGTGTTCGCGCGCTATCTCAACGTCACGACCGGGCTTATCAGTCAGTGGGAGCGTGGCGAGAAACACCCGCGCGGGCCGGCGCTGAAACTGCTGACGCTGATCGCGAAGAAGGGGTTGCAGGCGGTGGCGTGAGGGGCGCGCCGCGCCATTTGAGTATGGGGGTGACGGAAGTCCACTCCGATCCTACATACTTTCGGGAAGTCGGCCTACGTCGTCAGGTACAAGTACCGCGCGGAGAGCGAGATGGTGTCAATCGTGCGCGTTTGGCATGGGCGCGAGGAGAGGGAGTAGGGTATCACGTCGCCGAAATCCTTCATTACCTGTCGCCGTACTTTCTGCCGGACTATTGATCATCCAGGCGGCTGCCAGAGATCCAGCCGTATTTCTTCATATTTCCGCCGGAGGATGTTCGTGAAGCTTTCACCCGCCACAAGCCGGTTGAGGTCTGCAAGCGTAATGACCACGATGACGATGCCGCGATCCTGAAAAACTCTCCGTTGTTCAGATTCTGCGTATGTTGCATCGCCTGCACCTGACACGCCATTCTTTGAGAACAAGATTCCGAACCGAGATTTTGTCGAGTCGAGAACCCTGCAGAATTTTGCCATTGCTGTGAAATCAGCTGGCTTATTCCAATCTTTGCACTCACAGACAAAGTGTCTACCGAATTCAGAGCGAAAGTCGAGGTGAGCGCCTTCCATGGCGCAAACTATGTCGTACTCACTTCCTCTGCTGCGCTGTCGACGCTGTGTGCGACATCCGGGCATGCAAGTCAGCAGATACTCAGCGAGCAATTCGAGGGATTGTCCTTGGTCGCTACCGAGTCGGTGCAGCAGGCGCTGAACGTAGTATGAATTCACTCGGTACGACGACATATCTTTCGCGGATGGAAATTCACTTAGCCAACTATCATCTGCGCATTGCAATAGCGCCTCGGGAAAGTCGGCTAGATTCACGCTCGTTTCAGCGCGCTTAAAGAACTGGAGGGCGAACGCTTGCACCGTTTCGTGCGGCATTCCGTTGAGCCAGACAAGTCGGAAGTAAGCGCCTGTTTCTTCTGTTGCGATTCGTCCTTGTTCTCTCAGTGCATCCTCGCATAGCGCCAACATAAGGTACCGCTTGGCGTGTACCGGAAAGTCGAGCGCCGCGTAGCAATCGCTCATGTAGACGAGCGGCATTCCTTTGTGAATCCGTTGGGATTGGGCCTGGCCCTCCAGCATATGCAGATACAGCTGCCAAAAGATCGCTAGCGCGTCGTGTTGTCGGTGCTTGTGTTGGTGATAGAGGCCTGTGAGTTCCCACGGCCGTGCAGTGGCTTCCGAGATGCTCGACGCGGGGCAGACTTTGGGCAGCATCCCCAACAAGAGCGAAACCGAATTTCGTTTGTCCAATAAATTGACCAATTCGGGCGCGAGATTCCTTAGTTCTTCTCGAATGCGCGTTACAGTTGGGTCCTCGATGAAGATCGACTGCACGGTGGTTGTTGTGGAGGTCGGCATCGGTTCGTCGCTCACGGCGTCTCCCGTCTATCATCTGGTTGGCAACCATACGACGATTCGGGTCAACGCCCGATCGGTTCGGCGGCCTCAGCGGACATCGCTGAGCGCAGGCCTTGAAACCGCCGTTCTTCAACACGCTCTAGATGGGAGCTTTCAATACGTTGTTCATCCGGTTCAGGCCGAGGAAGCTGGAGTTGTCGGAGCTTCGGTCGCCAAGGAAAAACCGGATGGACGTGAACAAGAATGCCCGTCTGACGGCGCGGTCGAGAGCGGATCGTCGGCCTGTGCGCAAGCGCGCTGATGCCGAAGGCCGTCGCCCAAGCCGTAGGCGTCAGCCCGTGGGTCTTGCTTTGGGGTCAAGCGAGGGCGCGTTGGACGTAGCCGCTTGTTCCAGCATCGGGTCGGCGGCCATCGCCCGGTCGGCTGGGCGCGCGGTGACGATGGGGGTGCCTTTTTCGGACATCTTGTTCGGCGCTCAGCGTGCTAAAGCGTTTGACATTTGAATTCTTGCTCATGGCAGCCAAACCTGCTGAGGTTGTCTTCAATGGCGCCGAGGGCAAAGCTTGCGTGGTTCGCTGAGCGTGAAACTTGCCGAAGATTTGGATCGGATCTACGGCAGCGTGCCCGCTGCAGGTTGGGCTTCCTATACCGAAGTAGTTGAAAGGTATATTGAGAATGAACTTGTCGTGTACGTCCTTGATGCGGTCAAGGAAGGAGAAGATGGGTTTGTTCGAGCGTCGCACGATAGTTTTGTGATTGACGGTGTGGTCCACAAGGCAATTGCTGGCGCACGCGATCCTCTGCACGCTGACGTTTTGGCCCTTGTTGTAGTAGATCTCAATGAACCCGCAAATCTTGTTCATTCATACTGTGATGTTCGTGGTAGTGGGCGCTATAGAAAGCTGGAGGTCTTTGTGCCACAGCGTCTCGCCAGATATCGCGATTCAATAGCCGATACATCAAAGGAACTCATTGAAACCGGTTACGCTTGGTTGAGTCAAATCCTACTCGCGAAAACGCGGGAGCTTGAATCGTCAATGGTCGTCGAGCTTTACCGGGCAATCCGAATTGCGTTCTCGGAGAAGCCCGAACTGGCGAATCTTGTGTGGCTTGGGGTGGTTCAACGAGATCGGGGATTTTATCTTTTCGATGGCCATCAAGCCGAGCAAACGATTCGAGACCTGCGCTTACGTGGGAGGGCCGGCGGGGAAAGCGCTGTAAGTCTCTATCTTGGATTGTTGACCTCCAATATCGCTTTTGACGAGATGTTCTCACGAGATGCCCCCGAGGGAGAGTGCATTCGTTGCGACGTGAAGGAGGCGAAGTACGCTGGCTCAACGCCTTTGTGCGCTCTTGCAGAATATGTTTTGTACCAGACTGACTACGGTAAGCCCGGAGCGATGAGCATTCTTCAGATCGCCAAGACGGAACAGCCCTTTCTAACGGCGCTGTTTCCTACTATTGAAGAGGCGAACATTCTTCCCACGCTTCGCGCAAACGACGCTCGGATTAAGCGCGTCTTTAGCGAGCAGAAGCGCTTGGCGAGCTCTGTTGTTGCGCGGACGGAAAGAGCGCTCAAACGGCTGCCCGCGGGCGATATGGCGGAGCTGTTGGGCCGCTTCCTAAAGGGGCTTTCTCCCTGGTCGTAACTGGTGTGCCTACTCCGCCGCCCGCGCCAACTCCGGCTTCGCCACCGCGCCCGCTTTCGTGAACACCAGCGCTTCGTCTTCGATCGGGGCTT
>CAZYGK010000219.1:0-4402 GCA_964647355.1 uncultured Flavobacteriaceae bacterium | reverse complement strand
CGAGCCAGCGCCAGCGGGCGGCAACGCTCAAGCCCGGCGCGAGGTCGCGCGGCAGGCCGCTCACATGCGCGGCGAGATCGCGCAGGGTTATCGGGCGCCGGCCGCGCGGCACGGGCACGCGCACTTTCGGCGGCGCATGGGCTTGCAGCGTATCGTCGAGGCGGACGCGGCCTTGCGCGATGAGCGTAGCGAGCAGTTCGCCGGTCATGAGTTTCGTGAGCGAGTTGATGCGCACGAGGCTCTTCTCGTTCGCGTTGATGCCAGCGACGTAGGTGCGCTCGCCGTCGATGACGACGGCGATCATCGCGGTCGCACCGGACGCGGCGTGCATCGCGCCCAGCCTTTGCGCGATCTCCGGCGGCGGCGGTTCGGCGCGGAGCGCTGTTGCTAGGACGAGGAAAAGAGCGGCGAAAAGCCAGGTTCGCATCGGAGCCATTTGAGCGGGGCGAATTAGGCGCTAATGTGGCGTCATGCTCAGACTAGCTCTTTTGGCGACCGTCCTCATCGGCTTCGGTGCACCGGCCCATGCGGCCGACGCGCCGCTCGTTTACTTGCGCGACATCGATGCTTCGATCGCGCAGGACATTCGCTATGCGACGAAGGACAATTTCACCGGGTTCAAGGTGCCGGGGTATCTGGCGGGCGAGTGCTTGCTCTTGAAGCCGGTGGCGGAGGCCTTGAAGAAGGTTCAGGCGGATCTGATGGAGCGCGGGCTGTCGCTCAAAGTTTACGACTGCTACCGGCCGCAGAAGGCGGTCGATGCGTTCGTCGCTTGGGCGAAGTCGGCCGCGCCGGGCGTGTCGCGGTTCTTTCCGCGCACGCCGAAGGGCGAGTTGCTGAAGAAGGGCTACATCGAACCGGTGTCGAACCATTCACGCGGCGCGGCGGTGGACGTGACGCTGGTGGTTGCATTCGCGGCATCAGCGAAACCGTTCGACCCGTTGAAAACGTATGGCGGGTGCATAGGTCCGCAAGGGCAACGCGCGCCGGACAACAGTCTCGACATGGGCACCGGCTACGATTGCTTCGACGAGTTGGCTGCGACCAATGCGAACGTCGGACCACCGCAGATGAAATTGCGCAAGGCGCTCGTCGAGGCGATGTCGAAACGCGGCTTCAAGAACTACAAAGGCGAGTGGTGGCACTTCGGCTATCCGCCCTCTGAAAAGGCGCCGGTGCTGAACGTCGACGTTACCGGGTACCCCAAGCACTAGGCGGACGGCTCATGACATTGCTTCTGACGCGGCGCGCGGCGCTTGCGGGTGCGGTTGCGGCGGGCATCACCGGGGCCGCCGCCGACGCGCCGGTCGACATCGTCGTGACGCAGTCGCGGTTTGCGCGCGTCGGTGCGATGCGGGTTCGCCGCGCGGTTGGGCGCGGCGGGCTTGTGCTCGACAAGCGTGAGGGTGACGGCGGCACGCCGATCGGATCTTGGCCGCTGCGCGAGGTCTTCTATCGGCCCGATCGGATGGCGATGCCTGTGACGCGGCTGCCGCTGCGACCGCTCGCGCCTTACGATGGCTGGTGCGATGCGCCGGGCGATGCGCGCTACAACAAGCCGGTGCGGCTCCCCTACCCGGCCAGCGCCGAGAAGCTTTGGCGCGGCGATCATCTGTACGATCTGATCGTTGTCGTGGGCTACAACGATGCGCCGGTTGTGCCGGGAAAAGGGAGCGCGATCTTCCTGCACTGCGCGCGAGCCGACTATACGCCGACGGCCGGGTGCGTTGCGTTCGCGCGGCGGCATTTGCTTTCGATCTTGCGCAAGGTCGACACGCGTTCGCAGCTGATCGTGCAGAGTTAGTTACTCGTCCAAAAACTTCCACGTGTCGGCGCCGTCGAAGGGGCGGATGCGGACGTTGGCGAGAACTTTTGGATCGGCCAACCGCATGTTGACGCCCATGCGATCGTAGGCGGGATCGACGGCCTGCCAATGCGTGTGACAGCCGCATGTCTTGCAGCGATGGAAGGCCATGGAGTTGTCGCCCCACATATACGTGTCGGTCGGCGGGACCGAGGGCGTGAAACGAACCTGGCGCAGGGAATAGTAGGCCATCAGCGCCCCCGTGCGGCGGCAGATCGAGCAGTTGCACGACGTCACCTCGGTGGGCGCAGTCTCGACGTCGATGCGGACGGCGCCGCAGTGGCAGGTGAGTTCGGGCATGGGGGCTCCCTTCGCACTTTCTAACTCGCACCTTTTCGTTCGGCGATCCAGGCGTCGACGCGGCGTTCGAGGATGGTGAGCGGCATGGCGCCTCGTCCGAGGATGACGTCGTGGAAGGCTTTGAGGTCGAACTTCGCGCCCAGCGCTTGCCTTGCGCGCTCGCGCAGTTCGAGGATTTTCAACATGCCGATCTTATAGGCGCAGGCTTGGCCCGGCATCACGATGTAACGTTCGATTTCGGAGGTTACCTCCGTGATCGACATGCCGGTTTTGGCGTGCATGTAGTCGATCGCCTGTTGACGCGTCCAGCGCTTCGCGTGGATGCCGGTGTCGACGACGAGCCGCACGGCGCGGAACATCTCGGCTTGCAGGCGGCCGAGATCGCCGTAGGGATCGTTGTCGTAGACGCCCATCTCCTTCGCCAGGCGTTCGGCATAGAGCGCCCAGCCTTCGCTGAACGCGGTGAACGGCAATACGCGGCGCACGAAGGGAACGCCCTCGATGTTTTGTGCGGTGGCGATCTGCAGGTGATGGCCCGGAACGCCTTCGTGATAGGCGAGCGTCGGCATCTGCCACGACGCGGTCTCGGCCGGGTCGCGCACATTGGCAAAAAACGTGCCCGGACGGCCGCCGTCGAACGAAGGCGCATTGTAGTAGGCGCCAGCCGACGTCGCTTCGGCATAGGTTGGCACGCGTTCCACAGTCAGCTTCTGGGGCGGGATGTTCGCAAACGCTTCGGGCAGGCGCTTGTTCATCGCTTCAAGCAGCGCACGATAGCCGGCCAAGATTTTCTCGCGGCCCTCGTCGTTCGGCGGGAACGTGAAGCGCGGATCACGCGACAGACGCTCCATACGCTCGACCAGCGTGCCGTTCGTTTGACCGACGCTTTTCAAAACCGCGTCCATCTCGCCTTCGAGACGCGCGACTTCGGCGAGACCCAAGGCGTGCACTTCGTCAGGCGTCATCTCGGTCGAGGTGAACTGACGCACCATGTCGGCGTAGTAGGCGGCGCCGCCAGGCAGTTTCCAAACGCCGTCGTCTTCGGTCGCTTGCGGCTTCAGCCGCTCGAACGTCGCCTTGATGCGGCCATAGGCCGGATAGACGACGTCTTTGACGGCCGCGATCGCGTCCGTCTCGAGCTGCCGCTTCAGCGCGGCGTCGAGGTCGCTCAGCTTTGCGAGCTTTTCGCGGAACGTTGCGACGAGCGGATTGTCGTTCGGCGCAGGCTGGGTGAACGTCACGGTGCTCGCGACGATCTGATCGACCACGAAGCGCGGCGGCAGGACTTTCAGGCTCGCTTGGCGCTCGATCTCGCTCAAGACTTGGTCGAAGTGCGTGCCGAACGCGTTCAGCCGGACGACGTAGTTGCGGGCGGTCTTTTCGTTCTTGATCTGGTGCGCGAACTGCATGAAGCGCGGCAGGCCGAGTTGCTCGCCGAACATCTGGTTCATCGGGTAGAGGCCGAAGCCGACGGTCGTCCAGGGATAGCGCTGACTGCGCAGCGTCGTTTCCTGCCACCAGAGCATGATGTCGTAGGTGGCTTGCTGCTCCGCCGTGAGGCTCGTCCTGTCGTACGCCTTCATCTCTTCGATGTTGCGCTTCGTGATCGCATAGAGGCGGTCGCGTTCGGCGAGCGTGAATTCGTCGAGTTTGCCGGAGTGGTTGTCGAGGATCGTGCCGTCGACGATGCCGAGCTGCGTCAGGATTTGCGGCCGCGACATCAGGAGGTAGATGCCCTGCCGGTCTATCAGATGATCGAAGTTGAACGGCAGGCCCCAGATCAGCTGGTATGCCCAAAAGCCGCCGCCGGCCAACGCGATCAACAACGCGTAGCCGATCGTCCGCAGGATCGTTCTCATGTTCCCCCTCAAAGTCCCCGGTTCGCAAATTACCCTGCGCGCGTGGCTGGGGACAGATCGTTCGCGCCATGCGGCCTCGCCCGAAACGTTTCAGTTCGTTACGGCATTCCTCCCCAAATGTCGCAGAATTGCAGGGGTTTGCGGGGTTGACCTTGGGCGCGCGGGGGCCGCATGGTCCGCCCGCTTTTCCGGCCTTTTGCACCCCAAGGTCACGGAACCCGGCCAACTCCTGGGCGGGCGTGGCTTCCAGGTCTTGGCCTCGAGACACGAACACACATGGCAAGCTCCCCCACATCCTCCGTTTCCCACCGCGACATGGCGAACGCCATCCGTGCGCTTTCGATCGACGCGGTCGAAGCGGCGAAGTCGGGGCACCCCG
>CAZYGK010000218.1:0-4447 GCA_964647355.1 uncultured Flavobacteriaceae bacterium | reverse complement strand
CGCGTTTGGCGCCGGTGGTCACGAACTCGATACCCTTGCGCGCGAACACGGGCGCGAGATCGACTTCGATCTCGTTGCGCTTGCGCCAATTGACGGCGACCCACGGGTTTGACGGAACGAAGTGATACGTGCGGCCCTGCCCGATGACCGTGAGCCGGTCGCCAGCCCGCAGCTTTTCCTTCAGTTCGTAAGCCATCAGCGTGCCGCCGAGGCCCGCACCCAACACCACGATATCGGCCATGTTCAGCCTCCTTGCTGTCGTCCGAGCGTCAGTTCAGCGCCGAAGGGCATCGCTGCGCCTTGATTTGCCTCAGGTTTTCCGTCGCGTTTGACAATATATGCATTACTTCGTATATACGCAAGTATGAATGTTAAAATCAAGCGGGCGAAAGAAACTCAAGCGCGTAGTGTTCGACACCGCATTGATCTGCAGCACGTTTGCGGCGTCACTCGAACGAAGTTGATCCCGGATGCGGCGATAACTTGAGGTAAATCAAAGTGTTCGGTTGGCAAGCAGGCTGTTGTTGGTAATGGACACGCGCACGACACCGTCTGTTGGGCACCGGAGCGCGCGCCCGCGTGAATGGGCGGCGGACATTACCGCTTGGATTGCCGAGCGCATCAAGAGGCCTCTCGTGAAGTGGGGCCTGGTTGGCGCAGCAATCCTTGCGCTCGTTGGAGCGGGTATCGTGGGCGTCGGCTGGATGCCGTTGTCCGTCAGCGTCGCCGCACCAGAGAAGAATATCGCGATTCGCGTCTTCGGCTTGGGGACCATCGAAGCGCGCGTCGTCTCCAAGATCAGCTTTGAAGTCGGTGCGGCGCTCACCGAACTGAAGGTCGACCATGGCGACCGGGTGAAGCGGGGTGACGTGCTAGCGCGTCTCCACGCTGCCGAGCAGGAAGCAAAGGTCGCGAAAGCGAAAGCGGACCTACAAAGCGCGCAAGTTGCCGTCTCCAAAGCGGAGGCGAATTCGGTCAAGGCGCGAGCCGTCGCAGCTCAACGCGAAGCAACCAGCACACGGAAGAAGGAACTTGCGTCCCGCGGGTTTGTTTCGGCGCAGACGGTGGAAGAGGTGCAGCGCGACGCGGATGTGGCTCGCGCCGAGGTGACGGTTGCGGCCCGAGATATCGAGGTGGCGCGCGCCCAAGTCGAGAACGCGCGCGCCTTGTTGTCCTACGAACAAGCGATCCTCGATCATCATACGCTTCACGCCCCCTTTGATGCCGTGGTCGTCGAACGGTTGAAAGAGTTGGGCACGGTTGTTCGCGCAGGCGATCCCATCTTCACCTTGACGGACCCGGAGTCAGTTTGGGTGCTGGCTTATGTCGACGAAGCCCGGGCCGGTCAAATCATGGAAGGTCAGAGCGCTGAAGTGCGACTGCGCTCGCGGCCCGACCAGGTGTACCAAGGCCAAATCATGCGGATCGGGATTGAAAGCGACCGCGTAAACGAGGAACGTCGCATCTACGTCAAGTGCAGGCCGTGTCTCGGTAGTCTGCAACTGGGCGAACAGGCAGAGGTTCTGATCACCGTCGCGACACTGCCTAAAGCGCTTCTTGTTCCCGAAACGGCGGTGCAGGGCTTTGACGGCATGAGCGGGACGGTTTGGACGGTAGAGCAAGGTCGGCTCCAGCGCCGCAAAGTCAAGTTCGGGCATCGCAGCGAAGATGCGCGGCTCGAGATTGTCGGCGGACTGCCGGCAGGCGCTCTCGTCGTCATTGAGAGCGACGCACGATTTGCTGAGGGTCGTGCAGCCGGGGCGACGACGGTGGCACCATGAACCTCGCGTATCGCGACGTCCGCCACAGTTGGTTTCGCTTCCTCTTGACCTGTTTGGGACTGGGGCTGTTGCTTGGTGTCGTTCTAGCGATGATCGGCATTTATCGGGGCATCGTCGTTGACGCCCTTACGGTCGCGCGCGCGCCGGCGATCGACCTTTGGGTTGTGGAGTCGGGTTCACGCGGCCCGTTCGCGGAGGCATCCCGGATTCCCGGCGACACGCGCGAGGCGGTTGCCCGTCTCGCTGGGGTCGCAGCCGCCGGGAGCCTGACCTATCAAACCGTCGAAGCCAAGCACCGGACGGACAAGCTCCGCCTCTATGTCATTGGCTTCGAACCTGGCCGGCTGGGCGGGCCGCCGTCGCTGATCGCAGGGCGCAGCATCGTACGCAGCCACTTCGAACTCGTCGCCGATCGCACCACGAGGCTCCAGCTCGGCGACCGCATTGCGCTGGGACGCAGCTTCTTCACTGTCGTCGGTCTTACAAGAGATCAAGTGAACTCCGGCGGCGATCCCGCGGTCTACATCACGCTCTCTGATGCCCAGAAACTCCAATTCGACTTGGCGCCGCCGGCAGTGCGCGTCCAATTGGCACGCGGGACCTCGGCTGGCAGTCGCGACACCGTCAACGCGGTCGTCGCGCGGCTCGTGGCCGGCGTAACGCCGGACACCGTGGCCGACGCTGCAAAGCGCTGGAAACACCTCGCAGCGATCACTCAAGCCGAACAGGAGGCGATCCTGTCTCTCTCGCTTGTGGACCGGGCGCGCCGCCAAATCGGGTTGTTCACGTCGCTACTCCTCATCGTATCCGCGGTCGTTATCGCGCTCATCATTTATACGATGACGATGGAAAAGTTGAAGCAGATCGCCACGCTGAAACTCATCGGTGCGCCGGACCGGACGATCATCGGCATGATCGTTCAGCAGGCGCTGGCGCTCGGACTCATAGGTTTCACAGTCGGCGCCGCGTTGATCTTCAACATCAAAGACTATTTCCCGCGCCGCGTCGTTTTGGAGCCGGACAATGTGATGGTTCTCGGGCTCATCGTGTTCGTCGTTTGCGTGCTTTCCAGCGGCTTGGGCGTCAGGGCGGCGCTACGCGTCGATCCTGCGACGGCACTTGGAGGTTGACGGCCATGATCGCGGATGGCGGCAACGGCGTCGATCCTGTGGTTGGACTTCGCGACATCTCGAAGCACTATGGCGAAGGGGAAGCGCGCGTGGATGCTCTGCGCAACGTTTCACTCGAAGTGCACTCCGGTGAGGTCGTCGCGCTCTTGGGTCCGTCGGGGTCAGGCAAGACGACGCTCTTGAATGTCATCGGTTGTATCGTCGAAGCGTCAAGTGGTTGGATGCAGCTGGAAGGCGACGTAGTCTATGACGGTCGTTGGCTGCGCAGCGATTTGCGGCGCCTGCGCCTGGAGAAGATTGGATTCATATTTCAGTTCCATAATCTACTGCCGTTTCTGGATGCGACGGACAATGTTGCGTTGGTGCTGCATCTGGCCGGTTTCAACAGTGTTGATGCCCGGGCCCGCGCGATCGAGCTGCTCGACTACCTCGAAGTTGGCCATCGCAAGGCGGCATTCCCGTCCCAACTGTCCGGCGGCGAGGCGCAGCGCGTTGCGATCGCCCGCGCGCTCGCCAACCGCCCACGCATCATCCTTGCCGATGAACCGACGGCCGCGCTCGACTCGAAGCGTGCCGGCATCGTGATGGACCTGCTGCGCAGGGTGGCGGGCGAACAGAGAGCCGCGATCATAGCGGTCACACATGACGAGAAGATCTTCGACAGGTTCGATCGCATCCACCATCTCAGGGATGGACGGTTGAGTGACGAATGAAGTCTCGCCGCCTAACGGCCTTCAAACGGCAAAGTGGAGCATGCAGTATGAGTAATGCTAAGCACGAGCGGGCCGCCACCGTCGTCGAAAGCGGCAACGGGCCGTACGGCCAATTCATCACATCGGGCCGGCATGTCTTTGGTGCGGACGAGCCTGAGTCTCTTGGAGGCCGCGACACGGGGCCGGATCCCTATGAACTGCTGTTGGCGGCTCTCGGTGCATGCACGTCGATGACGCTGCGTCTCTACGCCGAGCGGCACAAATGGCCGCTCGACCGTGTCGAAGTTCGGCTCAAGCAAGTCCGTGCGGGCACGCCGTCGGGCGACGTAACGGATCAGTTCGAGCGGTCAATCACGCTGTCCGGCGCCCTCAGCGAGGAGCAAAAGCAACGGCTTCTGGAAATCGCCGGCCGCTGCCCCGTGAGCCGCACGTTGAGGCGGGCGTCTGAAATCGTGGATTCGCTCGCGTAACGCGGGTCCAGATCAACGCATGAGGGCAGCCACGGCTCTGCCCATTGTTCGGGGTTGATTTGGCTTGGTCTTCTGTCGCTCTTGACAATATGTACGAAAGTACGTATATACGACAGCATGAATATAAACATCAAACAAATGGAAACGGCGGCCGACGGGGCAAGTGAGTTGCTGAAGGCGCTCGCAAACCGCCACCGCCTGATGATCGTCTGCCAGCTGATCGACGGCGAACGCGCCGTCGGCGAATTGGCGGAAGCGCTCAAGCTGCGCGACTCGACCGTGTCTCAACACCTCGCGCTGTTGCGCAAGGAAGGGCTCGTCGGGACGCGCCGCGACGGTCAGACGATTTACTA
>CAZYGK010000217.1:0-4503 GCA_964647355.1 uncultured Flavobacteriaceae bacterium | reverse complement strand
CTGCGCGTCGAGTTCGACGCCATCTGCACCGCCGAAGACATCGGCTCCTACAAACCCGACCCGAAAAACTTCGCCTATCTCTTGAACGCAATCGGCAAGCTCGGCCTCGCCAAAGCCGACCTGCTCCACACCGCACAAAGCCTCTACCACGACCACGTCCCGGCCGAACGCGCCGGCATCGCCCGTTGCTGGATCAACCGCCGCGGCGACACCGGCAAAGGCTCCGGCGCCACCAAAGCGGTCGCGCACATGCCGAAACTCAATTTCGAGTTTCCGACGCTCGCTGCGATGGCAGACGCCCACCGCAAGGAAGGATGAAATGCCGTCGCCTGTGGTTGAGATTTCGATCCACGAAGACGACGAGGGCATGCGCAACCTCTACCCGATGGCCGCGCGTGCCGAAGCGGATGCGGACATGACCGCCTCAGTCGAAGCGTCCGCTCGCAACCGCGCACCGGACGGCATCGGCTGGACCGACGTCCACCTCATCGAACCCCCGAAGACCACATTCGCCGAAGTCGGCCTTATGATTGCAGCCGCCGCAGCGGCCCTCGAACCGTTGCTACCGAGAGTTCGCCGCTTCGTTTGCGGCGGCGGCGACTCCGCGAGGAACCCGTTCGCTTATCGCAACGATGACGCTTATTGCTTTGGCTTCGACGAAACCTGCTTCATCAAGCTCGACGTGAAGGACGATCTCGTCGAACGCATTTGGTATGAAGCCCGAACAGAAGACGTCAGGCACCTGTCGGCGCTGCGCAAGACGCTCTGCGCCATCGACGCGCTCTCACCCGCGATGGTCGCCGACTACTGGCTCCACGCAACGGGCCCAGTCGCCGACACCGCCTTCATGGACGCCTATTTCAAAGCGCTTGGGGAGACGTAAGACCATGCAAAACCAGCTCAAAACAGCCGCGTTTGACAACATACCAACCGGTTGGTATGCACCTGCATGCTCAAGTTGGACGCCCGCACCAAACTCTTAAACGCCGCAATCGAAGTCGTGCGCCGCCAAGGCTACGCCGCCACCTCCGTGGACGAACTCTGCAAGAAGGCAGGCGTCACGAAGGGCGCCTTCTTCCACCACTTCGAAAGCAAGGACGCGCTCGCCGTCGCCGCCGCGAACCACTGGTCTGAGACGACCGGCGCGCTGTTCGCCGGGGCGCCGTACCACGCGCCAGCTGATCCGCTCGACCGCGTGCTCGCCTATATCGACTTCCGCAGAGAGCTCCTGCGCGGCACGCCGGCCGAGTTCACCTGCTTTGCGGGCACCACCCTGCAAGAAGCTTTCGCCACGAGCGACGATATCCGCGCCGCCTGCAAGGCGAGCATTTTCGGCCACGCCGAGACACTTGTGGCCGACATTTCCGAGGCCATGCGCCGCCACAAGGTGAAGGGCGACTGGACGGCGCAAAGCCTTGCGCTGCACACCCAAGCGGTGCTGCAGGGTGCCTTCATCTTAGCCAAAGCGACCGGCGACGCCGCCGTCGCTGTCGATAGCGCAAACCATCTGCGCCGCTACGTCGAACTTCTGTTCAACCGATCCACGAAGGACAAATCGAAATGACCGCACAGCGCATCACCGTCGAAACCACCGTCGCGGCACCGATCGAAAAAGTCTGGCACGCCTACGTCACGCCCGAAGACATCAAGCAGTGGAACGCCGCCTCCGACGACTGGCACACGACCGCCGCCACGGTCGATCTGCGCGTCGGCGGAAACTTCAGCTCCCGCATGGAAGCTAAAGACGGCAGCTTCGGTTTCGACTTCGCCGGCACGTACACGAAAATCGAGGATCGCAGGCTGCTCGAATACGCGTTCGGCGACCGCACTGCGAGAGTCGAGTTTCTGCCCGCGAAAGCCGGGGTAACGGTGCGCGTAACCTTCGACAGCGAGCAAACCCATTCAATCGAACAGCAACGCGACGGCTGGCAGGCGATCCTGAAGAACTTCGCCCGCCACGTCGAAACCAAGAAACCTCACTAGGAGAATAGCGATGAAAAAGTTCATGGCCGTGTTCATCGGCACCGCAGAAGCCCGCGAAAGGTCGGGCTGGGACAAGCTGGACGAGGCGAAGCGCAAAGCGCGTGAGGCCGAAGGCATGAAGGCCTGGATGACTTGGGCCACAGTCCACGCGAACGCAATTGTCGACGGCGGTGGCCCGCTCGGCAAAACCAAGCGCACATCGTGGAACGGAGTGTCCGACATCAAGAACAACATGGCGGGCTACACGATCGTCAAAGCCGAGACGCACGAAGCCGCCGCCAAGCTCTTCGAAAACCACCCGCACTTCACGATCTTCCCGGGCGACTCGGTCGAGATCATGGAGTGCCTGCCGATCCCTGGACAATGACGATCGAAAGGATCGACACGATGACCACGAACACGATCCGCCTGCACCGCGTTCTGCGCGCGCCCGCCGAACGCATCTACCGCGCCTTCCTCGACCCCGACGCCATGGTCAAGTGGCTCCCGCCGCACGGCTTCACCGCCAAGGTCCACCAGATGGACGCAAAGGTCGGCGGCTCTCACCGCATGAGCTTCACGAACTTCACCACCGGCGCCAGCCACTCGTTTGGCGGCAAATATCTGGAACTGCACCCGAACGAACGCGTTCGCTACACCGACAAGTTCGATGACCCGAACCTGCCCGGTGAAATGACGGTGACAGTCACGCTGACGAAAGTCTCCGTCGGCACCGAAGTGCACATCGAACAAGCGGGCATCCCCGCGGTCATCCCGCCGGACGCATGCCACCTCGGCTGGCAGGAGTCGTTGACGCTGCTTGCCCAACTTGTCGAACCTGAAATCCCGAACTAGCCCACGAGGAGACGCAAATGCCCTACGTCGACGGATTCGTAATCCCCGTGCCGAAAGCCAAGTGCGAAGCCTATCGAAAGCTCGCCGAAATGGCGGCACCCATCTTTAAGGAGCACGGCGCACTTAAGGTGGTCGAGTGCTGGGGCGACGATGTCCCCGACGGGGTCGTCACCTCGTTCCCGATGGCGGTGAAGAAGGAACCTGATGAAACGGTCGTCTTTTCCTGGATCGTCTGGCCGTCGAAAGAAGCGCGCGACGCCGGCAATGCGAAAGCGATGGCCGACCCGCGCATGCAATTGCCGCCGGAAGGGGCCCCCTTCGACAGCAAACGCATGATCTTCGGCGGGTTCGAAGTACTGCTCGACGCCTAGCTACTCGACGAACTTACGGAAATTCGGCGGCCGCTTCTCGCGGAACGCGGCCCCGCCTTCTTTCGATTCCGCCGTCCCGTAGTAGAGCTTCAACGCCTGAAACGCGAGACCGCCGATCCCGCGAATATTTTCGCTGTCGGCGTTGAACGACTTCTTAGCGAGCGCAATCGCCGTCGGGCTTTTCGCGGCGATCTCTGCGCACCACGCATCACATTCCGCATCGAGCTTGTCGTCCGGAAACACCGCGTTGATGAGCCCCATCTGAAGCGCCTCTTGCGCACTGTAGCGCCGGCACAGGTACCACATCTCGCGCGCCTTCTTTTCGCCAACGACACGCGCGAGATAGGCCGTTCCGAACCCCGGATCGACCGAACCCATCTTAGGGCCCACCTGCCCGAACACAGCCGTCTCCGACGCCAACGTCAGATCGCAGAGCGTCGCGAGCACATTGCCGCCGCCGATCGCATAGCCGCGCACCTTCGCCACCACCGGCTTCGGCACGTCGCGGATGACCGAGTGCACCTCGTCGATCGGCATGCCGACGGGCCCGCGCGTCGAGCCGTCGCCGTACTGTCCGTCCTTGTCCGACTGATCGCCACCCGTGCAAAACGCCTTCGGTCCCGCACCGGTCAGCACGATCGCGCTGATATCGTTGTCGTAGCCCGCCTTTAGAAACGCGTCGATCAGCTCCACGCACGTCTTCGGCCGGAACGCGTTCATGACCTTCGGCCGGTTCATCGTGATCGTCGCGACGTGGTTGCGCACGTCGTAGAGAATGTCTTCGTAGGTCATCTTAGGTCTCCAGGCGGCTTCAAGCGTCGTAGTTCAGCACGACGTCGCCGCTCGTCGGAATGGCTTGGCACGTCAGCACATAACCGTCTGCCACTTCTTCGTCCGTCAAGCCATAGTTCTTCTTCATCTCGACCGTGCCCGAGGTCACTTTCGCCCGGCACGTCGTGCACACCCCGCCTTTACAAGCATATGGCGCAGGCAAGCCCGCCGCCTGAACGCTCTCTAAGATGTTCCCCTTCGCTGCATCGAACGCGATCTTCGACCGCCGCCCGTCCAGCGTGACCGTCAGCATCGTGCCCGCAGCCTTCGCCTCAAGCGCACGCGCCCGCTCGATCTGTTCCTCGGACAGCGCGCTCGTCGTGAACCGTTCGATGAAGATTTTGGACTGAGGCACGCCGCGCGCCGCAAGGGCGGCTTCCGCAGCATCCATCATCGGCCCCGGACCGCAAATGAAGAACGCGTCAGCGGACTTCACGTCGACCAGCGTCGAAAACACCTCGTCGCACTTGGCCCGGTCGAGCCG
>CAZYGK010000216.1:0-4543 GCA_964647355.1 uncultured Flavobacteriaceae bacterium | reverse complement strand
AGCAGGCGCATTCAGGTCCTTTCGAAGCGCCAGACGCGCTCTTCGGTGACGACGGCATCGAGCGGCTCGTCGTGCGGCTCGCGCGGGAGCTTGTCGACGTGCTGGCCCGCGTAGGCGATGCCGATCGCGCGGATGCTGCGCTTTCGCCGGTGTTCGCTCAAGTAGCGGTCGTAGTAACCGGCGCCGTAGCCCAGGCGGTAACCATCGCTGTCGAACGCCAGCAACGGCACGAGCAGGAGATCGGGACGGCGCTCCTTCGCCGATGCCGCCGGCTCCGGCACGTTCATCGCGCCCGGGATCAGCGGCTCGCCCGGTTTCCACGCGCGGAACGTGAGTTCCTTGTCTTCGACGCGGGGCAGGCAGAGCGGGTGCCCCTGACTGCTCAGCGTCGCCATCAACGGGAACGGGTCGGCCTCGCCTTTGATCGCCGCGTAGCCTGCGATGATTGCGCCCTTCATGAAGATGAAGTCGCCGAGTACGCGGCGTGCGATCAAGAGGGCGGCTTTCGGGCCTGCCGCTTCGGCTGCGCTGATCCGGCGCGCCAAGGCCTCGGTGCGGAGTTCCTTCTTTTGTTGGTTCAAAGACTTGGTTCCTGGGTCCCGGGTCGGCGCTTCGCTTGCCCGGGATGACAGTTCAAACTGAGTGGGCGGGACCGCCATGCCGTCGAATGCACGGATCCTCACGGGCCTGCATAAGCAGGTGGGCGCCATGTGTCCGGGACCACGGTCCCGGTCAGGGACAGCTCCCGGTGAGAACTGTTTACGGCCCCTGGGTCCTAGATTCTAACGCGCGAGGCAGTGCCCGCCCGCCCATAAGGTAGGGTCAGGCGAGGCGGGCCGCAATGTCTTCCATGCGGCGGGCGGCGTTTTCGAGCAACAGGGCGAATTTGTCTTCGTCCGCCAGATTGGCCGCGTCGAGTTCGTCCTCAAGCAGCAATCCCGCCATTAACATCAATTGCGCGTCGGAGGCGTTCTTGGCGTCGCGCTTAACCTCGGCCACGCGCTTGTCGAACTGCTTGGCCAGCGCCGCCAGGTGCGACTCCTCGCCGTCGTCGCATGCCAGCGAGTACTGGGTGCCGTTTACGGTGACGGTGACGTGCGCCATGGCCGGTCCCTAGTGTGCGAGCACGGCGCGGATCTCGCGGATCGCGCCTTCCAGCCGTCCGGCCACCTCTTCGGTGAAGCCTTCGAGCGCCACTTTTTCGACATTCAACCGCGTGAGTTCATCGGCAAGCTTCGCGCGATCTTCCTTGAGCGCGTTCAGCTCTTTGGCGAGCGTGTCGTCGAAGGGAGACGGTGCGCTCCCGTTCGTGCGGCGCGCGGCCGCCTCCAGCCGCTCGAGCGCGGCGTTGAAACGTCGGATGGCCGAATCAAGTCGTGACATGAGAGAATCTCTATACGCCAATTCGGGCTTAGCACGATGTCTTAATTCTGGGTTTCCACTCTCCTTCTGCGATTTCAAACTTATGGTTGTGGCGCGAGACATGCTCGCGCCAGGCTCGATTGATTGTGTGCGCAGCGTCTCGCGCGGGTGATGTGCTCTTGCGCCCTGCAGCAGGTGCGCGGGCAAGCTGCGCAACCGGACGGAAGAAGCCCGCGGTTTTCGTGTCACCGCAATGGCCAGTGCCACGCGATGCAGAATCGAATCCGTTAGAAGCGTTAGATCGGCGGAATTGCGCGGTTTCATCCGTTAGGTATCCGTTAGATTGGCGTTAGGTGAGCGTTTGGCGTCTCAACCGGCTTTTCACTCATTGACTTATAACTAATTCTTTTTTCTACGGAGTCAACATCCGCCATCGCATGCGACCGCTGTGTTACTGACGGCTGTCGAGATTTGAGCCCGGCGCAAAGCTAGGCCATCGCTTGCGGTTCACGAACAGCGGCTCTGGCCGAGCGCGGCACATGGCGGGCGACGTCAGAGTTGACGCAGGTCAAGCCCGGCGCTGTCGGCGCGCGGTAGGCTATCGTTATGCAGCAGCAGCGGACAGATCTGAAAAGCGTTCTAGCGGCGAACCGTTCGGCGGATTGGATGCGGCTGCTGCCGCCGGCTTGGGTGATGCTTACCGCTGCGGGCAGCGTTCTACTTGCGATCGTCTACTGGTACTTCTTCGCGCAGACCACGGCGCAAACCACCTACATCACGCAGCCCGTCACGCGGGGGGATGTCGTCGTCACGGTGCGCGCGACGGGTACGATCGAGCCCGTGGATCAGGTCGAGATCTCGAGCGAACTCTCCGGCACGATGCGCTACGTCGACGTCGACTTCAACGACGTCGTCAAAAAAGGTCAGGTGCTGGCGCGGCTCGACACCGATGCGTTGGATGCGCAGATCGCCTCCGCGACCGCCACGCTGGCCGCGCGAGAGGCGCGCGTGCGGGAGGCACGTGCAACCGTCGCCGAAACGCGTGCAGCCTATGGCCGTGCCAAAGTGCTGCGCGAGAAGCAGTTTCTGTCCGCGGCGGGACTGGAGCAGGCGCGCGCAGCCTACGAGCGCGCGGCGGCATCGCTGGGGAGCGCAGAGGCGGACGTTCGCACCGCGCGTGCCGATTTGAAGGTCAAGGAGACAAATCTCGGCAAGGCCAACATCCGCTCGCCGATCGCGGGGGTCGTGCTCGACCGCAACGTGGAGCCCGGCCAAACCGTCGCGTCCTCGCTGCAGGCGCCGGTGCTGTTCAAGATCGCGCAGGATTTGAAACGCATGCAGCTTGAGGTCGACATCGACGAAGCCGACGTTGCCGCCGTGACCAAGGGCGATCAGGCGACGTTTTGGGTGGAGGGCCTGCCCGAGAGGACGTTCCCGGCGCAGATCTCGGAAGTGCACTATGCCTCAAAGACCGTCGAAGGCGTGGTCACGTACAAGGCGATCCTTTCCATCGACAATTCGGAATTGCTGCTTCGCCCGGGCATGACCGCCACGGCCGACATTCGCGTCGAGGAGGTGAAGGATGCCGAACTGATCCCGAATGCGGCGCTGCGCTTCGAGCCAACGGCGCAAACGAACGGAACCTCCCGGTCTTGGTTGCAGCGCCTCATGCCGCGCGGGCCCGGCAGCGGCCGCAGACCCGAAGCCGCGAAATCGCCGGGCACCGGCAAGTCGGTTTGGGTCCTTGTGAACAAACAGCCGGTCGAGCGGCCGGTCACGACAGGCTTGAGCGACGGCACCAATACGGTTGTGAGCGGCGGCGGCATCAAAGCCGGCGACCAGGTGATCGTCGATGCGGAAACGGCGAGTTGAATGCAATGGCTGCTGGCGACGATGCAACCTCACCGCCGCTGATCGAGTTTCGCGGCGTGCGCAAGACCTTCGGCGAGGGCGACGCCGCCGTACATGCGCTCGCCGGCGTCGACCTCGTCATCCGGCGCGGCGAGTTCGTGGCGATCATGGGGCCGTCCGGGTCCGGCAAGTCGACGGCGATGAATATTCTGGGCGGCCTCGATATGCCGACCGAGGGCGAGTACCTGTTCGACGGCGTTTCGGTCGGCCAACTGTCGTTGGACGATTGCGCGCTGCTGCGGCGGCATTTCCTGGGCTTCGTGTTCCAGGGCTACAATCTTCTTGCGCGCACATCGGCGGTCGAGAATGTCGAACTGCCGCTCGTCTATCGCGGGGTTCCGGCGGATGAGCGGCGGCGCATGGCGATGGATGCGCTGGCCAAGGTCGGCTTACAGGGCCGCGAGCATCACGAGCCTGCGAAGCTGTCCGGCGGACAGCAGCAGCGTGTGGCGATCGCGCGCGCGATCGTGAGCGGGCCGGAGGTCGTGCTCGCCGACGAGCCGACCGGCAATCTCGACACCGCCAAAAGCCGCGAGATCATGGATTTGCTGACGGCGCTCCGCCGCGACGAGGGCATCACGATCATCATGGTGACGCACGAGCCCGACATGGCGCAGTACGCCGACCGCATCGTCCGCTTCGTCGACGGGCTGATCGCTGGCTACGCGGCTCCGCAGAAGGCGGCGTGAGCGATGCTGCGGGAGGCTTTCAAACTTGCGATCCGCACCATCCGGCGCAACGCGCTGCGCTCGTTCCTGACCGTGCTCGGCGTCGTCATCGGCGTCGGTGCGGTCGTGGGCATGGTGACGACGGGCCAAGGTACGACCGCGCAGGTAACGGCCGATATGGCGAAGCTCGGCACGAATCTTTTGATGGTTCGCACGGGCCGCGGGTTCGGACCGCCGTCGGCCGGCGCACGCAATTTCAGCCTCGACGACGTCAACGCCGTGCAAGCGCAAGTCGCGGGCGTCAAAATCGCGGGGCCGTCGGGGCAGCGCAATCTGACCGCGATCTACGGCAACGAAAACTACAACACCAGCGTGACGGGTTCCGACAACCGCTTCTTCGAGGCGCGGCAATGGACGCTGGCCAAAGGACGGTTCTTTCAGGCGGGCGAACTCAGCGTCGGCGGTTCGGTTTGCGTGGTCGGCGAGACCGTGCGCCGCGAGCTGTTCGGCAAACGCGATCCGGTCGGCGAGACGATCCGGCTGGAGAAATTTTCCTGCAACGTCATCGGATTGCTCGCGGCGAAGGGCGCTTCGACGGCGGG
>CAZYGK010000215.1:0-4576 GCA_964647355.1 uncultured Flavobacteriaceae bacterium | reverse complement strand
CCTTCACTCTTTTGGTTCGAGCCAATGTTTCGTCTCGCTTTCGAAGATGAGCTTCGAGAGGTCGCTCATGCGTTGCGGGTAGAGGATACCATCAAGATGGTCGCATTCGTGCTGCACCACGCGGGCGTGGAAGCCTTTGGCTACCCGTTCGATCGGTTTGCCGTCGAGGCCCATCCCCCTGTAGCGGATGTGGGCGGGGCGCTCGACCCAGCCGCGCAGGCCGGGGACGGATAGGCAGCCTTCCCAACCGCCTTCGGTGGCGGGCGACAGGATCTCGATGACCGGGTTAACGAGGACCGTCAGGGGCGCGGTGTGATCGAACCGTTCCTCCTCGCTTAGGCCAGGGTCTGAACGGCCTGCGGGGGCTTGGAAGACCACCAGGCGGATCGATTCGTGGACTTGCGGGGCGGCGAGCCCCGCTCCGTTCGCGTCGATCATCGTTTCGACCATGTCCTCGACAAGTCGTCGCAGTTCGGGGTCGGCAAGATCGGTTACCGGCTCTGCCTTTTGTCGCAGCACGGGATGGCCCATACGCGCGATTTTTCTGATGGTCATAGGGGTTATATGACGGCCCACCCCTGCCCTTCCAAGGGTGGACAGCGCCGCATGCCTCTGGTATCACCCCGGCCGAAATTGGCGGGCAGCGCTGACGACGGCGTTGCCCGGTTTTGTTTAGCCGGAGGCTTCCTTTGCAGATCATCGTGCGTGACAACAATGTCGACCAGGCCCTGAAGGCGCTGAAGAAGAAGATGCAGCGCGAAGGCCTGTTCCGCGAGATGAAGCTGCGCAATCACTACGAAAAGCCGTCCGAGAAGCGCGCCCGCGAGAAGGCGGAAGCCGTGCGCCGGGCGCGCAAACTGCAACGCAAGAAGCTGCAGCGCGAGGGCGTTCTGCCGCGCACGCCGAAGGTCGTGAAGCCGCGTGGTCCGGGCGCCGGTCCGCGCTAAGAGCTTCAGTACGAGTTAGAGGGGTTGAGGCCGCCGGGTTCGCTTGGCGGCCTCATTGTTTTCAGGTCGTCTTTCTGCGGCCGAAGAGATCGCGCAGGAAGCCGGTGAAGGTCGCTGAAGCGTCGGGCCTGAGCAGGTTTGCGCGGAAGACGCGCGCGACCAAGCGGATCATCCACCAGAGCGTTGCGATGCTCACCACGAGCGCGCCCAGCACGTCGATGCCGTCGGGGGTGCTCAGCGAGCGGACCATCATCGTGAACGGCGCGAAGACGGGAAGGTAGGACGCGAAGCGCGCGAGGCCGCCGTCGGGCTCGTATGCGACGGCGATTGGCAGCATAAAGATCGGCAGCGTGATCATCGTTGCGGGCGCCACGATCGTCTGCGCGTCGGTGATCGAGGTCGCCGCACTGCCGGCCGCGAGGAAGAAGGATCCCACCGTCAGATAGGCGAGCGCGAAGAACGTGAACAGCATCAACAGCTGGCCGGGGTCCTTCAGGTTCTCCGTCAGATTCTCGACCACGATTTTGGCGGTCGGAAACAGCGTGTCGACGCTGAGCATGGCGCTGCCCGCCCAAACGCCCACGAGCAGCAACGCGAGCAGGAGGCCGGTGAAGAGCTTGCCCGCCATGAGCGTTTCGGCCTTCACGCAGGACAGCAGCAGCTCCGCGACGCGGTTACTTTTCTCCTCGACGAGTGCCATCACGACCATGTTTGCGGTCATGAACACGGCCATGAAAAGCAGGAGATAAACGACGACGGCGCCGATGACGTTCAGCTGGCGAACGTGGCTCAAGGCGCCCAAGCGTTCGGGGTCGGGGTCGAGCGTCTCGATCGCGCCGGCGGTGGTGAGGACTTGATCCGTCGCCTCGCGCGCCACGCCAATGGCCTCGGCGCGGCGGCGTTTGAGTTCGCTGTCGAGCGCTTGGCGCAGTACTTCGCGCAGGAAGACGCGGTTCGTGTCGTCGGTGACGTAGGTTGCGTTCGCCTTGCCTTCGAGGAATCCCTCGGGGATCCAAAGGATCGCCCAAAGCGAGACGGGTCCAAACGGGCCCACGATCAGCTTGTCGGCCGCCAGATAAGGGGCGGCGGCGGCCAGCATGTCGTCGCTCGCTGCTACGTCTTCCGGAAGCTCCACCCTAAAGAAGCGCGCCACCGGCGCGATGAAACGCGGTGCGTCCTCTTTCAGGTAGGGGCGCAATTCGACGAAGGTCTGACTGACGCCGCCGCGCGCCTCGATCGCGCTGATGGCGGCCTCGCTCATCGGGTCGCCGTCGATCAAGAGCGCGGCCAGGTCCGGGTGTTCTTCGCGCAGCTTCTCGCCGTCGACGTTTTCCTCGGCATAGGCGCTTAAGATCAGCAGGCCGCGCGCCGCGACGTCGCGCTCGATGGCAGCGTCAATCGCCGGGATCATGACGCCCGTTTTGTCGACCACCGCGAAGTGGCGGCTTGTGCCGCCCAGCGCGTCGAGCGGGGCTTGGCTCGCGGTCGGCGCCGCGCCGCCGATCACCATGTAGAGCGGTAGCAGCAGCAGCCCGAACAGGAACGCGCGCGAGGTCACGTGTTGGATGAAGCCGTGCCAGGCGATGAGCCAGACCTGTCTCATGGCTGGGCGTCCCCCACGTCGCCGCCCGCCAGCACGACGAAGACTTCGTGCAGGGAGGGCGGGGAGGAGTCGAAACGCGTCAACTTTGCGCCGTGCTCGAAGCAGGCAGCGAGCACGGCTTGCGGGTCGGCGCCCTTCGCGAGCACGATCTCCCAATGTTTGACGTCTTCGTGCGGCGGGATGACGGCGGTGACGCCTTTCACCTCGCTCAAGAACGTCAGATCGTTCGTCGACTCGAGCTTGATCTTGCGGGGGATTTCGGCGCGGGCCTCCTCAAGCGTTCCGTCGAACGCCTTGTGGCCCTTGACCAAGATCACGAAGCGGTCGCAGAGGCGCTCGGCGTGGCTCATCGTGTGCGTCGAGAACAGGACCGTGGTACCTGCGTTCGCGAGGCGCCGTATCGCGGCTTCGAGTTCGTTCTGGTTGATCGGGTCCAACCCCGAGAAGGGTTCGTCTAGGATGACCAGTTCGGGTTCGTGCGCGATCGCGGTCGCGAGCTGCACCTTCTGCGCCATGCCTTTCGAAAGCGCTTCGATGCGGCGGTCCTTCACATGACCCAAGCCCAGTTCGTCGAGCAGATCGTTGGCGCGGCGGCGAGCCTTGCCGCCCCACATGCCTTTGAGTTTTCCGAAATAGGCGATCGTGTCGAGCGCGGTCATGCGCTTGTAGAGGCCGCGTTCCTCCGGCAGGTAACCGATACGGCGCTGGACCGCTTTGCCCGGCGCGCGTCCGAAGATCGAGATTTCGCCTTCCGTCGGCGCGCTGATCCCGAGGATCATGCGCAGCGTCGACGTTTTGCCGGCGCCGTTCGGCCCCAGGAGCCCCAAGATCTTGCCTTTGGGCGCGTCAAAGCTCACACGGTCGACGGCGAGGAAATCGCCGTACCGCTTCGTCACTCCGGATAATTCGAGGACCGCGTTCCCCATTTACGCCAACTAGTACCCTGCCCCCGAGGGGACAGAACCACGGCGCGCGGGTGCGGATCAACTGAACAAAAGGTCGTGATTGCCGCTTTCAAGGTTAGCGGCGGCTTTCTGCCTTTAGCGCGGCATGCCGTTCGAGCTGCGGTGGCCGACGACGATTTGCCAGCCGTCGCGATCGGCCATGGCAAGCGACATGGTGCCCTCGAATTTCAGCGAGGCCTGGCCGTTCGCCGCGATCACCTGCGTGAAGCGGAACGTGGCGACCGCG
Organism: uncultured Flavobacteriaceae bacterium; assembly: GCA_964647355.1. Lineage (GTDB taxonomy): Bacteria > Pseudomonadota > Alphaproteobacteria > Micropepsales > Micropepsaceae > SZUA-430. The sequence goes on along the minus strand of CAZYGK010000215.1, from coordinate 835 downwards.
GACTCGTCGGTCAGCATCGAAATGTTCACCTCGTACGCGTCGAGGCGGCTGTCGGGGAAGCCGGCGAAGAAGTTCGTGAGACCCGCCACCGCCGCCGTGCGGCTTTCGTACGCTGTGCGGCCGTCCTCGATCCAGCGGAAGTGCGGGTCGTCGGCCAGATACTGGCCGACGCCTTGGGCATCGTGAGCGTTGTACTTGGCGACGAACTGCTCGATCGCGGCTTTCACTTCAGGGGCTTCTTCAGGCGCCGCGCTGCCGCCGCCCGATTGGGTCGGTGCGAACGGGTTCGTGCAGGCTGCCAGCGCCAGCATCAGTGCGGCGGCTACGGGGACAGCGAAGCGGCGCATGATCATCGAAGCGAATCCTTTGACGCTCATCTCTAACCCGAGAGGTGCACGGGTGAGAAGCTATAGTACCTTGCGAAGGTTAATCGCGTAATCCGCGTATCCGGAGGCGCGGTAGGCATTTACGGCGCGGGTGTTTGCGGAAAGTGCCGCAATCAGTACTGTTTTTACGCCCAAGCTGCGGAAGTGATCCTCGCAAGCAATCAGCAACTCACGGCCGACGTGACGCCCACGAAACGCCTCATCGACGAACAATTCGGCGACGTAGCCGTATGGGCGTTCTTCCTCCTTCACAAAAGATTCGTGTTGGTCGACGTAACACACCGCCCAGCCGATGGGCGCGCCCGCCTGTTCGGCGACAAAGATGCGGCCTCGTTTTTTTGTGGCACTATCGACCAGTTGAGGGAGGTAATCCGCACCCGACTTCGCGTCGAGGCGGCGGTCGGATTCGAACTGCGCCTCGTAGGTGTTCGAGCCGACGATGAAGCGCT
>CAZYGK010000214.1:0-4581 GCA_964647355.1 uncultured Flavobacteriaceae bacterium | reverse complement strand
ATGCTTGCACGTATCGTCGCCGTTTTCGCATTTCTATTCGCAGCCGCCGCGCAGGCAGGCCCCGTCGACATCCTGACCGGCGAATGGACCGACACGGCGCGCGCAAACCGCGTCGTCCCGTACAAACTCTACGTCCCGCGCGAGGCGCAAAACCCGGCGCCCGTCGTTGTCTTCAGCCACGGCCTCGGCGGCAATCGCGACGGCGCGGTCTATCTTCTCAACCATCTCGCCGAGAATGGCTACATCGCCCTCGCCGTGCAGCACGCAGGCTCCGACACGCCGGCGGTGTTTTCCGGCGGCATGATGAACCAATCCGGCATGCGCAACGCGATCTCGGCCTCCGCCGCCGCGGACCGCTTCGGCGACATCCCGTTCGCGCTCGACGAACTGGCGAAGCTGAACGCGGTTGATACGAAGCTCCGCGGCCGCCTCGACATGACCCGCATCGGCATGTCCGGCCACTCCTACGGGGCGATCACGACGATGGCGCTCGCCGGTCAGGGCTTCGGTCCGATGGGCCGCATGACGTTCGACGACACCCGCATCAAAGCGGCCATCGTCTACTCGCCGTCGAAGCCGCGCCAAGGCGACGCCGCGCAGGCGCTGTCGGGCATCCGCATGCCGATGTTCCACATGACCGGCACGAACGATCAAAACCCGCTCGACCCGAGCGAGCCCGCATCGAGCCGCCAAATCCCCTACCGCCATCTGACGAACGCCGACAAATATCTGCTCGTGTTCAAGGACGGCGATCACATGATCTTCTCCGGCCGCGACTTCCGCGGCAGCCCGCGCCCGAACGACCCGCGCTTCCACGCCTGGATCCAAAAAGCCTCGCTCGCGTTCTGGGACGCGTACCTTCGCGGCAACGCGGAGGCGAAAACCTACCTCACCGGCGGCAAGTTCGCCGCCGAGCTGGGTAGCGAAGGCACGTTCGAGTTTCAGCTGCGCTAAAGCAAATTCCAACCTGTCATCCCGGCCGAGAGGAGCGTAGCGAAACGAGAGCCGGGACCCAGGGGTGACGGTCGCAGCGTCGCCGCGCAGTGTGCTTCCCTGGGTCCCGGCTCGTAAGCTCCGCCGCGCCGCTTGCGGCGGGCTCCGCTAACGTCCGGGATGACAAATCAATGAAGCGCGCGTTTACTTCGCCGCCGGCTCCAACTCGAACACGACCGAGAGGTTTGAAGCGAACGTCAACTCGCGCGCCATAATCTCAACCGCCGGCGTGTGTCCTCCCGTCGCGCTCTGCCTGTAGCGGGAACCTGTGACGACAACGCGTTCGATCGGCTCGATGCGATCAACTTTCACCACCCGCCCGACACGCTGCCCCAGTGCCTTGGCGGTAATACCCGCGCGATGCAACGCATCCTTCGCCGCCAGCGCGCGCACCTGATCCTCGTACTTCGCCGCCTCCTTCACCGCGAACGATACGCTGTCGATATTTGTCGCACCCAACCGGATCATGCGGTCCAAAAGCTTGCCCGAATACTGCCCGACCGGGAGCGTCACGGTGATCGAGTTCTTCACGACATAGCCCGTCGTGATCATCTCGTTCTCTTGATAGCTGTCCTTGCCCGCCGGCGGATGCTGCGGCGTGATCGAGAATCCTTGCGTCCGTATCTTGTCGCGGTCGATCCCGTCTTCCTTCAACCCCTCGAGGATGCGCGCCATGATCAGGTTGTTCTGGTCGAGCGCCTCCGCCGCCGAGCGCGCCGACGTCGTCACCGCACCCGACACCTCGACCTTATCCGGCTGCACGTCGAGCGATGCCGCGCCATGCACGGTGATCGTGCGCGGCTCGGCCTTGTGCAGCGACGGGAATATCCCCGGCGCCAGCCACCACGCGACCCACATCGCCGCGAGCAGCGCGAGCGCCACCGCAAACGTCCGAAACGCCAAACCGATCGTCTCCATCGCACCACCATTATTGTGTCGACGGAATTGTACCGGCACGCGCGGAGAGCGCCATACGCGCAGGACGTGTGCTTCCTGGGACCGCGGACGGCCTCGTCCGCTCTTTTTCAACCTCTCCAGCACACAGCCGTTACAGACTCAGCAAAGAGCGGACGAGGCCGTCCGCGGTCCCAGGAAGAACCTACTCCGTCTCCTCCGTCAGAAAATCGCGCCCCTGCCGGTCTTCCACCTCGACCACCCACAGATCCGCGTCCCGCTTGCGCGCGCGCGCGATGTAGTCTTCCGCGACCGCGTCCGCCACAACGTCCGCGCCCGTCGCCTTCACCCAACGGCGTTGGCCTTCGTCGCCATAGGCCGCCGACCAAACACGCGCCGTCCCGTTAAGCAGGGACACCTTCACCAGCACCGCGCCGGAGTCCGGATCGCCTTTCTTGGCAACGAATGCGGACGCCCCGTTCACTTCCGCGCGCCGGATCAGCGCCGCAGCCCAGATCGCCGTCTTAATCCGCGGCTCCATCACACGAGCGCCATGTTTGATTGCGTGTCCCAGCCGATTGAACCTCACTGAGTCAATATTGCCACTTCGCCGGTCACACAACTTACGATTCCATCGACCGTCGCGATTCGGGGCGATTCGCGTGTGCGTAGGGGCAGTTCAGTGACGAGCGAAGAGTCGGCTAACCCATCAGAACGTCTCGTTTTTCGGGGCGTTCCCTTGCAGCGTTCTCTGGCATTCGGGATCGGTGCCGCCGTCCTGATCGTCCACCTACTCTGGCGTGCAGACGCGACGCTGTCGGGCCTGACGACCGGGGGTTTCACGCTCTCGATCGTGCTGTTCGCGGTCGAAGCTTTCATTGCGATCGGGCTCACGTTGTCGGCGCTCGCCGACATCCTGCCCGCCGCCGTCGAGATCAAGCCCGAAGGCCTGCGCGACACCGACTTGCCGTCCGCCGACATCTTCTTCGTCATCAACGACCCGAAGCTTGCGCCGAAGGCCGCCTACTCGCTCGCGGCCGCAGGCCAGCTCGACTACCCGAAAGATCGCGTGCGCCTTCACCTCGTCGGCGTCGACCGTGCGAGCGATCAGGAGTCGCTGGCAGCGCTCGCCGAACGCATGCGCGTCTCCTGGCTTGCCGCATCGCCCGAAGCGACCGCAGGCCAAGCGATCAACGCAGCGCTCGCGCGCACCGCGGGCACGCTCGTCCTCACCCTGAACGCGGGCGAAGCGCCGACCCCCGATCTCTTGCGCCGCATAGCCGGCGGCTTCGTCGGTCAATCCGATCTTGCATACTGCGACATACCGGTCTTCGCGATCGACGGCGACCCGGCCTTGAGCGACATCGACGTGAACCGCCGCCTGCCGAACGATCCGGGCACGTTCTTCAAAACCTGCCTGAAGACGATCGGCGCGGCGACCGGCACGCTGGGGCTGAACCACCGCACCGTCTGGCGCCGCACGGCGCTCTCGAACGCCGGCAGCTGCTCGCGCTGGAACCTGCGCCCCGACGCGACCGCGCGCATCCGGGTCGCGGAAACCGGCTGGATCCGCGGCATCGTCACCCGCCCGATGGTGGCAGCACTCGCGCCCGACACGGTACGCGACTATCTGCGCACGCGCATGGGTCAACGCATCGGCACGATCGAAGCCGCGCTGACGCACGACCCGCTGACGCGCCGCGGCCTGACCCTGCGCGAGCGCCTGTCGTGGATGCCGGCCCTGTTCGGCGCACTGATGCCGTTCGCCTGGGCGACGGCCTTCGCCGTGCCGCCGCTCGCGCTTCTGCTCCGGATTCCGATCTTCGGCAATGTCGACGCCGCGACGGCCACGATTGTCTCGCTGATCGCAACCTTGACCGCGATCGCGATGGCGGGCGCGCTGAACGCCGGCATGCGCGGCCGGCTGATCGGCGCCTGGAGCGAGATCCTGGAATCGTTCCTGACCGCGCCTTCGCTGCTGCAGATCATGACCCGCCGCGCCAAAGCCGAGCGCGTACCGGCGCCCGAACACGCGAACGGGCTGCTCGTCGTCGTCTTCGCCATTGCGCTCGCCGGCACGACGCTCGGCATCACCGCCTGGTTCATGCGCCCCGAACTGCAAGGCGCGATCGCCCCGATGCTGGCGCTGACCGTGCTGACCGCCGCCCTGCTCGCCTGCCTGCTCGGCGCCATCGCCGAGCCGCGCCAGCGCCGCCTCGCACCCCGAGTCAAACGCCGCATGAGCGCCGAGCTTCTGATCGGCGGCAACACGGTCGCGGGCCGCCTCGCCGACGTCTCCGTCCACGGTGCGCAGTTCATCGCGAACGACACGGTCGACCTGCCCGCCCGCGCGCTCGCCGGACAGCTCACGCTCGACGGGCCGCAAGGCAAGACGACGCTGCCCGTTCAGCTCTCGCGCCAGCTCGAAGCGTTCGGACGCCCCGCGTTCGGCCTCTCCTTCACCGGCCGCACCGTGGGTGAGTTCGCCACCATCGTCCGCCTCGCCCACAAAAGCGGCGACGCCTACGCCGACCTGTGCGACAAGCGCAGCCAACGCGCGGGCCTTGCGAAACTGTTCACCGCCCTAAGCTGGCGCGGCTTCGCGAGCCTCTGGCGCAAAGTCAACCCGCCGCCGGCGCAAGCGACCTGGATCCCGCTCAGAAGACTCTCGCGCACGATGCATTAGCGCGCGCC
>CAZYGK010000213.1:0-4601 GCA_964647355.1 uncultured Flavobacteriaceae bacterium | reverse complement strand
TCGCGGGTGTAGCTCAATGGTAGAGCAGAAGCTTCCCAAGCTTACGACGAGGGTTCGATTCCCTTCACCCGCTCCACGCTTCGCCTACCGGCTTCGCGTGGCGCGGCCTGTTTTGTCGTTACACGGCGGCCGCCCTGAATCCTTCCGATGGGTTCGCGATGTTCGTTTCCAGCAGAGTTTCGAGTTCGAAGAGGTTCGAGCGTAGCTCTTGGGTGAGGCGATCAGTTGCTGTTTCGATCAGGCGGATCGTGCCCGTCGCGAACTTGGTGTTCTTGACGATGGAAAGCCCGCGCGAGGGGTGGTGATAGTTGAGCGCGACCCACGGGCGCTTTGCGGGGGCGCCGCCGTCAATGTCGACTTCGAGGCGGTGGGTTTTGTTCCGCGCGGCGAATGTCCAGCGATAGTCGCTCAGATGCCGGACACGGCCCCATGGCGCGGCCTGCAGGCGGTTGAAGTGATACCAAAGACCTCCAGCCTTAAGTGAGGCGATCGTGACGAAGGGCGACGTCACGCCCGGTGCGATGCGGACTTTTGCGGAGAAGCCGTCGAAGATCGCGTCGGATCCGTCATCCCAAAGCTGGCAGTTGGCGTAGGCGTAGCGATGCGCGTGCTCCGTGCCCCAATTGTGGCCGTTCATGCCGACGAATCGTCCCGCAATTTTGGTGCCTCCGACCGCCAACTCGCCGTCGAATGTGACACGCACATCGCGCGTAAGGACTTTCTTCTTGGGCCAGCCGATGCGGTAGAGCGCCGGCGGCGTGAGGTGGAGCAGCGTCTCGTTCGAGCGCTGCAGCGCAAGCGTCCACGCGGCGTTCGGCAGTGCACCGCTCAGGTTCGATGCCGCGATCTTGAAGTTCGACCCGCTCGGGAGCCTGTGCGAGACGTTGTCCCAATCGTGGTGCTCGCCGAAGCCGGCGAACTGTGCGGCGGCAAGTTCAGTCTGATCGTGTGCGGCTAGCACCCGATTGTCTGCGCGATCGAACAGGATCAGCGTGCACTCGATTTTTGTTGCCGCCGCGCCGCGATAGCGCAGCAGATTGTGCTTCAACCAGAATGCGTTGCGGCCGTCCGGAGACGTGCCGCGAAAATAGTACGACTCGTAGAGCTCGGGCGTTTCCGGCCGCAGACGGATTTGCGTCGGGTCGATCTCAGGCATCCGGTGCGCCGATCGCGGTGTCGACACCGTGATGGCCTTCGCGGGTCAGAAGTTCGAGCAGTTCGCGCTTGATGCGCGTGATGAGGGCGGGGCCTTCGTAGGTGAGGGCGGTGTAGAGCTGGACCAGCGTCGCGCCGGCTTTAATCTTTGCGAGCGCATCGGCGCCCGAGGAGATACCGCCGACGCCGACGAGCGTGAGCTTGCCTTTTGTTAAGCGGCGAATGGTGCGCAGCACGGCCGTCGAACGCACGAATAGCGGAGCGCCCGAGAGGCCGCCGGTCTCGTTGGCGTATCGGCTTTTGAGCGTCGAGGGGCGGGCGATTGTGGTGTTCGATACGATGAGGCCGTCGAGTTTGTGAGCGAGTGCGAGCTCGGCGATGTCGGCACAGGCGTGATCGTCGAGATCGGGCGCAATCTTGACGAGTAGCGGGACCTTGCGTGCGAGTTTCTGTTTTGCGTCGCCCAATGCCGCAAGCAGCGTCTGCAGTTCGGACTTGTTTTGCAAGCCGCGCAGACCGGGCGTGTTCGGCGATGAAATGTTGACGGTTACATAGTTGGCGAGCGGCCCGAGTTCCGTCAGGCCGGTGACATAGTCGGCGACGCGATCGGGCGTATCCTTGTTCGCGCCGATATTGATGCCGCGAATCCCTGGCCGCCCCATCACCTGTTTGAGACGCTCCCGCGCAGCTTGAAGGCCCTCGTTGTTGAAACCCAGGCGGTTGATAACCGCGCGGTCTTCACGCAATCGGAAGATGCGCGGCTTGGGGTTTCCCTCTTGCGGGCGTGGTGTGACGGTGCCCGCCTCAACAAAACCGAAGCCGAATCCCAGCATTGCTTCGGTTGCAGCCGCATTCTTATCAAACCCTGCGGCTAGTCCGATTGGGTTGGGGAAATCCAATCCGAGCGCTTGTACACTTAAGCGCGGATCATCAGGCTCAGGCGTTGCATCGCGGAAGCGGCTCAACGCGTTGATCGTGAGAGTGTGCGCAAACTCTGGGTCGAGACGCGTAAGCAGAGGCCGCCCAAGAGTCGAAAGCGTGCGAAGGAGGATCATCGTGATAAGATTGGTTTCACCGGCAGCGGCGCCGTTGTAGCGGTGCGCACGGCGTTCGCAAATCGTGCATCGGGTTTGTTCCAGAGTTTCATCGGCTGACGGTGATGTTGTCGCATAAGCAAATTTGGGGCGCCATCGACGCGCTTGCCGCACGCCACGGGCACTCGCCGTCCGGGTTGGCCAAGGCCTCCGGCCTCGACCCCACGACGTTCAACAAGAGTAAGCGGCTGGGGCCGCAGGGGCGGCTGCGTTGGCCGTCGACGGAGAGCCTCGCGCTCATTCTCGATGCGACGGGGGCAAGCCTCGACGACTTCGTGGCGCTGATGTCGCGCGGAGGCTTGCGTGGGACGAAGCCGCTGCCGCTTTTGAAGCTGAAGGACGCGGCCAAGAAGAAGGCGTTCGACCGAGACGGGCGTCCGGTGGGCAATGCCTGGGTGAAGTTCGCGTTTCCGGACTTCGACGACCGGGGGGCCTTCGCCCTTGAGATCACGAATGACGGCGCGGCACCGCGCTTCAGCGTTGGCGACATTGTCGTCGTGTCGCCGGGCACCAAAGTTAAGCGCAACGATTGCGTGGTCGTTAGAGGCAGGGACGGCTGCTCGGTGATGCGTTTCGTGCGGCAGACAGCCAAGCGCGTGGAGCTCAAATCGTTCAATCCCGATTTGCCGGATCGCGTGGTGGAGCGCGACCGCATCGATTGGATCGCGCGCATCGTTTGGGCGCGGTGTTAGGTTTCCGGCGGGTAGCCTTGGAACTTGCGGACGAGCGTTTCGATTTCGTCGTCTGTGCCGGCTTTCAAGAGTTCCAGCAGCTCAAACGCACGTTTGCGCGTGAATGCGTTTAGGGCGTCCGCGCGAGAGTCTTTGAGGCCCGCTTCGATCGCCGCTTTTGCTTCGTCCCGGAAATCATCGGCGTCGAGTGCGAGAATCGTCAGCGCGAAGTGGAAGTGGAGCAGCAGGTTCGCGGGTTCGATTTCAAGCGCATCGCGAAAATCCTTGAGGCCCCGGTTGCGGCCGGCGCCGTAGGTCACGTCCGCGAGAACCGGGCCCGCACGGTGCACGATCTCAAGGTTCCAAGCGCCGCGGGCCGCGAGTGCCCAGGCGCTTCTCGGCGCGAGGGCGAGGGCAGTTGCGATTGCTTCCGCGCCTTTGTCCGGCAGGCGCTCGGACCGTGCTTCCATCAACGGTATCAGGCGCCCGCGGAATCCCATCGCGATTGCAAGCTGGATGTATCCTTCGGCGAGTTTCGGGTCGCGGCGCGTTGCGGCTCGCGCGATCAATTCGGCGCTCGCCAAGCAGGGCTTGCAGTAGGGACCGTCGCGCGTGATCGCGTCGGCGATGCGTGCACGTGCGGCGAAGGCCAGGGTGTCGGCCGAGGCCTCGGCTTCCGCGATGGTCGCTGCCTCGACGAAGTCGCCCGCGATATAGGCGGCTTCGGCCTTCGGCGGAATGGCCGCCGAGGCAGGGTTCACAAATACGATCGACAGAACTGCGACGCACCACTTCATGCGCGCGAAGTTATGCGGGTTCGTGCCCGCTGTCAGGCGAGGAATTTACCGGCGAGGCCGTCGCGGATCAGTTTTGCCGTGTTCGTGACGCCGTAGAGCGCCGCGAACGAGCCGAAGCGCGGGCCCTGGTCTTGGCCGAATAGGACCTCGTAGAGCGCCTTGAACCAGTCGCGTAGCGGCTCGAACTGGTGTTTTTTGCCGATCTCGTAGACTTCGAATTGGGCCTTCTCGCCGTCGGCTGTGGCACCCAGGCGATCGAAGGCGGCGGCGAGGTCTTCCATCGCGGCACGTTCTTTGTCGGTCGGGGCGCGGTACTTCTTCTTCGGCTTCACGAAGTCTTCGTAGTAGCGGATGGCGTAACCGACCAGGCGGTCGAGCGAGGGGTTATCCTTCGGGTTGGCGTGCGGCGCATACTGACGGATGAAGCCCCAGAGGATGTCGGGGGTCGAGGCGGCCGATGCCGACACGAGGTTCAAGAGCAGCGCGAACGACACCGGCCAGGCTTCCTGCGGCGGGTTGCCGGCGTGGATATGCCAAACGGGATTCTCGAAGCGCTCGGCTTCGTTCTGGCCCTGATACTTGTCGAGGTGGGCGACGTACTCGTCGACTTCCTTTGGGATCGCGTCGAAATACAGGCGCTTGGCGGTCTTCGGCTTGTTGTACATGAAGAGCGCGAGGCTTTCGGGCGCCGCGTAGGTCAGCCATTGCTCGACGGCGATGCCGTTGCCCTTCGACTTCGAAATCTTTTCGCCGGCATCGTCGAGGAACAGTTCGTAGACGAAGTTGACCGGCGGTTCGACATCGAGTGCTTTGCAGATTTTGGCATAGAGCGGTTGGTTCGGCAGGTGGTCCTTGCCGAACATCTCGAAGTCGACGCCGAGCGC
>CAZYGK010000212.1:0-4607 GCA_964647355.1 uncultured Flavobacteriaceae bacterium | reverse complement strand
TGGGCGCGCCTGTTCGCGCTTGCCGACGAATTCGATTTCACGATCCTCGCCGACGAGTGCTACTCCGAAATCTACACCGGATCGCCGCCCACCGGCGCGCTTGAAGTCCGCGGCAAGACGCACAAGGATTTCGACCGCGTTCTCGCCTTCCACTCGCTCTCGAAACGCTCGAACCTGCCCGGCATGCGCTCCGGCTTCATCGCCGGCGACGCGAAGCTGATCGCCCGCTTCCGCGAGTTCCGTAATGTCGCGGGCCCACAGCTGCCGCTGCCCATCGCCGCCGTTTCGACCGCGGCGTGGAGCGATGAGAAACACGTCGACGCAAACCGCGACCTCTACGCGGAAAAATTCGAGCTCGCGAAAGCGAAAATCGGCAACCGTTTCGGCTTCCGGATCCCCGACGGCGGCTTCTTCCTTTGGCTCGACGTCGGTGACGGCGAAGCGGCCGCAAGCCGCCTCTGGCGTGAAGGAGGTGTTAGGGTTCTGCCCGGTCTCTATCTCGCCCGCGACACGCAATCGGGCAACCCGGGAAAATCGTTCATTCGCGTGGCCTTAGTTAACGACTCCGCAAGCACATCTGAGGCATTTGAAAGGCTTGCCCGCATCCTCTGAGCCGCGCTCCTTGCCACGCGGCCGGAATGGCTTTGCGGGCGCGTGGTGGGAATGATGAGCGAGATGCAATCCGCCTTCGGCGTGTTCGGCTCGACCGAACGTGTGCCCCTTCTTCCCAGTCGGGAGGAATGGACCACTTGGCGCGCCGCGATCGGGACCACTATGAAACGGCTTTTCGTTCGATTGATCGGGCTTTCGTTCATCGTCGCGGCGATCGCCGCGGCGACGTCCGTCGTCAGCTACACACCCACCGACCCCAGCTGGAACAACGCAACCGGCATCGCCGCCGAGAACGCGCTCGGCCTTTGGGGCGCGAACGCCGCCGACATCATCTGGCAGAGCTTCGGTCTCGGCGCTTGGTTCATCGCGATCCCGCCGTTTGCTTGGGGCCTTTGGCTTGTCGACGGGCGGATCGGCTTGAAGCTCGTGCGCCGCGCATTCGCGTGGGGCACCGGCATGCTCGCGCTCGCGATGTTCATGAGTCTGTTTCCGCAGCTCTTTGGCCCGGCGGCAGCGACCGGCCTCGGCGGCGCGATCGGCGACGTCTTGTCGGCAAGCGCGGCGGCACAGCTTGAACCGCTCGGTGTACCGACACCCAAAGCGGTTGCCGGCATCGCCGCCGGCTTCATCGGCGCCATGCTCTACATCTGGGCGCTCGGCCTCAACCCGCTGAAGCTCACCCTGCCCGCTCTGCCGTGGGATGCGATCGGCACCCGCATCGGCAGCATGTTCCGCTCGCTGGGTCGCAGCTTCGCGCCGCGCGCGCGCCCCCGCATTCAACGTCGCGAACCGCGCGTGGTCGAAGACGACATGGACGTCGTGCCCGAAACGCAAGGCGACGAACCGCTCACGTTGCGCAAGGAACCGCGGGTTCTGCGCCCAACGCCGGGCAAGCAAGGCAAACGCGAACAGCGCGATGCGCAACCGGGCTTGCGCCTCGAAGAGCCAAGCGAACATCAGCTGCCGCCGCTCACCCTGCTCGAAAAAGGCAAAGCCTCGAGCGGGCCGAAAGAGTCCGACGAAACGCTGGAACAGAACGCACGCATGCTCGAGAATGTGCTCGCCGATTTCGGCGTGCGCGGCGCGATCACACAAGTGCGCCCGGGTCCCGTCGTCACGCTCTACGAATTCGAACCCGCAGCCGGCGTCCGCTCCAGCCGCGTGATCTCGCTCGCCGACGATATCGCTCGCTCGATGAGCGCGGTCTCGGCTCGCGTCGCAGCCGTCCCGGGCCGCAACGTCATCGGCATCGAACTGCCGAACATGCGCCGCGACAAGGTTCTGTTGCGCGATATTCTCTCGACCCACGAATTCGAAAACCAAAGCGTCGAACTGGTTCTGGCGCTGGGCAAGAACATCGGCGGCGAAACCGTCTGTGCCGACCTCGCACGCATGCCGCACTTGTTGATCGCCGGTACCACGGGCTCCGGTAAGTCGGTCGCCATCAACACGATGATCTTGTCGCTGCTCTACCGGCTGACGCCCCAGCAGTGCAAACTGATCATGATCGACCCGAAGATGCTGGAACTCTCCGCCTATGACGGCATCCCGCATCTGCTCTCGCCGGTCGTCACCGATCCGAAGAAAGCGATCGTCGCGCTGAAATGGACCGTGCGCGAGATGGAAGACCGCTACCGCCGCATGTCGAAGCTCGGCGTGCGCAATATCAAAGGCTACAACGAACGCATCCAACGCGCCGCCGCCAAAGGCGAAAGCTTGAAGCGCACCGTGCAGACGGGCTTCGACAGCCAAACGGGCGAGCCGATGTACGAGGAGGAAAATCTCCCGCTCGACCACATGCCCTACATCGTCGTCATCGTCGACGAAATGGCCGACCTCATGATGGTGGCCGGCAAGGACATCGAAGCGGCGGTCCAACGCCTCGCCCAAATGGCGCGCGCAGCGGGCATCCACATCATCACGGCAACGCAACGCCCCTCGGTCGACGTCATCACCGGCACGATCAAGGCAAACTTCCCGACCCGCATCTCGTTCCAAGTCACGTCGAAAATCGACAGCCGCACGATCCTGGGCGAGCAGGGCGCCGAACAGCTGCTCGGCCAAGGCGACATGCTTTACATGGAAGGCGGCGGCCGCATCCGTCGTGTCCATGGCCCCTTCGTCTCGGACGAAGAAGTCGAGACCGTCGTGAAATTCCTGAAGAGCCAAGGCGAACCGCAATACCTCGACGCGATCACCGAAGAACCGGACGAACCCGAAGCCGGCTCGCTGCTCGACGGCGAAGAAGGCGGCGGTTCCGGCGATACGCTCTACGACCAAGCCGTGGCCGTGGTCGCGCGCGACCGCAAGGTCTCGACCAGCTACATCCAGCGCCGCCTGCAGATCGGCTACAACCGCGCCGCCCGCATCATCGAACAGATGGAAGAGGAAGGCGTCATCTCCGCGCCCAACCACTCGGGCAAGCGCGAAGTCTTGGTCGGCGACCACTCGGGCAGGGACGATTAACCGCGCTCCCAAAGTGAGAGCATTTCCGCTTGCTCCCAAAGTGAGAGCATGCTAACGTCTCGGCATGCGGATCATAGCGGTCGGAACCCTAAAGTCGTTCTGGAGCGAGCCCGGCCGCCGCGACTCCGAAATGCCGTTGCGAACGTGGGTACACATCGTCAAGGCGGCGGACTGGTCGAAGCCCAACGAGGTCAAGGAAACCTTCGGGACGGCTGACCTGCTCGCCAACGGCCGGGTCGTGTTCGACATCGGCGGCAACAAGTACCGGCTCGTTGCCGCAATCCACTACCGCGGCAAGAGAGTCTACATACGCTTCATAGGAACGCACAAAGACTACGACAAGATCGACGCAAACAAGGTCTGACGCCATGCCGAACGACATTCGCCCCATTCGCACCAAGGCCGACCACCGGTGGGCCCTAAAGGAGGTTGAACGCCATTGGGATGCCAATCCGGGAACGCCCGATGGCGACCGGGTCGACATCCTGGTGACCTTGATCGAAGCCTATGAGGAAAAGCATTTCCCGATCGATCCGCCCGATCCCATCGCTGCAATCGAGTTCATGCTGGAGCAAAAGGGCCTTACCCGGCGCGATCTTGAGCCCGCCATCGGCAGCCGCGGCCGCGTGTCGGAAGTGATGACGCGCAAGCGCCCGCTAACGTTGCCGATGGTGCGCGAACTTAACAAACTTCTCGACATTCCAACGGACGTTCTCGCGCGCGCCTACCCCACCCGGGCGGCTGCGTAAGCTTCTGCGCTCGCCCGCCCCTCGCGTTGGATCAAATCGTACGCGGAGGCGAGGTTGGCGATCAGATCGGCGTCCCAGCACACGTCTTTGAAGCCGGCAAGACCGAGCGCGTCGAGCACGTCCTTGAACTCCTTGTTCGCGGCCCCGAACATGTCACGCGTCTGAGTCACGCGCCGCTCGATCGCGGCAAACTCGATATCTTCCGGATGCGCAGCGATATGCGCCCAGTCGCGGATCGCGCGCAGCATGCGCATGTAGTCGTTCACCTCGCGCGAGATATCGGCGGTGAGCGCATACCCGAACAAGCTCGTCGCCAGCGGCACGGCACGAAAGGCATGATCGACGGCATCGGCCGAGCGCGCCCGGGCCTCGCCCGACGGCGAACGCAAGAACCGCGACAACGCGTCGCCGAATGCAACGTGAAGCAGCATCAGCTCTTGCCCGTAATTCAGCCGCGCAGGCTTCCATTTCCGCGCTTGCCGGGCGTCGATAACGACAGGGATGAGAATCGAAAAGACGAGCGCGCCCAGAATAAAGCCGCCGAACTCAGCCACGACATTGAGGAAAAACTCGGCCGTCAGGCCCATCGGCCCATTCGGATCGAACAAAAATTTCGTGATGTCTTCCATGACGTCCCCCAACGCCCCGTCCAGCCTACCACGATTTAATGGCTGGCCGCCCCATTCTTGGCTATTCTGGCCCGGATCGAACGCTCCCCGCCAGGCGCCATTTATCTTCATTTTGCCACACTCGCCCCCTACAGGCTTCGACCATGCTTAA
>CAZYGK010000211.1:2765-4630 GCA_964647355.1 uncultured Flavobacteriaceae bacterium | reverse complement strand
CCATGAACGACGCCAAATACGAACGCATCAAGATCGAGCGGGCAGGGCGCATCATGACGCTCACCCTTTCGAACCCGGCGAAGATGAACGCGGTCGACGGCCGCATGCATCGCGAACTCGCCGATATCTTCTACGATGTTCAGGAAGACGACAGCGTGGACGTCGTCGTTCTAACCGGTGAAGGCAAAGCTTTCTCGGCCGGTGGCGACATCGAGTGGATGCAGCGGTCCGGCGAGGGCAAGGAAAAGGGCCCCTCGATCATCGAAGGCCGCAAGATCGTCTTCGGCCTGCTCGACCTCGAAAAGCCGATCATCGCGAAAGTGCGCGGGCCCGCGATCGGCCTCGGCTGCACGATCGCGCTCTTCTGCGACGTGATCTTCGCCTCCGACACCGCCCGCTTCGCCGACCCGCATGTGAAGGTCGGCGTCGTCGCAGGCGATGGCGGCGCGGTCATCTGGCCGCAGCTCGTGGGCTATGCGCGCGCCAAGGAATACCTGATGACCGGAGACCCGCTCACGGGCGCGGAGGCCGAGCGCATCGGCCTCATCAATCACGTCGTGCCCGACGCGGATCTCGATGCCCGCGTCGATGCGTTCGCGAAGAAGCTCGCAGCCGGCGCGCCGCAAGCGATCAAGTACACGAAGGTCTCGGTCAATCTTCGCCTGAAGGAAATCGCTCACACGATCCTCGACGCCTCGATGGCCTACGAGATGCTGACGTTCAAAACGAACGACCACAAGGAAGCAGTCGCCTCGTTCCTGGAAAAGCGCAAGCCGAACTTCACCGGCACCTGATGCAAACCCTGTTCGCCGAACTCGAGGAAAAACTGCCGGACGGCGCCAAGCTGTTCCGCAACCGCCTCACGCGCGCCGAACAGCTGGCGATCCTCGACGACGTCGCCGCGATCATCGAGGCCGCCCCGCCGTTCCGCCCGCAGATGCCGACCGGCCCCTACATGATCAACAGCCTGACGAACTGCGGCCCGCTGGGCTGGATGTCGGACAAGCGCGGCTACCGCTACGAGCCGGCACACCCCGTCACGGGCAAGCCCTGGCCGCCGATCCCGCCAGCCGTTCTCGCCGTCGCCAAGCAAGCCGCCACCGACACCGGCTACGCCTTCGAGCCCGACGCCTGCCTCGTCAACGTGTATGCCGCGGACGGGAGGCTGAGCATCCACCGCGACTACGACGAAGCGGACTTCGCCTGGCCGATCGTCTCGCTCTCGTTCGGCAACGATGCCGAGTTCCAGCTCGCCGGCCTGAAGCGCACAGGCCCCAGCCAAACCTTCACACTCCATTCCGGCGACGTCTTCGTGCTCGCAGGCGAAAGCCGCTTGCGCTATCACGGCGTCAAACGCATCCGCCCCGGCACCTCGCCGATCGAACACAAAGCGCTGCCGCAAGGCGGTCGCATCAACCTGACCCTGAGACGTGCCCGATGATCGAAGACCGCGAAGACGTCCGCCTGCTCCGCGACAGCGTTCGCCGCTTCGTCGATCAGCGCATGCCGCGCGAGCTCGCGCGCAAGTGGGACAAAGAAAACATCTTCCCGCGCGACGTCCATAACGAGCTTGGCAAAATGGGCGTCATGGGCCTCACGATCCCCGCCGAGTACGGCGGCCAGGGCGTCGACATCCCGGCGACCATGGCGGTCATCGAACAACTCGCGCGCCGCTCCACGGCCGTCGCCTGCTCCTACATCATGGCCGCCTGCTACGCCGGCATGAACGTCGTCGAGTCGGGGTCGGAAAGCCAAAAACGCGCCCTGCTGCCGAAGATCGCAAAGGGCGAACTCTTGTTCGCCTACGGTCTCTCCGAACCGAACGTCGGCGGCGACCTCGCGATGGTCGAGACCACCGCCCGCCG
>CAZYGK010000211.1:0-2665 GCA_964647355.1 uncultured Flavobacteriaceae bacterium | reverse complement strand
TCATGGGCGCCTACGGCCTCTCCGATCTCATGGACATGGAACGCTACGTCCGCGACGCCATCTCGCTCCCCATCGTCGGCGGTTCCTCGAACATGCAAAAAAACAACATCGCCAACAGGTTGAAGCTCGCCGAATGACCGACCTCATCGCCACCGCCCGCAGTTTCCAAGACGAACTCAAGCGCCGTGCGCCTGAAATTGAACAGGCGCGCCGCCTGCCTGCGGACCTCGCCAAGCGATTCAACGACGCAGGCTTCCTCCGCCTTCTGGTGCCGAAGGAATACGGCGGCGGCGAGTCCGATCCCATCACGTTCGCAGAGATCACCGAAGCGCTCGCGGAAGCCGACGCGTCTGCTGCGTGGGTATCGTTCATCTGCGGTTCGACCGGGGTCAGCGCGAGTTGGGTCCCGGCGGCAGGAGCGCGTGAAATCTTCAGTGGCACGAACATCGTTTGCGGCGTCTTCGCCCGGCGCGGCAAAGCGCACGACGAAGGCGATCACTACCGCATCGAAGGCCGATGGCAGTGGGGCTCGGGCTCCGACGTCTCCGATTGGATGACGGCGGGCTGCATTCTCTACCGCGACGGCAAGCCTGTGATGGAAGGCGAAATCCCGGTCAACGGCAGCATCTTCGCACCGACGCGTGAGGTCGAGCTGCAAGGCAACTGGGATACATCCGGCCTTTGCGGCACGGGGAGCCAAGACTTCGTCATGAAGAACGTGCGCGTCCCCAAATCCCGCGCCGAATTCGGCGCCTTCAAAATCCACATCGATCGCCCGCTCTATCACTTCCCGCCGTTCGGCCTGCTCGCCTGCGGTGTCGCTGCCGTGATGATGGGCGCCGCCCGCGCCTCGATCCGGGAACTCACCGCCATAGCAAGCGTGAAAGTTCCCGAAGCCCACCGCCGCGTGCTCGCTCAGCGCACGCAAACACAGGAACACGTTGCCGAAGCCGAAGCGATCCTGCGCTCCGGCCGGGCGTTCTACTACGAGATGCTGCACAAAACCTGGGACGAAGCGAAGGCGAAGGGCAGGGCCTCGACCGAAACGCGCCGCGACCTTCGCCTCGCAATCACGCATGCGGCACGCTCAGCCGCGCGCACGGTCGATCTGATGTACAACCTCGGCGGCGGAACGTCGGTCTACAAAGGATCCGCACTGCAGCGCATCTTCCGCGACGTGCACGTCGCCACCCAGCATATGCAGGTCGCCACCCCAACCATGGAAACGGTAGGCCGCCACATGCTAGGTCTTGACGGCGACTACAGCCAATTGTGAGCAACATGGCCGAAATCAAGCTTGTCATTGCGGGCGCCGCCGGGCGCATGGGCCATGCCGTCATCCGGGAAGCCGCCAAGACGCAAGGCATCAAGCTCCTGGCCGGCCTTGAAGCCGCCGATAGTCCCGCGCAGGGCAAAGACCTCGGAACGCTCGCCGGCATCGATGCGACGGGCGCTCGCGTCGAATCCGATCCGCTCGGGGTGCTCGCGAAGGCCGACGCGCTCATCGACTTCACAAGGCCCCAAGCCAGCCTCGCGTTTGCCGACCTCGCGGCCCAGGCGCGCATCGTCCACGTCATCGGCACGACCGGCTTCGCCGAGGCTGACGAGACGCGCATCAAAGCTGCGGCCCGGCATGCCACGATCGTGAAGTCGGGCAACATGAGCCTCGGCGTGAATCTGCTCGCGGGCCTCGTCGAACTCGCCGCGCACGCGCTCGGCCCAAGCTTCGACATCGAAATTCTGGAGATGCACCACCGCAACAAGGCGGACGCCCCCTCCGGCACGGCACTGCTGCTCGGCCAAGCGGCAGCGCACGGCCGCGACAAGAAACTTTCCGAGCTGAAGCTGAAGCCGCATGATGGCATCACCGGCCCGCGCACGCCTGGCCTCATCGGCTTCGCGAGCTTGCGTGGCGGTTCCGTCGTCGGCGATCACACCGTAATCTTGGCGGGTGACGGCGAACGCATCGAACTCACGCACCGCGCCGAAGACCGCGCAATCTTCGCCAAAGGCGCGCTCAAAGCGGCACAGTGGGGCCAAGGCAAAGGTCCTGGCCTGTTCGACATGCAAGACGTGCTAGGCCTGCGCAAGCGCGGGTGACACCTTTGCATCGCTGAGCGCCTTTCGTAACGCTGCAGCGAAATCCTCGCGCTCGAACGGCGACAGAAACGCACCGACCTCAAGCGTGCGCCCATGGCTGCGCAAAAGGACCTTCGCATCGGTCTCGCCGCCTTCGTACCAAACGCCGACCCAATACGTGGGAAACGTCCACTCTCGGTGTTCGCCATTGCGGTCGACGCGCTCGACCGTCAGCGTTTCGCCGTTGATCGTGATGCGCTCGAACGCGCGCGCCTGATCGTAGCTCAGCTGGAATGCGACATAGACCGCGAGCACGTCGAGCCCCAAGAAGCCCGCAACCGGCCAGGCGCCCTGACTGACCATCACACCGGCAAAGAGAACGTTCACGGCAATGAGCACGCCCATGAACAGCTTGAACCCAAAGGCTCCAAGCGACCGGTACGGATGAATGACAACATCGAAGGATGGTACGCCCATGTCGCCATGCTAGGGGCAAAAGCCAGTGGCGTCACGCAGCGGAAACGAGGGCGCATGGTGGAGCTGAGCGGAATCGAACCGCTGACCTCCTCATTGCGAACGAGGCGCT
>CAZYGK010000210.1:0-4684 GCA_964647355.1 uncultured Flavobacteriaceae bacterium | reverse complement strand
CCGACGGTGGTGAGCACGACCTTCGTCTGCGCCACCAGATGATCCATCTCCGCCCAGTTCGACGTATCGGCGACGATGGTGGCGATGCGCTCGCCCCGCGCACCGAGCGAAGCCTTCACCGCCTCAAGCTTCGAAGCACTTCGCCCCGCCATCGCCCACCGCACGGCATTATCCCCGGCCCGCGCAGCGAGGTATTCGGCGATCAACGCCCCCACATACCCCGTCGCCCCAACCAGAATAACGTCATACCGAACCCCCTCGGCCGGCCGCTTGCGCTTCGTCATCTCACAAATCCTTGATCGCTATGGCCCCCTTATAGCGGCTTCGTGCAACCGGCGATCAAGTCTTTGGCGCGCAGGGTCATGTACCGTGCTATCCAACGCCGCCCAAGATCGCACAAGGCAATTTGACAGGCTGAGCGCAGCCTGGGACCGCGGGCGTCTCGCCCGCTCTTGGCGATGTATGAGACCTTCAAATGTCCCCGGAACTACCCGAGTCGGTCCACTGATGACCAAATCCGAGACAGACGCGATCAAAAATTCGCCTTAATCCAGTTAGAGAGGTTCGTCGTCATCCGCGCCAACTCCGGAAAGGCCAAAAACGCAGCGTGAACGGATTGCTCCGTCACCGGGTCAATGCTCGTTGGGTGACCCGCGTCGTTTCGCGTCGCTCGAATTTGCTGGGCAAACGCCATCCAATAGGCCTCAAACTCTTCCTTCAACGCGCGCGGAAAGGCGGCTTTTCTGGCGTCCAAGACCGCGTGCAACTCGTCAAGTATCGTCTTCACTCGCCAGTCTGATAGGCCACGTGGCGCCGCGACGCGCTTCTGGGCGAAGCTCTCCAATGTAGTGTCGCGCAGCTCGAGAATGAGGCTCTCGGCTGCGGCGCCAACCATAACGGCCGCAGCCTTGTCGAGGCCTCCTGCAAAGCACTCCAAGCCTTCTATCAGGTAAGCGCTTGCAACTGGGTTGATAGTTGATTCCGCGGACAAGTGCTTGAGATAGCCTGCGGGATTCGCCGGGTCACGACTTAGTCTCTCAAGTGCGCGGCGCCCTCGGTCTGTGAAGTGAAAGAAAGGAGGGTTGGGATTGGTGATGTTGTATCCCCACGCCACAATCCCGGTGCGCATTAGGTCATGCCACTGAGTGAGGATCGCCTCTTCGATGTCGGGATTCCCCTGCGCTTTCAGGCGCCGAGCGACCTCCGCGAGTAACGTGCCTTGCTGCAGGGACGCATCGGTTGGCCTCTGCGGCGCCTGCTCTCGTGCAACGGACAACAGTAGCTCGCGAACGTCGTGCACAGGGATGCGTGGCATCAGCCGGATCTCCTCTATCAAATTCCGTATCTCACGACTCAAATGCGGTGCCTTATAAGTGTTCACCGCCGCGCCGCCGAAGCTGCGCCGGATGAACAGATGTAGGCTCGACGGTTGCCATCTGACAGGGCCGAACAGCGGCTCCGCCCCTACCCCTAAGTGCCGGCCTAGGCGAGAAGTGCGTTCGGATCGACTGTGATTCCTGCAGCCTTAATCTCCCGCGCAAGTTCCATTTTCCAAGCCCCCTTGGGATCGAACTCTGTGTAAACTACGCCCGAAATATCTGACAGAACCTCAATGTCTCCGCGCTTCAATGCACAAACGCGCGCGCGCTTGAGGTGCCCAAAGAAGTAGCCGAGCTCAAAGATCACATTTTGCCTCGCTCGCGGGCGCAGATCTTCCCCGTCCTTCCCGCCAACATCGTCTCCGGTGAGGATTACTACCGCAAACTCTACGTCGGAGTTCGCCTCAATCTTTTCGATGACAGTCCGACTTCGGCTCACTTGCTCGTGCAGAATGATTGGATCAAGGCCAAGTGCTTGAAGAAATCTGGCGACTGCTTCCTTTGCTGCATCATCGTGCCCATGAACGACGAATACCTTTTTGTTCGCATTGGGCGGTGATCTTTGCACAACGGTGGGCACGTGAATCGTGCTGCCGCTGTGTTCAATATCTTCCTGAAATCCAGCAATGATTCCTTCTATGATCGCGATTGCCTGATCTATGTCTTCGCGCAGCTCGCGGTGATGTTCGCTGACGGACTCGTACTCGTCAAACATGACACTGCGACGGCGACCGAGGTGCTTGATTGATGCGTAGCGCTTGTACTCAACGGAGTCAGTGCCAAACGTGTCTGTCAGCGTCTTATCGATGGCCATCGACAGTCTCGAAACTTCGGGGGCGCCCCGTTGTAGTACACTGGATGTCAAATGCTCTTAACTCATCGATCCGCTTCTGAAATCGTGGTATTGCTCTGCGCTTGGCCTCAATGCTGAGCGTCGCTGGTTGCAAGATTGGCGGGCTTCCTTTGCGGGGCATCGTGTGCTCTCGATTTTCTGTCGTCGAATAGATAGCAACATGGCTGACAAAACTCACGCGATCATCCCCCTGCACCGCATCCAACTCTACGCCAGCGACTAGGAAGTACGCATCGCCACGCTGGGCCCTCCGATTCCCTCGGGCGGCGCGGTCATGGGCGGCCCCTCGCCGAGGTTAGGGCGACAAGATTAGCGACCAAGATTAGGCGACAGGTTACGGATTTCCCGATGGTCGGCCGAACGCCGCTCCACAAACGTCATTGCCCTCAGTAGACGCTCCCCCCAGAACCGGGCATCATCCCGCATGAGGCCGCGCACGCGGCGTTTGAGGGTTCGATGAACAAGCTGGCTCACAGATTGCTCAAGAACCTGAGCCGCATGGGCGAGCTGGCACCCATTGCGCTGCCGCCCGCGTTGTTGTTGCTGGGCCTCTCGTACTTCAGTCACCACGCGCCGCTATTTTGGGCCGCGGGGCTTGTGGGCGTATTGTTGACGGTTAGCATTTTCTACCGGCAATTCCGCAAGCAGAAACACCGGCGCAGCTGAGAGCGCGACGGGCGCGCCGCGTCGGACAACGATGGCGCGAGCAACTGCGCCAACGCGACGCCAGCGACGGGAAGCCGGTCACGCCTCCGAGAGCGCTGCCCTCCCGGCCGGCTCTTTGTGACTAGACGCGCGAAGTGCCGGCCGGAGGCCGGCGCTCCCAGGCGCGTTGTGAACTGTCCAGCACCTTGCGCTGGCTCATGCGTAATTTATAAGTTACAAAGCTGTAAATGCCGAAAGCGGGAGTATGGTCGAAGTGGCCAAGCCCAAAACAAAACCGATGACGCTTAAGACCAAACGTTGGGATGTCGCCGCGCAGTTGGACACGCCCGAACGCGTCGCGCTTTATCTGGAGGCCGCATTCGAAGACGGCGACCTGGCGCTAATCGCGGCCGCGATCGGCGACGCGGCGAAAGCCTACGGCATGACGCGCTTGGCGAAGAAGACCGGGCTCGCGCGCGAGGCGCTCTACCGCGCGCTCAGCGACGACGGCAATCCGGAACTGGCGACCGTCCTCAAAGTGCTGCGAGCGCTCGGCCTCAGGCTGTCGCCGGTCGAAGACGAGGCGGCTTGAGCCCTGGGAGCCCCGGCATCCCCGGCGGGCGTCCACCACTCGGCCCGCAAGCCAAGTGCCACCCGGAAGCCGGCGCGCCCAGGCATTTTGTCCGCGTCGTTTTGCGGGAGCGACTTAACACGAAAGTTGTAGTACTTATCTCGACGTCGCTGCACCCGCGCCATCGCGCTTGAGGGAGCAGCGCATTCCCGCGCCTCAGCCGGCGCGCGGCTGCGACTTGAACCGTAGATCTCCTTCAAAACCCGCATGGGGCCTCGCGGCCCGGCGCGCGCAGCAGTTGCGCGTGGAGCGGGCGCGCGCTGGCTGATTTCTGCCAAACGGTCGGAATGCCGCAGACGGATACCTAACGCTTACCGAACGGATTCCGAACGGATGAAACCGCAGAACGCAGCCAATCTAACGGATATAACGGATTCGATTTTGCATCTTTGCGATGCAACCGTCGCGCGCGCCGTCTCAGCCGCCCAAAAAATGCGGTGCCCAAACGCCCATGAGGCCGAGCGCGGTACCCAAAACGCCGAGCCCGGCGCCCACATAGGCAAGCCACAACAGCCCCGTCACCACCGCGGCGGAGGCAAGCAGGATGCCGAGCTGCAGCGCCGAACTCGACAGGTCGAACGTCGCGTTCGCGGCCGCCGCGTCGTTCCGCGCCGCTTCGATCGCCTTGGCCTTGGCCGAGAGTTCCTTGCGCCCCTCGCCGGTCTCCGGCTCGCTGTCGTAGCGTGCCGCGGTCGCGCGCCAGTCGGCGATCGTCTTGACGGCCGCCTCGCGCTCCGGCCCCGGCTCCCACTTCGCGACCGTCAGCTCGAGCGAATCCGCCTCGGCTTTCAGCGTCGTCATCCGGATCGTCTTCGCCTGAAAGAACGCCCAGGTGTTCGAGAGCTCGACTGTGCCCCTGAGCGCATCGGCGGAGGCGTTGCTGCCGCCCGCTTCCGCAAACGCCAGCACCCCCGCCATCACGGCGATCAGGATGCCGATGCGTTTGTTGGTTTCGTTGAACTCGAGCTCAAGCCCTTCCGCCATGACCGATCCTCAATGCCGATTCGCGAACGACGGCATTGAAGCGGCGACAAGGAAGTTGCAGCAAGCCCCGTCAGTGCGCGCGGCAATCGACGTTGTTGTCGATCCAGGTGCACGGGTCGCCCGAAGGCTCGGGTTTCTGCGTGCCGGCGATCGCCCGCACACTGTCCCCGATCGTGCGCCAGGTTTCCACCT
>CAZYGK010000209.1:0-4751 GCA_964647355.1 uncultured Flavobacteriaceae bacterium | reverse complement strand
TTCAGGTCTTCCGAGAGCTTCTTCTGCGCGTCGCGATCGAGCGGGTTTTCGGGATAGACGATGCCGTCGTCGGCGCCTTGGGCTTTGCAGAAGTCGACTTTCTCTTGTGTGGAGCAGGCGGCGATCACGCGCGCGCCCATGAGCTTTCCGATTTCAACGGCCGCAATGCCGACGCCGCCGGCTGCGCCGAGGACGAGCAACGTCTCACCCTTCTTCAGGTGCGCGCGATCTTTCAGTGCGTGGTGCGACGTGCCGTAGGTCATCACGAAGGCCGAGGCTTGCACGAAGTCGATGTTTTGCGGGAAGGGGATGCAGCGCGCGGCCGGAGCGCAGACTTGTTCGGCGAAACCGCCGAAGCCGGTCGAGGCCATCACACGATCGCCGACCTTCACGTCCGTGACGCCTGCGCCCAGTTCCTTCACGACGCCTGCAACTTCG
Organism: uncultured Flavobacteriaceae bacterium; assembly: GCA_964647355.1. Taxonomy (GTDB): domain Bacteria; phylum Pseudomonadota; class Alphaproteobacteria; order Micropepsales; family Micropepsaceae; genus SZUA-430. The sequence goes on along the minus strand of CAZYGK010000209.1, from coordinate 4,313 downwards.
CCGCCGGGGGCGAACGGGAGCGCGGGTTTGAATTGGTATTTGTTTTGGATGATGAGCACGTCGGGGAAGTTCACGCCGGCGGCCTTCACGTCGATCAGCACTTGGCCGGCCTCGGGCTTTGGGCTCGGCAGATCGGTGAGGACGAGGCTGTCGGGCGGGCCGTAGGCTTTGCAGAGCATGGCTTTCATGAACGTTCTCCGTTGGCGAGTTGCTTTCGGACGCGACGTTATGCGAGGCTTTCGCAAAGGCCAAGCGGTCCCGTTCAGCCGCCGTTCAGGCTGCGGCGCGCGAGACTCCTCCCTCCCGTATCGGAAGCTTGGAGAAATCCCCATGACCAGGTCTTGTGCTGAAGGCGTTGCGGCTGCGATTTGCGCGCTCGCTTTGGTCGGACCGGCGACGGCCGACGAAACGAAAAAGCCATCGCCGAACCCCTGCCCGTTCGTTCGCACGATCGACAACTTCAAGGCGATCGACAATTACACGGCGATTATCGAGACGGGCCCAAGCCGCAAGTATCTCGTGAAGTTCGCAAACGATTGCCGCGAGTTGAAGTGGGCTTGGCACGCGCGCGTCGAGTCGCGCCCCGGGATCTGCCTCAGGCCCGGCGACGTTATCGTCGCGGGGCAGCAGTTCGGCATCGCCGATCGCTGCTACATCAGTTCGATCACGCAGATTCAGGACAACAAACCGCAGACGCCGGCTTCGTACTAACGCGCCAATTTGGCGAGTGCTGCCGTCGTGCGGCGCTCGCCCACGACGTCGCCGCGCCAGTTCTTGATCGGCGGGTTTACGTGCTTGGCAATCCGCGGAGCGGTTTCGTCGGCGATGTCAAGCAGCGTCAGAAGCTTGGCCATCACCGCCTCTGCCGCTCGGGTCCCTCCATCGTCAATCTTGAGGGCGATACCCAACCCCTGGTCGGGTAGTACGGCCATGAACGCTGCTTCGGCGCCGGTTTTGACGACGGCGCCCCCGCGCGAGGCTTCGATCAGATCGGCGCAGGCTCGGCCCGTGCCCGAGACCAGCAGCGGGTGCGCTTTCCATGCGCCGACAATGCGCTTGGCGGCTTTCGCGCGTGCAGGTGCGAGTTTCGTCGACGCGCCGAGGCGGGCCATGCCCCGGGCAAGATGGGTCAGCGGAATCGCATAGTTGGGCGCGGCGCAACCGTCGATGCCGATCGTCATGTGTTTGGGATCGAGGTCGCAAAGATCGGCGATCGCTTGGCGGACCAAGACCTGCACCGGGTGATCGGGACGTTCGTAGCCTTCGATCGCGATCTTCAGATGGCGCGCGACGCTGAGAAATCCGGTGTGCTTGCCGGAGCAGTTGTTGTGCAGTTTGCAGGGGCGCTCGCCTGCGCGCAGCATCGCGTGCGCGGTCGGCTCGTGGAACGGCAAATGCGGGCCGCAGGCGAGATCGCTTTCGCGGCAGTCGATCTTTGCGAGCCAGGACGTGACGCGCTCGACATGCATCGGTTCGCTCGAGTGCGAGGCGCAAGCCAGCGCTATGTGCTCGTCGCTCAGATTGAACGCATCGGCCGCACCGGTTTCGACGAGCGGCAGCGCTTGCAGCGACTTGAAGGCGGAGCGCGGGAAGACCGCGCGGTCAACATCGCCCCATTGAGCCACGGTCTTACCTTCGGCGTCGCACACCGCGATCGCGCCACGGTGCTGGCTCTCGACGACGCCGCCGCGCGTCAGCTCAACTAGAATGGGATTCGTCATTTGCGGCCCAGGTTGATGATGCGCTGGAGAACACCTAAGGGCCCGGTGAATTTCAGCGGGGCGGTGGTGACCGCGAGGGCGTAACAGACCTCGCCAGGCTCGGCGATGGGGCGATGCGTCACCGAGGGATCGCCGATCGCGATGTCGCCCGCGCGGTAGAGGCCGGTCTCGTCTTTGAAGGCGCCCGTGAGGACGAGCGTGAACTCCTGGCCGCCATGCGTGTGTTGCGGCGGGCCGGAGCCCGGTTCGATGCGGAAGAGCTGAAATGTCTCACCTGCGGCGGTGACCGGGAGTTTGAGATCAAGAATCTTCAAACCCACGCCACCCGTGTACCAGGCGCCGCCAAGAGCCGGCGTGACGATCTCGTTCACCTCGTCCGGGAGGCTTGCGAGCATGTCGGGCCAGCGCGCGCGGCCGTCCTGCGGACCCAGCGCGGCAAGTGCGCGGTCAAGCGCATCGGGCGCAACGTCCTCATGCGCCTCTCCGTCGAGGGCGTCGCCGGCGATCGTCTCGATGTTGTGCATCAGCGCGCGGCAATGCGGGCAAAGTGCGGCGTGGGCATTCAAAATGCGGCTGACCGCGGGCGTCAGCGCGCCGGCCGCCGCGGCCGTCAACAGCGAAGGGTTGGGATGGTGCGAGGGGGTCATGGGTTTTCTTCGCCCTCGATGGCTTTGCGCAGACGGCCGAACGCGAGCCGCAGACGCGATTTGACAGTGCCTAAGGGGATCTTCGTTTCCTCCGCAATCTGGCTATGCGACTTGGCGAGGTAAAACGCTTCGTGCACGAGGTCGGCTTGATCCTTGGGCAGCGTCTTCAAGGCGCGCGTGATGCGGGCCTCACGATCGAGCGCATCCAGACGATCGTCGGCCGCTTCCGGGGCGTCGGGAACGAGCATCGGATCCGACGGGTCAAGTTCGGGGCGCTTCTCTTTGCGGACTGCATCGATGCGGCGGTTGCGGGCGATCGTGAACATCCAGGTCGAGGCCGACGCTTGGCGCCTGTCGAAGGTCGCAGCCTTTCGCCAGACGGTCAGCATGACCTCCTGGGTCAGCTCCTCTGCCTGGCCGCGATCTGTGCCGATCTTGATGAGGTAGCCTTTGATCTTCGGCGCGAAGTAGCGGAACAGAGCGGCGAACGCTGCCTTGTCCGCCCGCGAGGCAATGGCTTCGACCAAGTCCGCTTGGGCATCGCGGTCGAGCGTATCGGTTTCGGCGGTCGCGCTTCGCATGGGGGGGACCCTAGCAAAACCGCTTGGCCGCCGGAAATCGCCATTTCCGCCGCATCGACAGGGCTTTGGGGGCTTCACAAAGCGGCCCAAGATGGGCGAGACATTGGGGGTGGCGAAGCACATGCTGAGGCCCTCTGATTCCCGGGCGCTTCGGCGTGACACTCGGGTGTCGTTTCAAGCAAAGGTAGTTCGATGTCTCTCACATTTGCGCGGGTTGGGTTTGCAGCGGTTGCACTTGCGGCCGGCATGGGCATTGCGTCGGCGCAGCAAAGCCCGACATTGCTCGGCTCGCAGGACGCCTGGGAAGCCTACAAGAACAACGACGGCCGCGGTGCGGTTTGCTGGGCGGTGTCGCAGCCGCAGACCAAAGAGCCGGCAGCGGCGAAGCGCGATCCAATCTACTTCCTGATCACGACGTGGCCGAAAGCGGCGATCGCGAACGAGCCGTCGATCGTCATCGGCTATCAGTTCAAGGAAGGCGCCAACGCGACGGTCGAGGTCGGGTCGGACAAGTTCACATTCTTCACCAAGGCGGACGGCGCTTGGCTGCAGAGCAAGCAGGACGAGCAGCGCCTTGTCACCGCGATGCGCGGGGCCGGCGAAATGAGGGTTAAGGGCATTTCGAAGCGCGGAACGCTGACCACGGACACGTACTCGCTCAAGGGCATATCCGCCGCACTCGACAAAGTGGCGGAAGGCTGCAAATAAAACGGCCTGACGGCTAGTTCAGGGCCTTTCACGAAGGGCGGCTGAGGTTCAGCCGCCCTTTCGTTTGGACGTGCGATGACGGCTTCGAGCCCGAGAAGTTTGGTCGGTTTGACGCGCGACGGTCTCAAAGCCGTGCTGGCGGAGGCCGGCGTCGAGCCGAAGCATCTGTCGATGCGCGCCGGGCAGATCTGGAACGCAGCCTATGTGCAGGGCGCGACCGGGTTCGATGCGATCACGACGCTCGCCAAGCCGCTGCGTGCCGAGTTCGGCGAGCGGTTCTCGCTGAAGCGGCCGGAGGTGGTCGAGGCGCAGGTGTCGAAGGACGGCACGCGCAAGTGGCTCATCCGGTTTGGGCCCGGGATCGAGGTCGAGACCGTGTTCATTCCCGATGAGGATCGCGGGACGCTCTGCATCTCCTCCCAGGTAGGGTGCACGCTGACGTGCCGGTTCTGCCATACGGGCACGCAAAAGCTCGTGCGCAATCTGACGGCCGCCGAGATCGTTTCGCAGGTGCTCGTCGCGCGCGACGATCTTAAGGAATGGCCGCGCGCGGGACGCAATTCGGAAGAGCGCATGATCACCAACATCGTGATGATGGGGATGGGCGAGCCGCTCTACAATTTCGAGAACGTGCGCGACGCGATCAACGTGATCGC
>CAZYGK010000208.1:0-4777 GCA_964647355.1 uncultured Flavobacteriaceae bacterium | reverse complement strand
AGGTAAAACCTCCACCCATCGCTTCCAGCACCAGAAGTTGATCGCGCTTGATCCGTCCGTCATTCACGGCTGTGGCGAGCGCAAGCGGCACTGACGCAGCAGATGTATTCGCGTGAATTGCAACCGTAGAGATCACGCGCGATGGGTGCACGCCGACTTTCCGGGCCGTCGCGTCTAGAATTCTTTGGTTCGCTTGGTGTGGCACAAACCAATCGATGTCGGCCGCTTCGACGCCGTTCGAGCGCATCGCAAGTTCGATCGCCTCCGACAAGTTAACGACCGCGTGCCGGAACACCTCGCGTCCCTCCATGCGGAGAAACCCCGTCGTCCTCGTTTTCGACGGCCCGCCATCGACATAGAGCAGATCGTGCAGTCGCCCGTCCGAGAAGAGATGTGTGGATAGAACCCCGCGATCCTTCACGGTCCCCTCGCCCTGCGCGGCCGTCAACAGCAACGCGCCGGCCCCGTCGCCGAACAGAACGGCCGTCGTGCGATCGTTCCAATCGAGGATCCGCGAGAAGGTCTCGGCACCAATGACAAGACAGTTTTTCACCTGCCCCGCCTTGATGAAGTTGTCGGCGACCGCCAACGCATACACGAAGCCGGAGCACACGGCCTGAACGTCGAACGCCGCCCCACGCGTGATGCCGAGCCGGGCTTGCACGGTCGTCGCCGTCGCCGGAAATGTCTCGTCCGGCGTCGCGGTCGCCACGACTATCATATCGACGACGTTGGCGTTCACGCCCGCCGAGCGCAGCGCATCTTGCGCAGCAGCAATCGCCAGGTCAGAGGTAAACTCGCCTTCCGCCGCGATCCGCCGCTCGCGAATGCCCGTTCGCTCGCGGATCCAGTCGTCGCTGGTTTCGAGTTTCTTGGCGAGGTCCGCGTTGGTGACCACCTGCCGCGGCAGATAGGCCCCAACGCCAACGACGTGCGAGCGGATCACGCTCATCAGGAAGCTGCCGCCTGCGCGGGCTCCGGCTGCGCTTGCACCACGGTGGGCCCAGACCCACCAAGCGCCGCAATCGACGGCGGCAGGTGGCTCATCGAATCCGCGATGCGCTGCACGAAGTCGCTTTCGCCCATTTCGATCGCGAGATCGAGCGCCGTCGCGTAACCGACCCCGTCGGTCCCGCCATGGCTCTTAACGACGACACCGTTCAGCCCCAAGAACACGCCGCCGTTCACCGCACGCGGGTCCATCTTCTGGCGCAGCACGTTGAACCCCGGCTTCGACAGCAGATACCCGACGCGCGACAAGAACGAACGCGCCATTGCCGAACGTATGTAATGCTGGATCAATCGTGCCGTACCTTCGGCAGCCTTGAGCGCGATGTTCCCTGCGAAGCCGGACGTCACGACGACATCGACCGTGCCCGCGCTGATATCGTCGCCTTCAACGAACCCGTGGAACCGCATCGGCAAGCCCGAGGAACGCAGCGCCGCCGCCGCATCGCGTACGGCATCGTTGCCCTTCATCTCTTCCGCGCCGATGTTGAGCAGCCCGATGTTCGGGCGCTCAAGCGCCAACACGACGCGCGCGTACGCTTCGCCCATGATCGCGAAATCGGTCAGCTGCCGCGCGTCGTAATCGACGTTCGCGCCGACATCGAGCACCACCGACTGCCCGCGAATGGTCGGCCACAATGCGGCAAGCGCCGGACGCGAAAGACCCGGCACCGTCTTCAGCTGCACCTTAGCCATTGCCATCAGCGCGCCGGTATTGCCGGCACTGACGACGACATTGGCTTCCTTGCCTCGTACGGAATCGATCGCGCGCCACATCGACGTGTTGCGCCCGCGCCGAAGCGCCTGCACGGGCTTATCGTCCATCGCGACCATATCGTCGCAATGCACGACTTGAACCGCATGCTTCAGCGATGCTTTGCCGAGCAGAACCGGCTGCAGCCGCGCATGATCGCCGTGCAGCAGAAACTTGACCTTCGGATGGCGCACATGCGCAAGCGCGATGCCGTCGATTACCGCTTGGGGGGCGTTGTCGCCTCCCATGCCATCGACTGAAACGACGATTTCGCTATTCACGCCAGCGCAGTCCCTAAGAGCGGTCGGCGACCTCGAATCCGCCAACTATGCGCCGGGAGGGCGGACAAAGGCTAGGGCCGCCGCGACGGCGACTTTTCGACTTCGCGTTTGTCGTAGTGGCCGCACTTATGACAAACGTGATGCGGACGCTTCAGCTCGCCGCAATTGCTGCATTCGTTGCTGGACGGACGCCCGAGCGCGTGGTGCGAGCGGCGCATGTTGCGGCGCGAAGGGCTGACTTTTCTCTTGGGGACCGCCATGGGCCACCTCTCCTAAATCATTCGACGGACCGGTGGACGCCCCCGGCCGAAAGCAAGGCGCGGATACAATAGGAAACGCCCCCCAAGTTCAACCCCCGGAAATCCGCGATTTTGAGCCGCAGGGGGGCCTGTATTTGCCAGCCGAAAGCGGCTCGGCTCAGATGAGCGCGGCAGACTCACAGGCTCCCATGCGCACCCACATCCTCCTCCTCTTGACCCTAGGGCTCACGGCCTGCGTCCCCGCTGAGGGCAACGCGCCCCCGCAGACCACCCAAGCCGAGGTTCAGATCCCCGCGGACGAGCAAAGCTGCAAGGCCGCAGGGGCGACCTGGCGCCGCGTCTGTCTCATGGGGACATGGTCGTGCGTCGTCTCGTATGCCGATGCCGGCAAAACCTGCCGCAACGGCGACGAATGCCAAGGCAAGCAGTGCCGCTACGAAGGCAAGATGACGCCGGACATGGACGGCAAGCCGGCGACGGGAAAGTGCGTCGCCACGAGCGACCCGTGCGGCTGCTTCACGCTCGTCGAAGACGGCAAGATCGGCCCCGCGCTTTGCGTGGACTAGGCGCTCAGGTCTGCTTCGGTTTCAGCTTCGCCAAAACCCCAAACGGATTGGCGCGCTTCTCCGCGTCTGCCCCACCCTGAAACTCGACACCCGCCTTTCGCGGATACGGATCCAGATTCAGCGCGAGTTCTTCGATCAGTATCTCGCCCAGATCTATGTCGTGCCCAAGCGGCTCCGGCGGATCCTCGGCGGTCGGATCGACAAAAACATCCGTCTCGTCCTCGAGTTCCATGCGCAGCTTTTCGGCCGGCAAAAACCGCCGCTCGAAACGTCCCTCGACATGCGCATCGATCGGCTCGAGCGTAACCACGCAAGTTTGCACGACATCGGCGACGAAATCGCCGGTCAACCGCACGCCCTTGCCCCGCCAGCGCTGCAGCGCCAACTCGGCCTTCAGCGCCTTGACGCCGGCAAGCTCCAAGTACTGCGCGATCGCAGCAAATTCATCCGCGCGCGCGATCACCGTATGCTGAAGCCCGGCATCGCCGATCTTGGCGACCGCAATCGTTCGCTTAAAGCCGTGGGGGGCGCTCATGGCGCGGGCCAAGCAAAGGTTCCGGCAACGATGTCGGCATCGGCCGCGGCTTTGAGCGCTTCGTGCGTCGCCCGAACATAGGTCGACAACGCATCGACCTTGGGCTGCGCGACGTCCGCACCACGATACACATTGCGAAGCAACGCCGCCCGCAACGCGGACACGTCACCTTCTTTCAGTGCCGTGTCGTAGGCTGCCGCGCGCCCATAAAAGGCCGACAACATGCTCTTCACCCGGCGCGGCACCCCCATGTCGCCGACCCCAAGTTCCCGCAGGTTCACCTCGAGATTCGCGAACATCTGATCGAATGCCGCTTGTGCCAGGGCATTTCCCTCGGTCCGGATCGCCTTAAGCCGCGGCAAATACAAGCCCGCGTGGAGGACGATCAGGTCGAAACGCCCGTCGAGTGTGTCGGGGACGTCAAACGACTCATAAAACTCGGGCCGGCGCGACTGCTCGACGATGGCGTTGTAGATCCAGGCCCCTTGCCGCGACCTGTCACGCCCGCGCGAAAGAAATGATAGAAGTGTGCGCACGGGCCCTGGCTTTCCGAGGTCTTTTGGCTTTCCCTTGAAATTAGGCAAGCCTGGCGGTAGGTCAACTGCCTGTTGTTTCCCCCAAAACCCTGGGAGTCGTCCATATGGTATCCCGCGTTCTCTTGACCGGCTCGATCCTGGCGGTTGCAGGCCTCGCCGCTTGCGCACCGATCCGAGACGTCCGCGGCTACGTGCCCGACGACGAAAAGGTGTCGACGGTGGCCATCGGTGCCGACACGCGCGACACCGTCCAAGACAAGCTCGGCACCCCGTCCTCGACAGCCGCGTTCGGCGACCCGACCTGGTATTACATCTCGACCGAGCAGGAGCGCTACGCGTTCTTCAAACCGGACGTGACCAAGCGCCAAATCCTCGCCATCCAGTTCGGCGAAAGCGGCAAGGTCAACGACATCCGCAAATACGGCATCGAAGACGGCCAAGTGATCGCCCTCGTCGATCGCGAGACCCCGAGCCGCGGCAAGGAGATGACGTTCCTCCAACAGCTGTTCGGCAACATGGGCGCCGCACCGGCGAACGCGCCGGGCTCGCAGCAAGGTCCCGGCCGTCCGGGCGGCCAATAAGCTTCCTCCAGACAGGAAAAAGGCCCCGGAGATTCCGGGGCCTTTTCGATTCCGCTAACTCCCGCGCCTTACATGTGCGCGAGTGCGGCCAGCAGCAGCAGCGCCACGATGTTCGTGATCTTGATCATCGGGTTGATCGCCGGACCGGCCGTATCCTTATACGGGTCACCGACGGTGTCGCCGGTCACGGCCGCTTTATGTGCGTCCGAGCCCTTGCCGCCGAAGTGGCCGTCTTCGATGTACTTCTTGGCGTTGT
>CAZYGK010000207.1:0-4778 GCA_964647355.1 uncultured Flavobacteriaceae bacterium | reverse complement strand
TCAGGCGAACACGCAGATCACGCGCTACAACTACCGCCTGACCGCGCACTACGAGCTGCGCGATACGGTGTCGAACGAGGTGCTGGACAAGGGCCTCGCGCGCGCGATCGCGGCCTATAACGTGTCGCCGGACTCGCAGTTCGCGACGCAGTCCGCCGAGCGCGATGCGCAAGAACGTGCGGCGCGCGAAGTGGGCGAAGACATTCGCCTGCGCCTCGGGCTCTATTTCGAGCAGCGGTTCGGCGGTAAGTCTTAGTTCCTGGGACCGCGGGCGTTCTCGCCCGCTCTTGGGGTTTCTCAGATTCAGCAAGCAGAGCGGGCGGGGACGCCCGCAGTCCCAGGAAAATGCGCGTCTCGTCTTCCGACTCCGACAAGCTTAGCGCTGCCCCGCCGAAAGCGTGGGTGGCGGCGCTCGTGTTTGGGGCGAACACGGGGCTCGTGCGGGAGCGCGCGGACCGGCTCGCGAAATCGGTCGTACCGGACATGAGCGATGCGTTTCGGGTGGCCGACCTGGGCGCAGATGTCTTGCGGAAAGACCCCGCACGGCTGGGCGATGAGGCCGGTGCCATTTCCATGTTCGGCGGGCGGCGTGTCGTTCGGGTGCGGGATGCGACGGACGGGCTTGCCGATCTCCTCGAAGGATTTCTGAACGAGCCGCTCGGCGATGCGTTCGTCGTGATCGAGGCTGGGGAGCTCACGAAGACCTCATCGCTCCGGAAGGTGTTCGAAGGGGCCAAGGCTGCGGGCGCGATCGAGTGTTACGACGACCGCCCCGAGGACGCAGCACGGCTGATACGCGAGACGCTGACCGGTGCCGGATGGGAGGTCGACGCGGACGCGATTACCTATCTTGCCGAAGCGCTGGCCACGGACCGGCGTTTGCTGCGCAGCGAACTCGACAAACTCGTGGCGTATCTTGGTCCTCCCCAAAAGGGAGCAAAGCTTACGCGGGGCGAGGCCGTTACTTTGATCGGCGACAGCGGGGCGGTTGAGATCGACGAGATCGCCGATGCGGTGGTCGCGGGCGATCTCAAGAAGCTCGATAAGCTGATCGTCAAGGCTGCGGAGTCCGGTGTGTCATGGACGGGTGCCGTCGGTGCCGCGCTACGATTGTTCCAACGGCTCGGCTCGTTTGCGGAGGGCGGCGGCGGACCGTCGTGGGGGCGGTCGTCCTATTACGAACAGCGCATGCAGGCGCAGCTCAGCGGCTGGGATCCCGCACGGCTCGTCCGGGCCATGCGCGTGCTGGCGGAGGCCGAGGCGCAAACACGGCTCACCGGCTTCCCGGAGGCCGCGATCGCGCAGCAGGCGTTGACGGAGGTCGCGATGCTGAAGGGTCGCCGTTAGCGGCGGCCGCCGAGTTTTTCGCAGAGGTCGTCGAGCTGTTCGAGCGTCTTGTACGAGATGCGAATCTCGCCGCCTTTGTCGCCCTTGTGGGCGATGTTGACGTTGAGGCCCAGCGTCGTCGTCATCGACTGTTCGAGCGCGCGGGTGTCTGCGTCCTTGCCGATGGTGCGCTTCTTTTTGCCCTTGGCTTTGCGGGAGCGTTCTTCGGCCTCGCGCACGTTGGCGCGGCCTTCGATCAGCTCCTTGGCCATCGCTTCCGGGTCGGGGGCGCCGACCAGCGTGCGGGCGTGGCCGGCCGAGAGCTTGCCCGAGAAGATGTAGTCCTGGACCGTCTGCGGCAGCTGCAGCAAGCGCAGCGTGTTCGCGATGTGGCTGCGGCTGCGGCCGATGGTTTGGCCTAAGGCTTCTTGCGTGTAGTTGAACTTCTCGATCAGCTGGCGATAGCCGCGCGCTTCTTCGATCGCGTTCAGGTCGGCGCGCTGGATGTTTTCGATGAGCGCGACTTCGAGGGCCTCGGCGTCGGTGAATGCGCGGATGACCACCGGCACCTCGTGCAGGCGGGCCTTCTGGGCCGCACGCCAACGGCGCTCGCCGGCAACGATTTGGTACTCGTCGGATTGGCCAGGGACCGGCCGCACGACAATCGGCTGGATGATGCCTTTGTCACGAATGGAGGCTGCGAGTTCTTCGAGCTGCTCGGGGTCGAAATGGTCGCGCGGCTGGAACGGGTTCGGACGCAGGAGCGCTATGGGCAGCGTGCGCGGGGCGCGGGCCTCAGCCGGGGCGCCGGGGGCCGTCGCTTGGCCCGGTTGCGGTTTCAGTTCCGGGTTGGCGCTTGCCGCCAAAACTTCGGTTTCGACCTCGCCCAAGAGGGCCGAGAGGCCACGACCCAAACCCGCGAATTTTTTGACTGGAGTGTTCATGCTGCCTTACGTGCTTTTTCGCGTTGGATCATTTCGCCTGCGAGTTTGATGTAGGCCTGGCTGCCCGCGCTCTTCAGATCGTAGAGCAGGGCCGGCAGGCCGTGACTCGGCGCCTCTGAGATTCGTACGTTTCTAGGTATTATCGTTTGGTAAACTTTCTCACCAAGGTGTTTACGAACGTCCTCCGCGACCTGTTCGGAGAGGTTGTTGCGCTTGTCGAACATTGTGAGAACGACGCCTTGGATTTCGAGAGCCGGATTAAGACTGCCTCTTACCAGATCAATGGTACGCAACAGCTGACTTAAACCTTCGAGCGCGAAGAATTCGCACTGTAGCGGAACGAGCAGTCCGCTGGCTGCGGTCATCGCGTTGATCGTGAGCAGGTTCAACGACGGTGGGCAGTCGATTAGGATGTAGTCGTAGTGTGTGAGCGTGGTGACGTCGGTCGACACTGCGGTCGAGTCCGACTTCTCGCCGGTGTCGGCGAATTTGTGCAGATAGGCTTCGAGCGAATCACGTAAGCGGAACGAGCGGCGGGGAACGCCGACCAACTCCATCTCCGCGCCGGCGAGTTCGGACGTCGCCGGGATCACGTGCAGGCCCGGGATCTGTGTCGGCACGATCGCTTCATGCAGCGGCGCGTGGCCGATCATGACCTCGTAGATCGAGACTGCGCGTTGGTGCTTCGATATGCCGAGGCCGGTCGACGCGTTGCCTTGCGGATCCACGTCGATCACGAGAACCTGCTTGCCGACGGCGGCGAGGGCAGTGCCGAGATTGATCGCCGTCGTCGTTTTGCCGACGCCGCCTTTCTGGTTCGCAATGACGATGACACGCGTCTTTTCGTGCCGCGCGCGACGCGGCTCTAAGACGGTTTCGGGGACCTGCGCCAAGGGGTCAATCCTGTCACTCGCAATACATATCCCGAGGGGTCTGACCGGCTCGGGATGGGGGTGGCGGCAAGTGTCCAGGATTTGGTTGCAAGGGTCAATTCGTCGTTGAGCGATCTCCCCTTGAGAAACAGGGCGATCGTGCCAGGCCGAAAGAAGGGGTGGGCCAGCGGCAGAAGCCGGTCTAAGGGGGCCACGGCTCGGGCGGTGACCACATCAGCCTTGAGCCGCATGTCCTCGGCCCGGCCTGCATGAACTTCGGCTGGAGCGCTGGTCGCCGCAATGACCGCTTCGAGGAAGCGGCACTTCTTTTGGATCGACTCGACGAGATGAACCTTCAGGCCCGGTCGATCGGCTAGCATGATGGCCAGGACAAGACCGGGAAAGCCGGCGCCGCTGCCGAGGTCGACGACCGTCTTTGCTTCGGCGGGAATAAGCGCAGCCAGCTGCGCGGAATCCAGGATGTGCCGGCGCCAAACGTCGGTGATGGTCGATGGCGCGACCAGGTTCAGGCGCTCATTCCACTCGACAAGAAGGTTAACGTAGGTTGTAAGACGGTCCAGCGTTTCACGTGAGACGAGCGTCTCGTTAATAAATTCAGACGGTCCGTACGCTTGGGGGGACGCGGTCACGCGACTTGCCGTGGACGGGTTTTGATCTTGAGCAGGATCGCGGTCAGCGCCGCGGGGGTGATGCCTTCGATGCGGCCCGCTTGCCCGAGCGTGGCCGGACGGATGCGGGAAAGTTTCTGGGCTGCCTCGGTCGAGAGACCTGCGACCTCGCGGTAGTCTAGGTCGTCGGGGAGAGCGAGCGATTCGTCGCGGCGGAAGGCGGCGATATCGGCCGTCTGGCGATCGAGGTAGCCGCTGTAGAGCGAATCAGCTTCGAGCTGGTCGAGGACCGCCGGCGGGATCGCGGCGAGTTCTGGCCAGAGCTTCATGACCTCTGCCCTGCCCGCTTGCGGATGGGCGAGCAGATCGAGGGCGGAGCGGCGTTGGCCGTCTTGGTTTAGGGCGATGCCTTCGCGCTTGGCGGCGGCGGGCGTGATCGTCAACGCGGTCAGTCGCGCGCGCGCTTCGTCGAGCTTCGCCATCTTTGCTGTGAAGGCCGCGCTGCGTTTGCTGCTCACGCAGCCGAGCGAGATGCCCATCGGCGAGAGGCGCTGATCGGCGTTGTCAGCGCGGAGCGTCAGCCGGTACTCGGCGCGCGAGGTGAACATGCGATAGGGCTCGGTCACGCCGCGGGTCACGAGGTCGTCGATCATCACGCCCAGATAGCTCGTTGCACGATCGAAGATGGCGCCCCGCCCACCGCCCGCGACCAACGCGGCGTTCAAGCCCGCCACCACTGCCTGAGCACCCGCCTCTTCGTAGCCGGTGGTGCCGTTGATTTGGCCGGCGAGGAATAGGCGCGGGAGCTTCTTCAGTTCCAGCGTCGCGAAGAGTTCGCGCGGGTCGACGTAGTCGTATTCGATCGCGTAGCCGGGACGGACCATCGCGACCTTCTCCAGGCCGGGCATGGTGCTAAGGAAGTCGCGCTGGACCTCTTCGGGCAGCGAGGTCGAGATGCCGTTCGGGTAGACGGTGTCGTCGTCGAGGCCTTCGGGCTCGAGGAAGAT
>CAZYGK010000206.1:0-4868 GCA_964647355.1 uncultured Flavobacteriaceae bacterium | reverse complement strand
AACTGATGCCGCCACGTGTACCAAAATTCCGGAAACCCATGCAGAAACAGCAGCAGATGCCCATCCGAAGGCCCGCTCGCCGCGTAATGCAGCTTCAATTCGTTCGCTTCCGCAAAACCGTGACGGATCATTCGCTCTCGTCCTTCTTCCGTCGCTTCTTGCCGCCGGTCAGCGCGCGTACCATGCCGCGCAGCGTCTGCACCTCCTGATAGGTCAGCTGCGCGCGGTGCCACATGTTGCGCATGTTCTGCACCATCGCCGGGCGCTTCGCCGCCGGAAACAGAAACTCGGCTTTGTCGAGCTCGCCCTCGATATGCTCGAAGAACCCGATCAAATCCTCTTTGTTCGCGAGCGCCGAGCGCTTGAACTTCGCCGGCACTTTGAACGACGGCTTGTCGTGCGTCGCCTTGAACCACTCGTAAGCTACGACCGCGACCGACTGCGCCAAGTTCAGCGACGCGAATTTCGGGTTCGTCGGAATCGTCAAGATCGCATCCGCCAAGATCACTTCCTCGTTCGTAAGCCCCATGCGCTCGGCCCCGAACAGAATCCCGCAGGCGCGATCCTGAGCGAGTTCCGCCGCGATCTCTTCGACCGCCTCGTCCGGCGTCGAAACGCGCTTCGCCATCAACCTGTCGCGCCCTGTGGTGGCGAACACGAGCCCCAGATCGGCGATCGCCTCCTCCATGCTCGCGAACACCCGCGCACTCTCAAGCACGCTGGTGGCGCCGACAGCCATCGCCTCGGCCTTCTTGTTCGGCCACGCCTCGCGCGGGTTGACGAGCCTGAGGTCGCTCAAGCCGAAGTTCAGCATCGCGCGCGCCGCGGCGCCGATATTCTCGCCAATTTGCGGGTTTGCGAGGATGATGGCCGGGGTCTTCATGGCGCCTTGCATAGCCCTAGGTGCGCCGCTAAACACCTGCGCGACCCGCACTCATTTTCAACGGAAAGTTCCATGGGCAAGATCAAGGTGAAGACCCCTGTCGTCGATCTCGACGGCGACGAGATGACCCGCATCATTTGGGATCTCATCAAGAAGAAGCTGATTCTTCCCTATCTCGACATCGACATCAAATACTACGATCTGGGCATCGAATACCGCGACAAGACGGAAGACAAGGTTACCGTCGACGCGGCCGAGGCGATCAAACGCTACGGCGTCGGCGTCAAATGCGCGACCATCACGCCCGACGAAGCGCGCGTGAAGGAATTCGGCCTGAAGAAGATGTGGAAGTCGCCGAACGGCACGATCCGCAACATCCTGGACGGCACCGTGTTCCGCGAACCGATCATCTGCAAGAACGTGCCGCGTCTCGTGCCGGGCTGGACGGACCCCATCGTCGTCGGCCGTCACGCGTTCGGCGACCAATACCGCGCGACCGACTTCGTCGTGCCTGGCAAGGGCAAGCTCACGATCACGTTCACGCCCGACGGCGGCGGCGCCCCGATCAGCCATGAAGTCTTCGCCTTCCCTGGCGGCGGCGTCGCGATGGCGATGTACAATCTCGACGAGTCGATCAAGAACTTCGCGCGCTCCTGCTTCAACTACGGTCTCGACCGCGGCTGGCCGGTGTATCTCTCGACGAAGAACACGATCCTGAAGGCCTATGACGGCCGCTTCAAGGATCTGTTCGAGCAAGTCTTCAATGCGGAATTCAAGGCGAAGTTCGACGCCAAGAAGATCGTCTACGAGCACCGCCTGATCGACGACATGGTCGCCTCTGCGCTCAAGTGGAGCGGCAAGTTCGTTTGGGCCTGTAAGAACTATGACGGCGACGTCCAGTCGGATTCGGTCGCGCAAGGCTTCGGCTCGCTGGGCCTGATGACGAGCGTGCTTTTGACGCCGGACGGTCAGACCATGGAAGCCGAAGCCGCCCACGGCACGGTCACGCGCCACTACCGCCAATGGCAGAAGGGCGAGCAAACCTCGACGAACTCGATGGCCTCGATCTTCGCCTGGACGCGCGGCCTCATCCACCGCGGCAAGCTCGACGGCACGCCCGACGTCACCCACTTCGGGGAAACGCTTGAGCGCGTGTGCATCGAAACGGTCGAATCCGGCGACATGACGAAGGACTTGTCCCTCCTCGTCGGCCCCGACCAAAAGTGGCTCTCGACCGAAGGTTTCCTCGACAAGATCGACGAGAACCTCCGCAAAGCGATGAAGATGTAGTCGCAACTCCAATAATCGTCATGGCCGGGCTTGACCCGGCCACCCAGGGTCGCATCACCAAGCGGCTGAGCACATTTCCCTGGGTGACCGGCTCAAGGCCGGTCGTGACGAGTGTAGTTGCGGTGTCGCTATTGAGCGGGCCTGCGCATCGCCAGCATCATCAAAATCCCCAGCGTCGGCCCGATTAGGCCGAGCACGCTAGCTTCAAGCCCGAACGCACCGCCGGTCATCATGTCCGGCCCGGACAACGTCACCGGCTGCCAGGTCGTCGCCATATCGGTGCCGCTGACATTGATGCCGAGCACCGGCCCCTGCATCACGTTCCAACCCGCATGGATGCCGATCGGCAGCCAGAGCGTGCGCGTGACGAGATAGGCAAGCGACAGCAGCACGCTCGCGAGGAAGATGTTGAGCGCACCGACCGCCGCCATGTCGCTCTGCGCGAGCTGGCCGCCATGCAGCGCAGTGAACATCAGCGACGACATGATCACCGATGTCGCGGTCGAAAACTTCGACATCAACTCCTGCAGCACGTAGCCGCGCATCATGATCTCTTCACCGGCTGCGGCGAGCGTCATGCCGAGCGTGCTCGCCATCATGGCGGTCATCGAGAACTTCGCGAAGTCTGGATTGAACGAAGCCCAACCGCCAAAGAACGCTGCGGCGACGGCGCTCAAGAAGACGAACCCGCCGACGACGCTGCCCGTCAGGAAGTCGCCAAGCCCGCCCTTCGGGGCAAGCCCCATCGCCATGGGTGACTTGCGGTCGAACACGGCCATCAACACCATCGCGGGCAGCGACATGGCGATGAAGTTCACGACCCCCAAGATCACCATCTGCGGCAGCGCCGCCAGCATGCCCGTCTCGGCCTTCAGCGCAGGGAACACAAACTCCATCAACCCCGCAACGATCAGCCCCACCGAGATGAAATAGAGAACGATCTTCCCCGCCGAAATCGCCGCCTTCTGCATCATATCCGTCAAGCGCCTTGCTGCCGGAACGATGCTAACCGCGAAACCGGACCGGCACAAAACCCCGAAAGAGCATCGATTTCATGCCCTTCGGCGGCGGCCTAGACCAGCGGGTCGCCCATTGGCCGCACCGACGGCCGCTGATCCATCTCGTCAACCACGACGTCGCTGGAGACGTCCGCCCATTCCCCGGCCAACCGCTCCTCGGCGATCTGAAGAATGCGCGTCTTCAGCACCTCGTCCCGGTCGAGCAGATTTTCGAAGTCGAGCGCGTCGATGATCATCATATGGGTGCGGGTCAACGCGGTGATCGTCCCCATCCGCTTCACTCGCTTGAGCAACGCAAGTTCGCCGAAGAACTCGCCTCCACCGAGTTTGATGTGCCCGCGCGGCAACTGAATCTTCACCTCGCCGTCGGCGATGAAGAACATACCCTCGGCTTCCTCGCCCCGCGCCGCGATCACGGTGCCCGCCGAAACGGCCCGCGTGCGCATGATCTTCATGACCTCCGCGATCGCCGCCGCATCGAGCGCGGAGAACAGCGGCACCCGCGCAACCATGCCCCACGTGACCACAAAGTCGCGCCTGTGGATCTCGTTCACGAACGCCGTCGCCACAATGCCGATCGGCAGCGCAAACAGCCCAAGCCCGAACACCATCACGAACGAACCGAAGATCTTGCCGAGCGGCGTAATCGGAATGGCGTCACCGTACCCGATCGTCGTCAAGGTCGCGAGCGCCCACCACATCGCATCGGGGATCGTGCCGAATTGTTTCGGCTGCGCTTCGGCCTCGATCAGATGCATGATCGTACCGGAAAAGACGGCCGTGCCGATCATCAGAATGACCGCACCCACAAGCGCACGCCGTTCCTCATAGAGCGCACGCCCCAAGGTCATCATCGCCGGCGAGTACCGCACGAGCTTCAAGAAGCGCAGCAGGCGGAACACGCGTAACACCCGCAAATCCGCACCAGGGAACATGAACGCCAAGTAGCTCGGCGCGAACGCCAACAAGTCGATCACCTGCGACGGCCGGCCCGCGAACATCAATCGGCCCATCAGCGCGCCCCGCTGCCGGATCGCCGGAATCTCGATCGACGCCCAAATGCGCATGGCGTATTCGACCGTGAAGAGCGCAACGGAAATGACGTCGAAGACGAAGAACTCGAGCGCGAATTGGGCGTGGATCGCCGGCACGCTTTCGAGCACGACCGCAAAGACATTCGCCATGATCAAGACGACCATAAAGTCGTCGAAGTAGCGCGCAGCCGCCGTCGAGCCGCCGGCCTCGATCGTGAGGTAGACCCAGCGCCGCCAGCTTGCCGGGTTCATCGCCTAGGCTTTCATCGCGGCAGCGATCGCATCCAGCGCCGCCTGCAGCTTCGCGCCGTCCGGCCCGCCGCCTTGCGCCATGTCGGGACGTCCGCCGCCGCCTTTGCCGCCGACGGCCTCGACGCCCTTCTTCAAAAGCTCGACCGCGTTGAATTTCTTCGCAAGGTCCTCGGTCACGCCGACAGCGATCGCGGCCTTGCCGTCCGCCGCCGTCGCGAAAGCCACGACGCCGGAGCCGAGCTTCTGTTTTGCCTGATCGACGAGCGACCGAAGGTCCTTAGGCTCGACGCCCTCGACCGCACGCGCCATCAGCTTCACGCCGCCGATCTCCTGCGTATCGCTGGCTCCACCGCTGCCGCCACCGCCGCCCATCGCAAGCTGCCGCCGCGC
>CAZYGK010000205.1:0-4981 GCA_964647355.1 uncultured Flavobacteriaceae bacterium | reverse complement strand
ACAGCGCCATGGGCGGCATCACCTATTACTTCGGGCCGGATGCGAGCCTGAAGGATCGCCACCGCAAGCAGGATCCGGACAGCGCGCTCATCGACCTTTTGAACGCGGTCGAGGCAGCGTGCCAACTGCCGGAGCAACAAATCCTTCAGAAGAGCATCGCGTACGTGCCGACGATCGAAGTGTGCGGGCAGACGGTGTACTACTATCCGCCGGGCTAGCACTTCGACGTTTTCGATCTCGATGGGGCCGCCGGTCTTCCGGCGGCCTTTTCGTTTGGAGGGTTCTCCGTGTGCGGCAGTCCTTGCAGCCGACGCACGCTGTGGTGGCGCGCGGGGCTGCGACGGTTGTTGATACTCGCAAAGTCCACCCGCCGTTCCCTGGTGCCCAGCCCCACGCTTTGCTAGGCGTTTAGCGGTTTTCCGCTCAACGTAGCAGGTGACTCCATGGCCTTTGAGAGCACGCCGCAGAAGCCGATATCCGGCCAGGTGAGGGAGGCGGCAAAGGCCGGCGCGAAAACCGTATGGCGATGGCTGAGCGCGCCGTGGACATGGAGTGCCGCGCAAACCGCGACCATGGTCGACCAGGGACCGGTTGGCCAGCAGCTGCGCGGGCTCGATGGGCGCGCGCAAGTTCACGGCGCGGCGATCGAGATCATGAGTGCGCAGATCAACGACATCGCGCGCGATCAAGCGAACATCATCAGGCTGTTGGACCGGCAGAGCGAGATGTTCGCGCGCCTTGACACGTCGCTGAGCCGGCTCTCGGAGATCGCGGAGGACTCGCAGTCGGCACACCAGGATTTGGCCGCGATGCGAAGCGAGTTCGCCGACGGCGTTCGCCAGGTTCAGTTGACGCTCGCACAAGAAGCGTCCAGCACGCGGGCGCGGTTGGCGTCGCTGCCGTCGACGGAGCAGATGCAGACATTTATCGGGCACGGGCAAGGGGCGGCCGGCCACGAACTTGCAGCGACGCGAGCACAACTCAGCGAAGAGCTGTCGAAGCTTCACAGCACTCTCGTCGCGCAGGCCGCTGACGTGCAGGCGCGGCTGGCGACGCTGCCTTCGGCGGAACATGTGCGCACACTGATGAGCGGCGGCACGTCGGCGGACACGATTGTCTCCGCGCGCCAAGAACTCCAGCACGAGATCAAAGCCGTGCGCGATGCGTTGGCCGAGGAGCTTGCGGCGGCGAAGGGACAAATCGCCGACGATGTTCGCAAGGTTCACGACGCTCTCGGGGAGGCGAACGCCGACCTCAGGCAACGCCTTGCCGCACTACCGTCGGCTGCGGACGTACATGCGCTTGTGGGCGAAACCGTGGAGCGCGAGGGCGCCGCGGCGCGCGCACATTCCGCCGACGAAGCGCAAAAAGTGCGCCATGCCTTCGCCGAGGCGACGACCGGTGTGCACGAGCGACTCGCTGCCCTGCCCTCCGCCGAACAGATCGAAGCGCTGCTTGGCGGCGGCATGGTCGCGCAGCAGATTCAGGCGATGCGTACGCAGGTCGTGGAAGCGCTGCAAAAGGTGTATCAGACGCTCTCGGAACAGACGGCCGGTTTGAACGAGCGTCTCGCTTCGCTCCCCTCAACCGAGCAGATTCACGCCTTCGTCGAAGGCGGGACGGCGAGCAGCATTCAGAGCGCTCGCCGCTTGTTCGGCGAAGAGGCGCAACGTGCCCAAGCGGCGGCCGAGCGGACGGCGAAGAAGCTCGAGTTCCTGCAGGCCCGCAACGTCGTGCCGCTACCGGCGCAGGGGCTTGTCATGTGCCGCAATCCGCTCGGCTTTCTGGCAGTACCGGCGGACGATCTGGCGACGATCGGATCGCTCGCCGACGGTGTACTGCCCGAACAGGGAACGCTGAAGGTCGTCGAGAAGTATTTGAAGCCGGGCAGCGTGTTCGTCGACGTTGGAGCCAATGTGGGTCTCTTCAGCCTCCTGGCCGCGCGCATCGTCGGCGCTGCGGGCAAGGTCATTGCGATCGAGCCCGCGCCTGCGGCCGCTCAAGCGTTGCGCGCGACCGTCGACGCGAATGGGCTTGGCGGCATCGTGACCGTCAAGGAAATCGCGGCCGGGGCGGAACAGGGGCTCGGCACGCTCTCTATCGCACAGAACTCGACGCACAGTTCGCTTGTGGCCGGTGACGCTGCGGCGACTATTGTGGCGACGATCGCGCCGCTCGACGACGCGCTCGACGGAATGTTGCCCGACATGGTCAAGATCGATGTCGAGGGCTTCGAGGCGAACGTCATCGAGGGCATGAAGGCGATCTTCCGTGCGAGTCCCGACGTGCTTGTCGTCATGGATTTCGAGCCCGAACACATCCGGCGCAGCGGCCTTTCGGCGGCGGTTTGGGTCGAGCGGCTGCGTAGCGCGGGGCTCGACATTTTCGAGATCGACGAGCGCACGGGCGAACTCACGCCGTTGCGCAAGTCCGGCCTCGAAGAAATCGTGTCGCTCAACGTGCTGGTCGCACGCGGCGATCCCGCACGGCGCGTGGGGGAACAGGCGGGCGATAGCTGGCTGCGCCTCGGTTCCGGCGCGCAAGCGTTGCCGACTTAACCTTCGCGTGTGACATCGCTCACGCCGCGCGCCGCGCCCCATATTCGCGGGATGGCGGGGGAGTCATGGCATTCAGCATCCTGCGACTCGCGGGCGATTTGCGTGAAAGCGCCCGCTAACGAGGGGATGCTCTATGCGCTTTGGTTTTGGTTTGCGCGCGCCTGCGGTTTTGGCGGTGGCGCTCAGTGTGGCGGCGCCCGCGATGGCCGATGGACCTGCGGTTTCGGCCACGAATTTGAAGGTGACCGCGACGGGCGGTTCGGTAGTGGACGAAGGCGCGTGGTCGGGCATTGCCGCGTTGACGGTGCCGCTTTCGCCCTCGTGGGGCTTTCAGGGCGAAGCCGGCGCGTCCGGGTTCGACGACGATTCGGCGTGGGGTCTCGCCGCGCACGTGTTCAAGCGCGATCCGGACAGCTATCTCGCCGGACTCTTTGCGGCCTATGCGCACGAAGACGACGTCGGATTCGAGGCAACGCGCATCGGCGGCGAAGTCGAGTTCTATCTCGACCAAGTCACCCTGCTGTTCCACGCCGGCTATCAGTTCGCGGACTTGATCGACGACAGCGCTTTCGGCGGCGCGGAGCTGCGCTGGTATGCGTCGGACAATTTCGCGCTGGGCGTCGGCGGCAACTTCGACGACGAGTCGGCCATCGCCCGCGCGCATGCGGAATGGCTGATCGGCGCCGGTGCGTTGCCGGGCTTGGCGTTGCGGGTCGAGGGCGCCGTCGGCGACGACGACTTCGACAGCATCATGGGCGGTATCACTTATTATTTCGGCCCGGATGCGAGCCTGAAGGACCGCCACCGCAAACAAGATCCGGACAGCGCACTGTTCCACTTGTTCCAGTCGATCGAACAGGAACGCGCCGGAGCATGCGTGCCGCCGCCGGTGCCAACCCTCACGTTGCTGAACTCGGCCGGCTGCGTGTCGTTGCCGCCGCCGCCTCCGCCGCCGACTTAGGACGCACCACGCAGGCGTGATGCGTCGTTGCCGTCCATTCATCGAGGAATGGCGCATTTCCGCCGCCGTGAATGGCGGGTGAATAGAGGGGCCGCTCTATCGTTCAGGGGGCGGCCTCTATCTTTCGTCTCAAGGGTTGGATGTTCCCCCTTCCAAACGTGGAGACGAATTCAAATGCGTAAGTTCACAGCGACTGCACTCACTGCCTTGACGTTGAGCCTCTTGGGTTCGGCCGCGGCGCTTGCCGACAGCGCGCCGTATCAGGGCCCGCAGGGTCCCGGCCATCAGGGTCAGGGCTACAATCAGCAATACAATGGCCCGCAGAACCCGCAGCCGGGTCAGGGTCAGTGGAACCAGGGTCCGCGCGGCGGCGACCGCGACTTCGATGACGACCGCTTTGACAATGGGCGCTTCGGCGACCGCGGCTTCAACGATCACCGCTTCGACAACGACCGCCGGTTCAACCGGAACTTCAACTTCAACCTCCACTTCGGCAATTTCGACCGGTGGGAGCGCGGTTGGGGCTACGGCAACTTCCAGAACCAGTACCGGTTCCACCGGCAGCTGAATACCTGGCAGATCGCGCGCCGGTTGGAAGCGCAGGGTTACTACGGTGTGCGCGGTTTGCAGAAGGCGCGCGCGGGCTTCGGCTACCGGGCCTTTGCCTTCAACCACCGCGGCCGGCCCGTGATGCTGCGCGTCAACCCGTTCAACGGCCGCGTGATGGACGTGCGGTACATCTAAAGCTCCAGAGCGGAGCTTCAGACGAGCGCCGGGTGGCAACACCCGGCGCTTCGCTTTTGCGGCGTCAGCCTGCCTGCGACTGAAGGTAGTTCTGCAGGCCCATCTGCTCGATCAGCTCAAGCTGGGTTTCGAGGTAGTCGATGTGCTCTTCCGTGTCCTCGAGGATCGCGTTGAACAGCTCGCGCGAGACGTAGTCTTTCTTCGTTTCGGCAAGCTCGATCGCCTTGATGAGCAGGTCGCGGCCGCGGCGCTCCACGTTCAGGTCGCCTTGCAGGCACTCCGGGACGTTCTCGCCGATCTGCAGCTTGTGCATGTCGGACATGTTCGGCAGGCCTTCGAGGAGCAGGATGCGCTTCACCAGCGCGTCCGCGTGCTTCATCTCCTCGATCGATTCCTCGTAGGTCTTCTTGCCGAGTTTGTTGAGGCCCCAACTCTCGTACATGCGGGCATGGAGGAAGTACTGGTTGATGGCGGTGAGTTCGTTCGTCAGCGCGCGGTTCAACTCCGCGATCACGTCTTTCGCGCCCTTCATGGCGGTTCCCTCAATGTTTGAGGCGGGCGCTTAGGCCGCGACCTTCGCCTCGCGCGCTTCTTTGAGCATCTCGCGAACCTCGGGAACGCAACGCCCGCATTGCGGTTGGCAGTCATGATAGCGATAGACCGCCGCCACGTCGCGCGGACGTTTGGCAAGCGCCTCGCGGATTTGCTTGTCGGTCAG
>CAZYGK010000204.1:0-5043 GCA_964647355.1 uncultured Flavobacteriaceae bacterium | reverse complement strand
GTTGAGGCGCCCGTTCGCCCTGCCCCGGCGCAAGCCGCCAACCCTGCGCGCCGCGACAAGATCGTCGAGCACATGGTGCGCTGCATGGGGGGCGCGCAGGTCGAAGATGCGCCGTTCCAGCACCTCTACCTTCGCGAGGTGTTTCCGGCCGACGTGTACAGCGAGATCATGGCGCAGCTGCCGGGGCGCGCTTCGTACCGGCCCTTGAACATCAAGCGCTGGCACAACGATCAGGGCGAGTCGACGCGCGACCAGCTGTTCCTCTCCGAAGGCGAGGTCGAGCGCATCGAGCCCGAGAAGCGCGATCTGTGGGCGGACTTGACGTCCGCACTTGAGAGCGACGCGTTGCGGCGGGCGGTGTTCGCGAAGCTGAAGCACGATGTCGCGATCCGGCTCGAATGCTCGCCCGACGACGTCTTGTCGAAGCCGATGTACCCGAGCGTGTCGCTGGTGCGCGACTTCAAGGACTACAAGATCAAGCCGCATCCGGACGGTCATCCGCGCGTCATCACAATGCAGTTCTACCTGCCGCACGACGAGACGCAGTCGGATCTCGGCACGTCGCTCTACAAGAAGTTGCCGTTGCACTACCGGCTCTTGGGGCGGACGTTCGAAGAGGTGAAGCGCTTTCCGTTCCTGCCGAACAGCGCCTATGCGTTCGCGGTCAACGACTGCGAGCAGCGGCAGAGCTATCACGGGCGGGAACTGATCGGCTCATCCACCGCACCGCGCGACACGATCCTCGTTATGTGGATGTCGAGCCCGATGGCGTTCGCTGCGCGCCACAACAGCGACAAGATGTAGTCTGCTTAAGCCGGCTCGAAGACCGCGTTGAAGGCGCCTTGGCCGTCGGCGGTCAGCTGGTGCTTTTCGGCGAGGCGGTAGCCGCAGGACGTCATCAGCTTCGTCTGCGCGTCGAGTTCGCCGGGTTGGATTTCGACGAGCAGCGAACGCGGGCGGTTCGGGCCGGCCAAGATGCCCTTCATGCCTTCGACGATCGGGATCTCGAGGCCGTCGGTGTCGATCTTCACGAGATTGGGGCTTTTGATCAGGCCCTTCTCGACCATGCTGTCGATGCGCATGGCGGACTTCAGTTCCGTGCCGACGTTCTTCGCGAGATCGATGCCGCCTTCGACGGCGAGCTGGCTGCCGGAGGCGCCTTGGCGCCAGCGCTTGTATTTGAACGGGAAGAAGCCGTCGATGTTCGAGGCGGCAACCGAGACGACCGACACGCGGTCGTTCACGCCGTTCGCGGCCACGTTCTGGAGCAGCTGCACCGCGGTCGGCAGATGCGGCTCGCAGGCGTAGACGCGGCCTTCGCTCGACATGTGTTTGGCCGCATAGATCGAGAACGTGCCGACGTTCGCACCGATGTCGAGCAGCACATCGCCCGGCCGCACGTTCTTCTTCAGCCATTCGATCGTCTTCGGTTCTTTGGTCAGAAACTCCTTGCCGCGCTGGAACGCATGCAGCGAGTCGGCGTGGAACTTGTAGGTCTGACCGTCGGCGGGATCGCGCACGCTGACCGCGGAGGTCATGCCTTCGCGCAGGTAGAACCAATAGCGCGCGGGCGCCCAGCGCAGTTGCTTCGTCAGTTTCTGTAGGACGCCCAAGGCGTAAAGCTCCCCGTTTCGCGCCAAGGCTTTAGGGCAAGGGGCGAAGTGGGTCAAACCGCCAATAATCGTCATGGCCGGGCTTGACCCGGCCACCCAGAGTCGCGGGCGTCGGCGTCGCAAGTGGGGTTCACCACAAAGCCACGAAGGCCACTAAGCGGCTTCGTGTTCTTTGTGGCTTTGTGGTGAGAATTTCGGCCGTGGTGCGACGATCCTGGGTGGCCGGGTCAAGCCCGGCCATGACGATATTTTTTTGTTATGACGATCTAATTTTTGAGCGTGGCCGCGACGATGTCGGCGAGGCGGTCGAGGTGGTTTTCGGTCATCGGCGTTAGGGATTCGAGTTTGGCGGCGATTTGTTCCGGCGTCGTTTCGCGTACGGGAAGTACGGCTAGGCGGTTGTCGGCGGCGAGCGCGTCGACGGCTTCGTTGTCGCGGAAGGGTTTCGTCACGGCAGGGTTCAGCGCGATCACCTGGCGGCGGGCGGCAACGCCTTCAGTGATCATCGACATCGAGTCCGCGGTCGCGAAGATCGCGTCGGCGGCGTAGCCCTCGGCGATCGAGCCGGTGCCGGCTTGGCGGTGATCGATGAACGTCGCGACGATGTTCTTATCTTCCACGATGCCGGCGCAGGCCGTGTAGAACGCATCCGGCGTGCGGCGCGAGGTGACGAGGACGAAGCGCACGCCGAAGGTCTTTGCCATGGCGCGCATCAACTCGCCGAGTGCCGCCCAATCCGCGTCCTGGAAGTCGGCGGAAGGGATCGGGCCGCCGATAAAGACGGCGATGCGGAACGGTTTAGCGGGCCAACGCTTTGGTGCGGCAAACGCGGTGGGGTCGAGCGCGCAGGGTTTGAGCGCGTAGGCGGTGTTCGGCAAGGTTGCTTCCGACTTGTATGGTGTCAGGACGAGCGCGAACTGTTTGCGATCGATGTGGCGCGGCGTGCCGGTGAAGACGTTCGGCGCGCCGGTGAGCTTTGCCAATGCTATGTTGGCGGCGAGTGTGTTGCCGCCGGCGGAGACGATGAGGTCCGCTTTCGGCACCGTCGTGATGCCGTAGAGCCAGCTCAGGACCAGGCGCGGCGGCAGCAGCGTTGCGGCGTAGCGCGCGAGGCGGCGCGGGAAGATGCGCGGCTTGATGAGTTCGATGCGCTCGACCTTCGTGTCCATGCGGCGGCTAAGCGCCAAGCAAATCGCTTCGCTTTGGCGGAAGTGGCCGGGGCGGCCGTCGGAGAGCAGGAGAATCGTCTTAGCGGCCATCAGCGCGACGCCGCCATCAGTTGCTTGTAGACGTCGAGGGTCGCCGCGCACATCGCATCCACGGTGTAGGACTTCAGCACGCGAGCGCGGGCCTTTGCTTGCATGTCTTTGCGCTGTTCCGGCGTGAGCGCGAGCGCCTTCATGATCAGGTTCGCGAGCTTGTCCGCGTCGCCCGGCGGGAACAGGAAACCGGTCACGCCGTCGGCCACAGTTTCGGCCTGCGCGCCGAGGTCGGAAGCGATGAGCGTCACGCCCATCGCTTGCGCTTCGACGGCGGCGCGGCCGAAGGCTTCGGGCTCGATCGAGGGGGCGACGACGATGTCGGCGGTCATGAAGGCGGCCGGCATGTCGCGGCAATGGCCAGGGATGCGCACGCACTGCGAGAGGCCGGCGGCATCGACTGCGGCGACGAGTTCCTTCACGTAGTCGTCGCGCTGCTGCGGGTCGCCGACCATGACGGCTTCGAAGTCCTTGTGCGGGAGCTTCGCCAATGCCGCCACGAAGGTCAGCTGCCCCTTCCAACGCGTGAGGCGGTTCGGCAGCATGATCACGGGCTTGCCCGGGCGCAGGCTCCAGGCTTTGCGGATCGCCTCGATGCGGTCGGGCGTCACGTTTTCGGGGGTGAAAGCGTTGATGTCGATGCCGCGCGGGATGACGTGGAGCTTGATCTCGGCGACCTTGTGCTCAGCACGCACGTGGTCGGCGGTGAAGTTCGAGTTCGCGATCACTGCATCGGCACGCGCCATGATGCCGTTGTACCAGCGCTTCAGCGACGACTTCGCGTTGTAGATGCCGTGGTAGGTGGCGACGTATTTCGCCTTCGTGCGGCGGGCGGCCAGATAGGCGCTCCAGGCGGGCGCGCGCGAGCGGGCGTGGACGATGTCGATCGTGTGGGTCGTGATCGCGTCGGCCAGTACCTTCGCGTTGCGCCAGATCGTGAGCGGGTTCTTCGAATCGAAGGGGCCGAGGATCATCTTCGCGCCCGCGGCCTCGGCCTCGCCTTGGAGCCTTCCACCTTTGGTCGCGATCCAGCACTTGCCGCCGGCCGCAACCACGGCGCGGGCCACGTCCACCGCCGTGCGCTCCGCACCGCCGGCGTCGAGCGCCGGGATGACTTGCAGCACGGAAAGCGGTACGGCGTTCGGCATGACGAGCGAGACAAACCCCAGTGGCGAGCCGCAGCGACTCGCAAGGCCGGACGGCCATACGATTGCCTACCGCAAAACCGTGGGCCACGCGACTGGTCCCGGTGTCGTTTGGTTATCGGGCTTCAAGTCGGACATGGCGGGGACGAAGGCTGAAGCCTTGGCCGTCTGGGCTGCGCGCACGGGCCGCACGTACACGCGGTTCGATTACTTCGGACACGGACGATCGAGCGGGACGTTCGCTGAGGGTACGGTTTCGCGCTGGCTTGCCGACACGCTTGCCGTGCTCGACGGGCTGACGGAGGGACCGCAGGTTCTGGTCGGCTCGTCGATGGGCGGGTGGATCGCGACGCTGGCGGCGCTACAGCGGCCGGAGCGGGTCGCGGGATTGTTGCTGATCGCGCCGGCGGCCGACTTCACCGAGGCGCTGATTTGGCAGCAGGCACCGGACGAGGTGAAGCGCGCGATCATGGAGCGCGGCGTGTGGGAACGGCCGTCGGCGTACGATCCCGATCCCTATCCGATCACGCGCGGGCTGATCGAAGACGGGCGCAAGCATCTGATCTTGGGTGGCGCCATCGACGTCACCTGTCCGGTGCGCGTGCTGCACGGCATGGCCGATCCGGACGTGCCGTGGACGCACGGGATGCGGCTCGTCGAGCGGCTGACGAGTGCGGATGTGGTGGTGCAGCTGATAAAGCACGGCGACCACCGCCTCTCGACGCCGGCGGACTTAGAGCGGATGTGCGCGGTGTTGGAGGAGCTGGCTTGAGCGCAGTTTGGGAGCGCGGGCGTCCCGCCCGCTCTTAGCGACACCTCACGCACACAAGCGGTTGAAGAGAAGAAAGAAGAGCGGGCGGGACGCCCGCGCTCCCAGACCGCGTCAGAGTAATGCTTTCAGGCCTTCGCGGTAGGTTGGGTAGAGCAGCTTCACGGCGAGGTCTTGTTTGATGCGGTCGTTTCGGACGCGCTTGGACTCGCTGTAGAAGCTTTGCGCCATTTCGGACATCGTCGCTTGCGCGTCTT
>CAZYGK010000203.1:0-5055 GCA_964647355.1 uncultured Flavobacteriaceae bacterium | reverse complement strand
ACGAACAACCCCATGTACCCGAGAGTTAGGCGGCAAAACCGCGCTTTTGCGCGCCAAAATCCGGGCCGCGGCCGCGGGCCGGTGCACCGATGTCATCGTCGTTCAGCATCGCGTTCGCCTGGCTAGCCTTAGTGACGGGACTATAGAACAAATAGCGAACATGTGCAAGGGGGATGCCCTCGCAAGCTGAGCGTCGAGAAGCCCGCCTCGCACGCCCGAGAAGCGCTGCCGGAGCAACGCGCGCAAGGTAGGATCACAGGGGGAGTGTTTCTGTTGAGCCTTTACTTTCGGGGAAATATGTATGCTGTCCCCGTATTCATCTCAGCAAACATGTTTCGGCGGTCAATAGACGTAGTGTGGAGCTCGTATGGCGCGAAAAAAGCGGATCCTTCCCGCGAGGACTTCGGGGCGAAATTCTCGCAAAAAGGGAAAGTCAGCCTTGTCTAGACAGGGTTTGGAAAATGAGCTGAAATCTGAAGCAACAAGAGAACATAAGAACGGGGGGCCAATGTCTACATTCTTCATTATTGTGTTGGACAAGAACGACACTGGGCGAGAAGCCATTTGGTATGTCACTGCGTCGGCCGCAACCATGCCGCCGCTTCAAGCGCTAACCGCGCACGACGACACGGTCGTAATGCAGTTGTCCAAGGCGCTGTATCCCGGCGTTCAGAAGGCTGAAATTGCCCTCCTGAACGTGCCGCTGCAGCGGATCGAGCAAGGCGATATTTACGAGGTTACCCATGTCTAGACAGATACGTGCTGTTGCATTGGTCGCCACATCAGTGGCCCTGTTGGGCTGCATGACAGACACCGAAATAGTCGGCCGCTACGATCATGCGCACTGCCTCACGGTATCACCCGGACCCGGCGATACCACCGTCACCAGCGATCCGGCCTCCTGCAGTTCGAAACGACCGGAATTGACTGCTGCAGCGACGATGCTGAGCGCAGCGGAAGCCGCGCAGTTGAATGCGACAACGCCTGCTGCCGCCACTCCCGCCGCCGTGGAAGGAAAGCCCAAGAAGGGCATCGACCTGCCCGAGCGTGCCCTAAAATCTTATATTGAGGTGAACACAAAGCTGAGTGAGGCGAACGCCAAGAGCCTGCGTGAGAAGCTCGCTGCGCCGATCGGAACCGAGCAGGCGGACGCGTCCACAAAGGATTTCACGACGCTCTCAGGCACGCTTGCCATCACACTCGCGCAAGCCGGTGCATTTAATCCGGCGGACCGCGTTGAACGGGCGACAGTCAAGATCACCCCGAAGGATGGTGCGAAGATAAAGTCTTGGATCGCGGCCAAGACCGTCTATGATTCGATCAGCCAAGGCGGCCTCACGTCGTCGGAAACGTCGACCGCCGAACTCAGCCCCAATGCGGGTGCTCTGGCCGGGATCCCTGGATTGGGGACCGGCAAGCTCTCGAACACTAGGGTCCAGGGGCAGACCCTGACGGTCACCCAGCGGGTCGAGGATATTACGCCGGCCATCGACTATGAGCACGGGACGCTTACCGTCACGCGCCAGGGTGGCCTCGGCAGAGACGTGGCTGGCAACACATTCGTCACGCTGACGTTGACGCCCAAAGACATTGCGCAGCGCGAGCTCTTTTCGATCAAGGCGTTCAGAAGAAACGGCAAGTGGCTTGACCCGGCGGCGGTCGAAGTCGGCTCCCAGACGATGATAGTACCTGTGGGTGCCAAGACGATCGGTGCCACGCTCGAGCTAACTTATACTATCCGCCACATCGTCGACGGTGATGACACCTATCAAGATGCCGACGATTTCGTTGAGTGGATCACGGTCACGCGGCCGCCCGCGTCTCTGACCTTGGTCACAGAAGATCGCTTTGCGAACTTCATTGCTGGCTACCGTGGATCTACGTTCGGACTAGTCGCAACTACAGGGCCCAACCCCGGGACTTATTTGTTCGCTCACGACAATGTCGATGGAGCAAAGGATAGAACGTTCTGCCTCTCAAGCTACCAAACCGCAGAGGAGCTTCGGCGTTATCTTAACAGGCCGAACGTCTCGCCAGGCGATGCAGCCACTATCGGTGGGCTTGAAGTCGGAATTGTTCGCGCTGGGACTGACGGCTCACCAACGTTCCAGCCGATCGACCGCTCGATCGCCAGAGGTCTAGAGGTGCGTGCGAACTGTTTCCCAAAGTGACAACACAGACGCAAGAATGTCGCGTGTTCATTCTGCGGACATGTAACAATCTCTGACCGAGACACCTGAGTTTGTCACGTGCCCCCCCAAACATTCGAAGCGCCGTCGAACAGTCGTGCTTGGGGGCCGCGCTGCCGTCCGGGGCCTTGGGTTGACGCCTGTAGGATTGGTGACATCAACGCGAGTTTGTCACTTGCTCCCCAATTCCTTCTAGCATCGGCGGGCTCGCTCGGCGCGCAACGCCGCCGCATCTGCAGAACAAGGTACAAGGGAGATACATCGGTTCGAGCACATTTGTCTTTTCCGGCACGCTGCGACGATGATTTTCTCTTCGTAAGCGAGTCCGTTGTTACCTAACGCCGTTCCGGCTCAATATCTTGGTTGCCAGACGACATCACGACGTGGAATTTGTAGAAGTTTAGGCTGTCCGACCCGTGATCGAACCGACAGGATGCCGGTTGCGTGGGGGCGCAGATGCGGGTCGTGGAACTTGTTGCTGCCGTGGCAGCGGGAACAGTTGTCTTCTTTTGCTTTGTCTTACTGGACAAGAGCGGAGCGCTATCGGCAAACGCCATGCCTTTGTCCGCCTGTACGGATGCGTTCGCCGCAAGAGATTTTGAACTATTTGGGCTGCCCGTCCCCTCCTCCTTGCAACGCACTTTCATCTTCGGCTTGCTGTTCTGCTTTCTGCTTTATGGGGTTGTCTGGTCGCGCTTGTTCGCAAGTCGGGTTGAAGGATTTCTGGCAACCCCCATCAGATGGTCTCGCAGCGGTGGTCACAACCTGCGACCAGAAAATCTTTGGCAATCGTTGAAGACTCGCTTTTTCAACTGGTGCGACGAATCTCTTGGTCCGCTTTTGACTTTGCTCAATGTTGGTATCTTTGGGTTTCTCGCTCCCTTCGTTGGCTTCTTCCTCGTAGCCTATCTTTGGACGTGGCTCTTCCCCGGCCTTGTGTTGCGCATCGATGGGGCGGACGAGACCGCGCGGTGCGTGCGTGCGCCACAGCTGCTTCAGTTCTTGTGGGAACATTTTTGGCGTGGAACGACACTCAACCTTCCGGATGCACTTGGTTGGCGTGGGCCACAACTGACGACAAACGAAGGTCACATTGCCGCTGACGTTTTTGTGATGAGTTTTCGGCTCTACCTCTTTTGGGCTGGCGCGCTTTCACTCGCCCAAACAGCCGGGCAACTGCTGAATCGCCAGGCTAAGAGCCTGCTCGACGTCCTCTCGATACCGATATTACGGGTGTGGCGCAGATTAGTTGCATCCTTGTCTTGGCGGGTGCGCGCGACGCCATAATTTTTCAGTCAAGTTACGTAATCCCCCAATTCCTGACCTATCGAACGCTCCGGTAACGAGCGAGGAATTTTGTACGCAACCCCGCATCTCGTTCGAGTGCTTGAGCGTACGACTCAAACCCACCTCTCAAATCGCGAAACAAATCTGGAAGCGAAACATACAAGGATCCCGTTAGGTGTTTGGGATCGTTTGGGACGCTGCTAATCGTTGCGCGCTGCAGGTACCACTCGTGCACGCCGTCGCAACGAAGCAGTTCGAAAACATCTCTCGCATTCGATGCATACCGCTTCGGGAAGTACGTGGTCACGAACGACAGGAAACGCGATCTTACGCCAGCAGCGCCTCGCTCGGCCCCATCGGCAAATGCTGCAACGGAGTCAATTGCACAGCAGATCGCAATGAGAGTCATGTGCCCAACGTACGAGCCACCAGGAAACTCCCGACTTCCCAAAAGCCGTTCGATTTCGCAGAACACGCCGTCAGGGTAGAGATATCGCGCGAATGCCGGGACCAAGTGCGCCTCGTCGTTCAGAAGCAAGCCATGATCAGGCCATGTATTTGTCTGGTAGTAGACGACACCTTTGAAATCGAGCATTGAGTACCTGCGGAGAAGCAAGAGTCAGGGGATACGCGACAATCTCCTACACTAACCCGCCATCAGCGCCTTCACGTGGGCGGCTGCCGAGTCCGCGAGCGCCTTCAGGTCGTAGCCACCTTCGAGGGTTGAGACGATGCGGCCGGCGCATTTGGTTTTGGCGATGGCGCAGAGCTTGCTCGTCACCCACGCGTAGTCGGCTTCCACCAGGTTCAGGTTGGCGAGCGGGTCTCTTCGGTGGGCGTCGAAGCCGGCGCTGATCAGGATGAAGTCGGGGCCGAACGCTTCGAGTTTCGGGAGCACGTCGTTGTCCCAGGCTTGGCGGAATTCGTGGCTGCTGGCGCCGGGGTCTAGGGCGGCGTTGACGATGTTGTGCGCGCGGCCGCGTTCTTGCGGGCGGCCGGTGCCGGGGTAGAGCGGCATTTGGTGGCTCGAGGCGAAGAACAGGTCGGGGTCCTCTTCGAACATCGCTTGCGTGCCGTTGCCGTGGTGGACGTCGAAGTCGACGACGGCGATGCGCTTCAGGCCGTGGCGCGCGCGGGCGTGCAGCGCGCCGATCGCGACGTTGTTGAACATGCAAAAGCCCATCGCGCGCGTCGGCTCGGCGTGGTGGCCGGGCGGGCGCACGGCGCAGAAGGCGTTTTGCACCCTGCCCGACATCACGCGGTCGACCGCGGCGACGACGGCGCCGGCCGCGCGCAGCATCGCCTCACCCGAACCTGGCGACAGATGCGTGTCGGGATCGAGCGAGCCGTAGCCCGTTTCCGGCACCGCCTTCATCACCGCGTCCACGTAATAGGCGGGGTGCACGCGGGTGATCTCTTCGCGGGCGGCCGGCGGGGCCTCTTCGCGGGCGAGGTATTGAAACGCCTCGTCCTCCAGCGCGTGCAGCACGGCACGCAAGCGGTCGGACGACTCCGGGTGGCCGGGCGGGGTTTCGTGATATAGGCAGGCGGAATGGGTGAAGAGCGCGGTGGTCATGGG
>CAZYGK010000202.1:0-5064 GCA_964647355.1 uncultured Flavobacteriaceae bacterium | reverse complement strand
GCCATTGTTTTGCTGGCGAAACTTGGGTTTCGGGTCGTTGCGTCCACGGGGCGCATGAACGAGGGGGACTATCTGCGCGGGCTTGGCGCGGCCGAGGTGATCGATCGGGCGGAGCTTTCGGGCGACGTGCGGCCGCTCGCCAAAGAGCGCTGGGCAGGTGCGGTCGATTCCGTCGGCTCGAAGACGCTCGCGAATGTCTTGGCGGGCACGAGCTATGGCGGTGCGGTTGCGGCGTGCGGGCTGGCGCAGGGCATGGATCTGCCGTCCTCGGTCGCACCGTTCATCTTGCGCGGCGTAACGCTCGCCGGGATCGAGTCCGTCTACTGCCCGATGCCGCGGCGCGCGAAAGCTTGGGAGCGGCTTGGGCGCGATCTCGACCTGGCAAAACTTGCAAGCGGCGTAAGGACGGTACGCCTACAGGACGTGCTTGAGCTCGGGCCTCTGATTCTGAAGGGCCAAGTTAAGGGACGCATCGTCGTCGACGTGCAGCGTTAGGACTTGTTAACCAGCGTCGGCCACCTTTTGCGGGAGCGATAGCGATTTCGGGCTCAAGCCGAAGTCGCTATTATCGCGCGCGTTTTTGACCCCGGGGGCCCGGCGCCAGTGGACAATGGAATTGACTGGCTGTTGCTGATCGGTGGCGGGCTCGTGATCGGCATTATTGCCGCCGCGCCGATCGGGCCTGCGAACATCATCTGCATCCGCCGCACGCTTTCTTATGGGCCGGTGAACGGGTTCTTGGCGGGACTAGGGGCCGCGATCGGCGACGGCGTATTTGCGGTGGTTGCGGGCTTCGGCGTCAAATGGGTATTCGACGCGATCCAGGACATGGGCGCGCCTTTGCAGCTCGCAAGCGCGGCAATCCTCATGTTCTACGGTGCGCGCGTGTTCATTTATGCGACACCACCCGAGATCCTGCGCAACCCGGACGGCAGCATGCAGTCGGGCTCGGTCGGCAAACTTGCCGGCGGCTTTGCCGCGACCTTTGCGCTGACGATCACAAACCCCGCGACGATGGTCGGGTTCGCGACCATGTTCGGTGCGTTCCGCGAAGTCGTCGACTATCACGTCAGTCCGTTTGCGACGTTCATAATGGTGCTCGCGGCGTTTCTGGGCTCGATTCTGTGGTGGGCTGTGGTCACGATGATCACCAGTTATTGGCACCAGACGATCGAGCAGGGCACACTGAAGCGCATGAACCAGGCATCTGGCGGTTTCATTTTCCTCACCGGCGCGACGCTGCTCGGCTACTCGGTCTGGCAACGTCTGTTCGGCGGGTGAGCGGCGCGCCGTTCAAGCTCGGCGGGCTTGACCACGTCGTGCTGCGTGTGCCCGACATGGCGCAGGCGCTCGGCTTCTATCGCGACGTGCTTGGCGCGCAGGTCGAGCGGACCTTGGACCGGCTCGGCATGGTGCAGCTCAGGGTCGGCGCGTCGCTTATCGATCTTGTCG
The DNA here is from genome assembly GCA_964647355.1 of uncultured Flavobacteriaceae bacterium. GTDB lineage: Bacteria > Pseudomonadota > Alphaproteobacteria > Micropepsales > Micropepsaceae > SZUA-430. The sequence goes on along the minus strand of CAZYGK010000202.1, from coordinate 3,612 downwards.
ATCTGAACGGGGCCATGGCGAAGGCGCAGGGCGCGCGCGCGTTTTCGCCGGATGCCGTCAATGTCGATCACATCTGCATCCGGATCGATCCGTTCGACGAGGCCGCGATCGACGCTTACTTGCGCGAACGGGGCGTCACGATCGGCGAAAAGGGTATCCGCTACGGTGCGCAGGGCGACGGACCGTCGATCTATATTCGCGATCCGTTCGGTACGACCGTCGAGCTTAAGGGACCGGCGGCGCCGATCGAAGCGGACGGGCCGGTGCTGAAGACCGCACGGTTGGTGTTGCGGCCGATGCGGCTGTCGGATGCGCAGGCGCTGCTGCCGCTGTTTCGTGATGAAGAGACGTTGCGCTATTGGGCGTTCAGGCCGATCGAAACGCTGGCCCAGATGCATGAGATCATCGCCGGCAATCTGCCCCCGCAGAACGCGCCGCAGTCATCGTTTGCGATCGTGCGCGAGGGGCAGACGGTCGGCGTCGTCAATTTCTACCGGCAGCAGGACGGCATGGCGGGGCTCGGCTACATCCTGGACAAGCGGATGTGGGGACAGGGCTTTGTGAGCGAAGCGATCAACGCCGCGCTCGATCACGGGTTCGGCACGCTGAACCTGCACAGGATTTGGCTCGAGATCGACCCGAACAATCACGGGTCGGTGCGCGTGGCACAGAAATGCGGGTTCGCAGCGGAAGGCGTGGCGCGGGAATCGTTCCTGCTCGACGGGGTCTACTACGACAGCGTCTACTATTCGATGCTGCGGGACGAGTGGCTTCGGACGCGCGGGTTGAGCCGGTAGCGCAACGCTGAGCCGTGTTTCAAGAGGTCGACTCTTTGAGACCGTTCACGAGAAAGCGAACGCGGTCGCGTGCGGCGATGGGGCAACAAGCGTTGGCGGCGGCCGTGCCTCTTGTTAGGCTTGCGGCTGGTTGGGGGAGGGGTGCCATGTTCCGTGCGACGGTGTTGGTCGCGATCTGCGCGCTGTTTGGGGCCGTTGAGCGGGCCGGTGCCGAGCCGACGCCGGCCGAATGGGCGGCGCTGACGCAAGGCGACGTCGAGGCCGCTTATCGCATCCTGAACGAAGATCATCCCGCGCTTTCCGCCGAGATCGGCGACCGTGCGTTCCGTGCCCGCATCGAGGCCGCACGCACGCTTGCGCTCTCGCGGTCACAGCAAGTGACGACCCAAGGCGGCTATCTTGCGGTGCTTGCCGGCTTTGCCGTGGCGGCCGGCGACAAGCACATCTGGTCGCGTGCGCACGAGCCCAGCGAAACGGTCGACTGGGCGGGCCTGATCGTGAGCCGGCGCGGCAATCGGTATGTCGTTGTGGATCACGATGCGCCGGAAGGGCCCTCGTTGAAGGGCGCAGGTCTTCTGGCTTGCGACGGTGTCGACGTGGATAAGCTCGCCGAAGCACGCCTCGGCGGCTTCCGCGCGGTCTGGTCGATCGAGGCGCAGCGCATTCAGAATGCGCCGGTTCTGCTCGTCGACTTCGCCAACCCGTTTGCGCCGCGTCCGAAGACATGCACGTTCGAAGCGGGTGGCACGCGCCGCGACGTGATGCTCGCTTGGCGGTCGATCAAGCGTGCGGATCTGCGCCCTCGCATCGTGCCCGCGCTGAACCGCGGCGCTGCGGGCTTTGGCGTGCGGTCGTTTGCCGGCGGCAAGTGGATCGCACTGCAAGCGCTCGACGACAGTGCCCCCGCCGTCGTGCAGCAAGTCAAAGCGCAACTCAACGAGTTGCTCGCGGCACCGATCGTCGTGCTCGACATGCGCGGCAACGGCGGCGGCAATAGCGGTTACGGCGATCAGATAGCCGTCGAGCTTTTCGGCAGCGCGCGTTTCGACGCCTTGCAGCGCAATCCCTCCACGCGCGGGTGCAACACGGTTTGGCGCATTTCGCCCCGCAACCTCGCGACGATGCGGCAGTATGTCGAACGCTTCCAGAAGGACTCACCCGACTTCGCGCGCGAGATCGAACGCCAACTCAAGGCGGCAGAAAGCCGGACGAGCGGCTTCACGGGCCCGATCGACTGCGGCAGGGGCAACGGCGCCGCGCCCGCCGGCGCCGAACTGCCGCCGCAAGCCGCGAAGGGACGCATTGTGCTGCTCACGGACAACGCTTGTTTCAGCTCATGCCTGCTGGTGACGGACCGCTTTCGCAAGCTTGGCGCACTTCATGTCGGCCAAGCGACGGATGCCGGTACAGCTTACTTCGAAGTGCGCGAAGACCGATTGCCTTCCGGCCGCTCGTACTTCTCGACGCTCCAGGCCTTCTCGCCGAGTTCGCCCTACGAGATCGGTCCCTTCGCCCCAGCGGTGACCTACGACGGCGATGTTGCCGATGCGGCCGCACTCGAAGCCTGGATCGCGGCAGTCGCGCGCTAAGCGCGCGACTGCGGCTGTCAGAAGTGAAACCCGAACCCGAACATCACCGGCTGCACTCCGAAGAGGCCGAGGCCGCCGAGGGGAATGCCGGCAAGGATGAGAAGGAACGGCACCCAGGCGATCGTTCGGAACGGGCCGTAGTCCCAGCCGGTGACGTGCATCAACGGCAGCATGAAGAAGCCGATGGCAAGCCCGAGCAGCGCCACTTGGAAGCTCATCACGGCGGCGACCAGGAATACGGCCGCAGCCGCGAACTCGAACGCGCGCACGCCGGGCGAGTCCGGATGCGTCTCGCCGAAAAACTTCGCAACGCTCTGTCGCAACGTGCGCGAGGGGCCTGACGCGTCCGCGCGACTCTTGTCGCCCGTCACGAGGAAGCGCGCCTTGCCGGTCACCCCATAGCCGATCACCGATATCGCCGAGAGCGGGCTGAGCGACGCGTAGAGCGCCGTCGAGTGCGCGAGGAAGCGCACGAGCGTAGCGGGCTTGCGCCACAGCTCCGCAATGAAGCACAGCACCGGGCCTACAAGACAGGCGATGGTCACAAGGTAGAAGTCCCATGTGAACAGGTGCGTCATCGCTGCCGGGATCGTGATCACGGGCAATAGCAACTCCGTCGACCCAAGCTCGATCGTCATGATCCGCGTTTCGCCCAAGAGTGCGGGCAGCACGATGCTCGCGTTGATCATGAACAGGAAGAAGAAGAACGTAAGCGGCAGGTTCATCGTCGGAAACAGGATGTCGAGCTTCTCGGTCCAGCTCATCCGGGGCGCCTTCAGGATGCGCCACGTCCATTGATGCAGGAACTCGCACGTGCCGCGCGTCCACTTCACGTGGCGCACGCGGAACGCCCGCACCGTCTCGGGAAACTCCTCAAGGCATACGACATCTTCGGCGAACGTGCCGAAATAGCCGCGCTCGCGGATCGCGATCGCATAGCCCAGATCTTCGGACACGATTTCCGGGAAGCCGCCGATCTCTTTCCAGCATTGCCGGCGCAGCAGCGCGCCGTGGCCCAGGAACATCACGAACCCGTAGCGATTGCGCAGAGGCTGATACCAGCGCCAATGCACGTCGATGCCGATGCGCATGTCGCTCTTGAGCGCGTTCTCGGCATCGTCCACACAGCGGTGGTTCGCTTGGATGAAGCCGCACTGCGGATCGGCCAGCATGCGCGGCACCAGCCGCGAGAGGAAATCGCGCGGCAGGATCTCGTCGGCATCGAC
>CAZYGK010000201.1:0-5150 GCA_964647355.1 uncultured Flavobacteriaceae bacterium | reverse complement strand
TCTACCCCAGCGCGCCGTTCTATGTGTACCAGCGCATGTGGAAGCTGAAGGGCGAGGAGATCCTGCGCGAACACCCGCTGATGCCGCCGACGTGGGGCCTGTCGAAGGGTGCGGGGCGCGCGCACGGGTGATGCAGCGCGGCGGGGGGGCGGGGACGGTGAGCTGTTTGGCGCGTATCCGCCTTGCCACCGTCGTCGATCACTGACGTCCCGGAAGGCCCCTCCCGTGGGGACACCATTACCTGTCGCCGTATTTCGCAAATTGACCCAACGAATAGGCCTCACTACCCTCTACTTATGTTTGAAATCACTAGCGATGACATCTCTCTGTTGGGAGATGATGACCTGCGCACCCTCATTGGGCGCCTGTGCGAGGCAGAAATGCGTCGTCGGGGCTTGGCAACGTCTGCGGTCACTTGGGGTGGCGCTCAGACGGCCAAGGATGGTGGCCTCGATGTTCGTGTATCCCTCCCGGTCGGAACCGTCATCACAGGTTTCGTTCCGACAGCCCAAACCGGCTTTCAAGTCAAAACGCCGGACATGCCGAGAAGCAAGATTCTCGAAGAAATGAAGCCCGATGGCGTTCTGCGACCTGTCATCGTCGAACTCGGAGATGCTACCGGCGCCTATATTATCGTCTCCGCCGGCTCGACTTCCGACTCCGTGTTGACAAGCCGACGCAACGCCATGTTTGAAGCGATCAAGGGCTCATCTGCGGACGGCAAGCTGAAACTTGATTTCTATGATCGCGGTCGGATTGCGACCTGGGTTCGCGACCATGCAGGTCTTATTCCTTGGGTGCGCTCCCGTATCGGCAAAGCAGTGCCCGGGTGGCAGGCATTTGGTCCGTGGTCCCTGACCCCTGCGGGCGTTGACGCGAGTTTTCTCATTGATGAGCAAGCCCGCATCCGCACAGGCCATAAAGAGGAAGGGGATGGCGTTTCAACCGTCGACGGCATTAATCGAATTCGCCAGATTCTGAACATCCAGGGGACTGTCGCGCGGCTCGTGGGGCTCTCGGGCGTCGGCAAAACACGTCTTGCCGAAGCGTTGTTCGATGCTGCTTTCGGGAACACACCTCTCGACCCATCGATTGCGATCTACACTAATGTTGCTGATCAACCAGACCCACCACCGACTGGATTGTGTTCAGATCTTGTCGCGGGCCAGACGCGCGCAATTGTTATCGTAGATAACTGTTCGCCAGAACTCCATCGACAACTCTCAGAGATTGCACGTTCCGAGGGTTCGACAATTAGCGTAATGACTATCGAATACGACATTCGCGAGGATCAACCTGAGGGTACGGACGTATTCACACTGGATGTGTCGTCGATACCGCTAGTCGAGAAACTTGTCTGCCGTCGCTATCCCAACCTATCCAAAACCGATGCTCTCACAATTGCGGACTTCTCGGGAGGGAACGCCCGCATTGCCCTGGCCTTGGCGTCTCGCATCGGGAAGACCGAAACCATCGCTGGGTTGGGTGAGGAGGAGCTTTTCAAGCGCCTGTTTCAACAACGCCACGACCCTGATGAATCGCTTCATCTAATCGCGCAGGCTTGTTCACTGGTGTATTCGTTTGAAGGAGAAAAACTCGACGGCGAGGGTGCCGAGCTTCCGCTTCTCGGAAATCTGATTAGAAAGACAGCTGACGAACTTTACCACGGCGCTGCCGAACTCAAGAGACGCGACCTTTTGCAAGCCCGCGCGCAATGGCGGGCAGTGTTACCTCATGCCATTGCTAACCGCCTCGCCAAAAGAGCGCTTCACACCATTCCGGCGGTAAGGATTACGGAATTTTTGGGAGCAGCATCCGAGAGACTTGTAAGATCTTTTTCGCGGCGCCTGGGCTACCTTGACGACTCTGACGAAGCGAAGGCGATCGTTCGGGGTTGGCTTGCGCGAGGAGGCCTGCTAAGCGAAGCGACTTAACACGTCTTACAGACCTTGAACGGCAAGTGTTGACAAACATAGCGCCGGTCATACCTGAAGCGGTGCTCTCGTACCTTGAAATCTCAATTCTAGATGCCGATGAAAACACGCTGCGTGACAACACGTATCTCGTGCGGCTCTTGCGCTCCCTAGCATATGAGCCGGCACTTTTTGAACGCGCCGTCGCGCTGCTCGTGAGGTTCGCGTCGCTTCCGTCCGACAACGAGAGTCAGGACGAATCCAGAAACACTTTGGCTTCGCTGTTCCATATCGTCTTTTCTGGAACACATGCACCAATAAACATGCGCGTACGCGTCGCAGAGGGGCTGCTCACCTCGACGGACGAGGTCACGCGAGCGCTTGGTGTGAAAACGCTGCAAGCATTGATGAAGGCGAGTCATTTCACCACGACGCATGAATTTGCCTTCGGCGCTCGCTCTCGTAACTACGGGTACTTCCCACGCCAGAACGAGGTGCGCACCTGGTTCAAAGAGGTCCTCAAACTGGCGAGCCGGGTTTCATTGTCCCAGGTCCCTGCAAAGGAAGACGTGCGTCGCGTTGTTGCGGCCGAATTTCGAAGCCTGTTTCGAGATTCCGGATGTGCCGAGGAACTGGATGCCTTGGTCCGAAGTATCGCAAGCGAGACCTTTTGGCCCGACGGATGGATCGCCACTCGCCAGACGCTTCGCTATGACGGCAAGGGACTTGAGCCGTCCCTTCGCGCGCGGCTTGAAGCGTTGGATGAAATTCTCCGACCTAAGGACATTGAGAGCAAAGTTCGAGGACTTGTTATCGGCGGACGCCGCGCAGGCACGGACGCCATTGACGACGATGAGGATGAAACGGATTCTGTCGCGGACCTGACAGCCCGTGCGGCTCGCTTGACAGCGACGGTCAAGGGGTTGGGCCAACAAGTGGCACACAACGACACGGTGCTGGAGGCGCTTCTTCCGGAACTGGTCGTGAGTGATAACCCGAATGTGGTGACATTTGGGGAAGCGCTCGCTGAAACAACTGATGACCTCAGAGCTAAGTGGAGCAGCATCGTTGCGCGGTTTGCGGCAACCAAAAACTCCTTGGGTCTTGTGATCGGCTATCTCACGGGAATGCAGAGGCGGGACGCGGATCTGGCTGATATAGTTCTTGACGAGGCGCTTGAGGGAGAGCCGTTGGGGCCCTGGTTCCCGCGGCTGCAGGCCGGCTTGACAATTGACGCGCGTGCGCTCGCTCGACTGCACCGCGCGCTTGCTCTCGGCGATTCTGAAGTCACCACTTTCTATAGCTTTGTGTATGGCCGCGTATGCGCCGCTATTCCAGGTCCAGATTTCCTCGATCTGATTGCGGCGATTGCGCACGCGCCTGGCGGCACGCAGGTTGCGCTTCGGATTGTCGCGATGCGTTTGCATTTGGATCGATCCGACAAAAAGGAGCTGGATCGCTGTGTGCTGGAAGCCGGTCGGACCGTGCTCGCGAAGTTCGAATTTGGCAGGGGTGACGCCCACCAGACGGAAGACTATGATCTGGGGGGCGTGGCAAAGGCGTGCCTTGCAAGCCCGAATGGCGCTTCCGCAGTCGAAGGTCTCTGCGGCAAGCTGGTGGCTGCATCAGCGAGACGTGACATCGTGATTCAAAATTACGATGGCCTAACGCGAGCACTTCTCAAGATTCACCCGACTTCAGTACTCGACGCGCTCTTTCCTGCTGACGCTAAGCGACGTCGTGACGGTGAGAATCTGATCCATAACCTTCGGCTGACCAGGCAGCCCGTACTAGATGCTGTGCCGGATGCAACGCTTATTGCATGGTGCGATCAGGATCCGGCCACGAGATACCCACTCGCAGCGTCAATGGTCACGCTTTTCAAGCGGCCAGAAGAAGGCAAGCTTGAAGAGTGGACGCCTGTTTTCGCAAAGCTGCTCGAAAACGCGCCAGATTCAAGCCTGGTATTCGACGCGATGGTGAAGCGCTTATATCCGGGTGGATGGAGCGGGTCTCTCGCGACCAAACTCGAAGGACGGCTCAACCTTCTGAACTCGCTACAAGTGGAAGATCCGACACTTGCAACCGCTCTAGTGAAGGCCAAGTTGGAATTGCAAGCCAGCGTCGAGGCAGAGCGTCGAAGGGAGTTGGAAGAGGACCGCGCCGAAAACACCAGATTTGAATGAGGTGACAAGATCATGGATGAAACTGCGATCCCGCAGGATTTGATCGAGGCCATCCAAAAGTACCACGATTTGGCGGAAGGCGAACTCATTGCCGAAGTGGAACGCATGATCGGCGAGATCACCACTCCTAGAGTTTGCCATTATACGGACGAAGCTGGGCTTCGCGGCATCCTTGAAAGTGGCGTCATTTGGCAGACCGATATCTTTTCTCAGACTGACATATCTGAGCTGCGACATGGCCTTGGATTTGCGAACAACGCGGTTGCTGTCGCTGCCGCGCAAGCTAACGCGAAGAACGAAGTCAAAATGTTCGCAAAGGGATTTGCTCACTTCCAGACAAAGCTGGCTCAGTCTGCGAACTACTTCATTGCCTGCTTTGGAAGGGTGCCCGATGATCTCGGCAACTGGATCGAGTTTGCTGGCGACGGCAAAGGGTATGGTCTCGTGTTCGATCGCGCGGCTTTGGTGCGCGCGCACACGGCGGGCGTCGTGGCTGACGCGTTTGATCGGCTTTCATTCCCCGTCACCTATGACGATGCCTCGATCGACCGCTTACAGCGGCGCATCATGACATCCACATTGCCATGTTTATCGGCGCCGAGGGCTCGCGCTGAGAATCTCGATAGACCCATCGCCCTGCAGTTCATGACGCAAGCGTCGTCTCGCATCTCCATCTTGGCGGTGCGAGCGGCACTACTGTTCAAGAACGAGGCGTTCAAAAAGCAGTCTGAGTTTCGACTCTTGGAATTACATCCTGAACCACCTGTGTCGAATTCAATCAAGACCCATCCAGGCGGGAAGCGTTACACGGAGTTTGATTGGCGATCCCCCGAACCAGCAGCACTTCGAGAAATCATCGTGGGCCCTAACGCTGATCATGACGCAGCCCAGCGCGTCGCGAATGAACTTGTTGCAAAGACTTGTCCTACACAAGGTGTGACTGTGACCGTTTCCGACATTCCCTATCGTCACTAGGTCAGATAATAAGGGGACATGACCAGTAGTGTCCGGGGAACCGTGGCCTCAGGTACGATAAATCATTGAGAACACA